>CAZTQP010000031.1:0-10874 GCA_964615825.1 uncultured Gammaproteobacteria bacterium
TAGTCTTTCCAGGGCGTGATTTCGACGCGGATGAAATTCTTTTCGAAGTCGGAGTGGATTTTGCCAGCCGCAACGGGAGCCTTACTCCCCTCTTTGACGGTCCAGGCACGGGTTTCTTGGACGCCGCTTGTGAGAAAGGTAATGAGACCTAGCAAGCGATAGGCTTCTTGAATGAGACGGTCGAGGCCGGATTGGGTTTGGCCAGCGAGTTCCAAGTATTCTTTCTTTTCTTCGGGTCCCATGGAAGAAAGATCTGCTTCCATTTTGATACACACGGGCACGAGCATCCCCTTCAAGCCTTCAACACGTGCTTTCCAAGATTCGTCCGCGAGTTGTGCTTCGTTCACGTTCACCACGTAGAGCATGGGTTTGAGGGTGAGCGGGTTGAGCTGTCGTAACACGACTATTTCATCCTCTGTCCATTCGAGGTCGCGGAGCATCACTCCTTTATTTAAACTGTCGACGGCTTTTTTGAGGACGGCAATTTCGAGTTCGAGCGGCTTCGTCATGCCGCTGCGGGATTGTTTTTCGGCATTTTGGAGACGTTTGCCAAGACTCTCGACGTCGGTGAGGGCGAGTTCAGTATTGATGGTATCGGCATCGCGGACTGGGTTCACTGAGCCATCGACATGCAAGATGTTAGTGTCATCAAAGGCACGCACGACCTGCGCAATAGCGTCGGTTTCGCGAATGTTGGTCAAAAATTTATTGCCTAAGCCTTGGCCTTCGGATGCACCTTTTACGAGTCCGGCAATATCGACAAATTCGATAACGGTCGGGACGATACGCTCAGTCTTGTCGACCGCGCCTAAAAGAGCCAGCCGCTCATCCGGCACTTCAACGACGCCGACATTGGGGTCGATGGTACAAAAGGGGTAGTTGGCGCAATCGACTTGTTTTTTGGTAATCGCCGAAAAAAGCGTAGATTTACCTACGTTTGGAAGACCAACAATACCGATTTGGAGAGACATATTGATGTGGGCGCATGGTAAGGGGTTTTGGGGATGTGGGCAAGGGGTAGACCAATTGACGGGAAGGCTTTTTTTTCGTACCCTCCGTCTACTATTATGCCTACGATTCAAAAGACCGATTTGCCTAAATCCCAAGTGAAACTCGAATTCGAAGTTGGGTACGAGGAAGTACGCGCCTATTTGGAAGAGGCGGCGCGCGAAATGAGCACGGCGCGCCCGTTGCCCGGCTTTCGTCCTGGAAAAGCTAGTTTTGATGAGGTGAAGCGTGCGTACGGAGAAATGTCGTTGTTACAAGCATCCTTAGAACGAATCGTGCGTGCCTTTTATGCCAAAGCGATTTTGAATGAATCGTTGGATGTGGTTGGGTCACCGGATATTCAAGTAGACCAATTGACGCCAGGCCAGCCCATCAAGTTCACGGTGACGGCCCCGATTGAACCGAAAGCACTTGAATTGCCCGACCTTAAGAAGTGCTCGGTAGAACAAACCACGAAAGAAGTCGGGGAAAAGGACGTGAACGAGGCGATCGAAGAGATGCGCAAGATGCGTCGTCAAGAAGTGCGCGCCGAACGTGAAGCCACCCTTGAGGACTTGGTCGTGATTGATGTTTCGATGTTAAAGGACGGTGTGGTCGTCGATGGCGGAACGGGACGCGACTACCGTATCTACATGAATGAGCAGAATTATATTCCGGGTTTTACGGAAAAATTGCTCGGAATTAAAGCTGGCGAAGAACGAAGCTTTACGCTCCCCTTCCCAACGGAACATTACCAGAAGCATTTGGCCGGAAAAGATATTGATTTTACAGCAAAAGCGACGGGGGTGTTTGAGATGCAGTTACCGCCTGTTGATGATGCCTTTGCCCAAGGTGTGGGTTTGAAAGATATGGAGGAATTACGAGGCAAGTTAAAAGAGAACTTGCAGGTGGAAGAAAAACGCCGTCGTGAAGAGGTAAGTGAACTTGCCTTGTTAGAAAAACTGGTGGACGCCACTAAGTTTACGGAAGTGCCCGAAGTTTTAGTCACGGACGAAACACGTCGCATGATGGATGAACTCCAACATGGTGTCGAAGAACAAGGGATGAAGTGGGAAGACTACTTATCCTCAATCAAGAAGACGCGCGATGAGTTACGCTTGGACATGACGGCACAAGCGATCCGTCGGATTAAAACGGCGGTGCTGGTGAAGGCGTTTGCGAAACAACAACAAGTGGCGATTAGCGAAGAGGAGCTCGATAAAGAAACGGACGATATCTTGATGCGTATTCGCGAGAACGACAAGGAGACACGCGAACGGATTGCCTCACCAGAATATCGCCAATATATTGCGATCCAGTTACGCAATCGGAAGACATTGGAATGGTTGAAGAAGGAGTGTGTAAAAGAAAAGAAGTAGCCCCCCTCTTACGTCTTCCCGAGCGAAGTTCGACGAAGAGAGGGATCTCGCAGCGGAACAGGTATCCTTAGAAAGAACAGACACCACCTCGGAAGGGGTGGTGTTTGACTTTTTGTGTCAGAATGCTTAAGGTTTTTTGTCGCCTGAACAGGTTGGGCGATATTCGCGTTAGGAGGACCAATGATGCAAGGAGTTGAATGGACTGCAACGCCTCCCAGGCTGCAGGACAAGGTCGAGAAGATGCTGGCACGAGCGGCAGGCGTGCGTATCGGACAGATTCAGAAGGTACGGGATAACGGCAGGCACCTCTCGAATCATCTGCGTCCCACGCTCACTGGCTTCAGGCTGGTCGACGGCGACGACAGGAATGAAGTCTGCTCGCACATCATGCGCGTTCCGGTGTACCAGAGTGGCAGGCGCGCGACCCTGCTGCTCCAGCTGGGTAAGGTTCCCTACCTGCGGGCCTGGGCTCAGTTCTCGGTGTTCAAGGACGTCATGAAAGCCCTGGAAAGAGAGGGTCTGTCTTCTGAAGAGGCTCTCGGGCTCATCCCCCAGATCTTCCACTGCACCTTCGGTGCGGCCGCCGCGCTCGAGGTCGAGGCGGAAGGCGAGGTGTACATCCCGATGGGGATCCGTTGCACCGCGACGGCAGGTGGGTTTTCTGACAGCAAGTACTGCATGCCTCCCGGCGGATACTCCAACCTCGACGAGGATCCCTTCCACACGGCCTGGCGTGAATCCACCGAAGAGACTACGGGACTTCGTGGGATCTCCTTCGTCATGGATGAGGCGTGTGGTGTGAAGCTGTTCGCCGACGAACCCAACACCACGTTCGTGGTGCGCGCAACCGCCAAGGTTGCCAGACTGCCCAAGCTCAAGGGCAACTGGGAAGTGAAGGGCAAGCGGATGGCCTGGATTCGCCGGAGTGCGGTACTCAAGGACCTCCGCTACGACAACCGCGATCTGGTTCAGGCTTTCCGTAGCAGCGGTTTCCCTGACGTCTCCTCCAACCTCATCATCGCCCCTGACGTCGCGGCCTCGATGCGGGAGCTCTACCACGGGCTCGGGCTCTACACACCCTGAACCACGCTCTTTCATCTTTCCTTCTCTCCCTTTCGGGATTCTCTTCCCTTCTTTCTTTGCTAACGATTCATGTCGTTGTCGGAGGAAGGAGGGAATGTTTTGTTTTTGACAGGATTTTTCTTATCGCTTAAGGTCTTCTCACATGGTGCGCAACACGACGTCCACGACGTTGACCAACCTTTGCAGGTAGGTGGTGTTTGCGTGTGTGACATGACCATCTTCCTGCGAGGTGGTCATGTTTTGTTTTCATCTGGAGAATCTGTGTTTGATGAGGGGTCAATCGCGGGCACTTCAGCCCGGGCTAGGAGACGGTCTCATGAAATTTTCTGAGTTTGATCTGGAGGAGATCTGGAGTCGATATATCCAGCTGTCGGTTAAAACGTGTGGGGATGATCCGTTCGACGATGAGGGAGGAGATGAACTGGAAATCTCCATGCATCATTTCCTGCTGACCTGGAACACCCTCCTCGCTCCCCTCTCCTTTCTCACCCTCGCTGAACTCGGACCCAATATTCTGCGTGCCGAGGCGCGCAGGTGTTTTGGATCGTCTCCGAATAGACAGGTCGCACAGGGACTCTTGTATCTCTCTGTGGCTCTTTCGGGAGCGAATCTCTCAATTTCATTTCCACTTACAGAGAGGCTCTCCCTGATCCTTCGCCAGCTTGCCAAAGAGTATCAGACTCCAGACTAATCCAATTCCCCAATCTCTCTCCTTACATATAGACGCTCTCTATATGTTTTTGTTACTTACATTTGACACAAAGCATGGGTGATCTGCTATCGTCTTTGCATATGTATTTTGGCTGTCATGTGTCTGTGGCTGGTGGTTTGCAGAACGCTCCTACGAATGCGGCGGCTCTAGGATGCGAGGTGTTTCAGTTTTTTTCGCGTTCACCGCAGGGTGGACCGGCACCTAAGATTACGCCCGAGATGGCGGATGCGTTTGGGCAGAACTGCAAAGATGGGGGTTTTAAAGAATGGGTGATCCATACGCCTTACTATATTAATTTTGCGAGTGAACTTGAGAAGACGCGGGGGAATTCGATTCGTATCGTTCGCGAGGAATTGGATCGGGCGACATTGTTGGGAGCAAAATATGTGATGTTTCATCCGGGGAGTGCGGGTAAAGGTGACCGAGATCAGGCTTTGAAGTGGACGATTGAAGGGGTGAAGAAAATTTATGATGGGTATAAAGGTGCGGCCACGCTTCTTTTAGAGATATCAGCGGGCGCGGGGGCAGTGATTGGCGCGTCGTTTGAGGAAGTGGCGTTGATTTTGGATGGCGTTGACCAGCCGGAGATGGGGGTGTGTTTTGATACAGCGCATGCGTTTGCGAGTGGATATGATTTGCGGACCAAGGAAGAAGTCGATAAGACGTTTGGATTGTTTGATGAGGTGATTGGATTGAAACGCTTGAAGATGAGCCATTGCAATGATTCAAAAGTAGAGTTGGGAGCGCGCAAAGACCGTCATGAACATTTAGGCAAAGGCTTTATTGGTGTAGATGGGTTTGAGGCGATGATTACGCATCCAAAACTACAGCACATGAATTTCTATCTGGAGACGGAGCATGATGCGGTCGAGGAAGATTTGAAGATTTTGAAAAAGTTGAGGGGGTAGGAGAACGAATACTTCCTACCTTATGTACCGTTTGCCAGTTATTGTTATTCCGAATGCGAGTAAGACGGAAATTGTGGGGTGGCACGAGGGGGCTTTGAAGATTCGATTGGCGGCTCCGCCCGTGGATGGAAAAGCGAATGAGGCGCTGTGTCGTTTTTTAGCAAAAACACTTGGGATCGCTCCTTCACGTGTTGAGATTGAAAGAGGGACGGCCGGAAAAAAGAAGTGGGTTTCTTTGCCGATGTCGGAAGAAGAAGACGTGAAAGATGGTTTGGGATTATAAAAAAGAAGCGTCCGCTGCCTCAGAGTGAGGAGGGACGAAGGGTGGGAGAGAAAGTGGCTCTAGTTGGCCGGGTTTTTTGAAGTGCGAGCGACGGGAGCCTCGGGCGGGGGTGCGGCGAAGCGGGCGCTGTCGAGCGCTACGACGTCGGGGTCTCGCCTGTATGCCGCGAGACGCTCGTCGACAGCGACGAGGAGATCTTTCCCCGTGGCATAGGGATGATCGGCGTGTACGGAGACCAGTGCGAGTCCTCTTAGATGTTGTCCCATGCGGAACTTCCTCCTGCCGGTATTGTGCATTATTTATATTTTTTTACAAGTTTTTCAGGAATAGGGTCAATTCCTCCCAGGCTCCAAGGATGGCAACGAAGGATGCGCTTTATGGCGAGATATACGCCTTTGAATATTCCAAAACGACCAATGGCGTCATACGCGTACTGGGAGCAGGTGGGGTGGAATTTACATCTTGGTTGGGTTGTGAAACGACGAAGAGGCCCATGATCTAAAGACAGGGTGTTTTGATACAAACGTATCAGGTATTGAAAAAAGAGGCGCATACTATTTACCTGTCATCTCGAGCGAAGTTATACGCCGTCGAGAGATCTCGCAGCGGAACGGGTAGCCCTTCGGGAAGTAAAGAGGGATAGGCGATGGGCTCCGACACAAATGCTTTTTTGGTCAACTGAACTCGCATTCCGCCAAAGCTCTTTGGGGCGGACCGGAGCTAAGTCCTGCAACCGCAAATCGAGAGCAACGGCCTTAGCTCCTTGCTCAGACAGCAGTTGACCAAAAAAGCATTTGTGTCGGAGCCCTAGAGGAGTTGAGGAGGGAGAGGGATCAGGGCTTCACGCTACGCGTTTCATGACTGACCCTTATATACAACCGATGTTTTACGGCGGGCTTTGGGGTTTTTGCGAGGCGTGGGAGGGGCTTTGAGAGCTTCGGGGATTTTTTCGAAGGCGCGTTTTACGGAGGCGACGAGGGTTTGGTATTCGGTGGTGGTGGCTTCGGGTTTGGCGATGAAGAGAACATCCATCTTCAGGGGCCACAAGGGACGGGTGAGGTGGAGTGCTTCGCGGAGGCGGCGTTTGACGCGGTTGCGGGCGACGGCGGTTTTGAAAATTTTGGCGCTGGCGACGAAGCCGATTTTGGTGGCCTCTTGGCTTGGGCGGAAGCGGAGGGTAAAAAATGGGCCAAAAACAACGCGCCCCCTCTGAGAGAGGAGGGCGAAGTCGCGCATGCGGCGCAGGCGATCAGTGCGTGGGAGCACGGGATTAACGCTTGTTGACTTTGGCCGTTTTAATGGCGATGCGTTTGCGGCCTTTGGCACGACGGCGAGAGAGGACTTCGCGACCATCGGAGGTCTGCATGCGAGCACGAAAACCGTGAACGCGGGCGCGTCGGCGCTTTTTGGGCTGGTAGGTTCGTTTGGTAGCCATAAGAATGGGAGTACTCTAGGATATTTATTTGGTTTTGGCAAGGTCTCTCCCCGTAAAATCCCCATGGTTTTTGATAAGCTGTGGATAAACTGTTGGTTTTTCCACGGGTTATCCACATGTTTGACAACGTGATGCAGGATTGAAAGTATCCAGCATATAACCCTATGGACTTGCAAGCACTTTGGCAATCTGCCCTCGGTGAGATCGAACTCACCTTATCTAAGGCTAATTTTACGACTTGGTTTCGCAATACGTTCATTAGCTCGTATGAAAACGGGCGGATTGTGGTAGCGGTTCCAAATACGTTCACGAAATCTTGGCTAGAGCGCAAATACCATGACGCGATTGCAAAAGCCTTACGCTCGGCCTGTCCGCAACCGATCCGCGAAATCCATTATCGCGTAGAGGTTCGAAATACCACGGTGCTTCCGATTGAGCATTTGGCGGAACCGATACCAGCTCCAAATACCGAACAGGAAATGAACCAGACCCCGGGAACGGAGGGAACTTTTGGATCTTTTGAACCCACGACACGAGCAGCAGAACTGGGACTTAACCCACGCTATACCTTTCCTCAATTTATTGTAGGGAAAAATAATGAGTTGGCGCATGCGGCCTGCATGGCGGTATCGGCGAAACCGGGGCAAGCATACAATCCTTTGTTTATTTATGGAGGGGTTGGGATGGGAAAGACGCATTTATTGCAGGCGATTGGGCACCATGTTTGTCGTGATAATAACAATGCTAAGGTGCAGTATGTGACCTGTGAACGGTTTACGAATGAGTTCATCCAAGCCGTCCGCAGTGGGGCAGCGACAGATTTTAAAGACCGCTACCGGACCGTGGACGTCCTTTTGATTGATGATATCCAGTTTTTGACGGGAAAAGAAGGAACCCAAGAAGAGTTTTTTCATACGTTTAACACCCTACATCAGAACAATAAGCAGATCGTTATTGCGTCTGACCGCCCTCCAAAAGACATCCAAACGTTGGAAAGTCGCCTTCAATCGCGCTTTGAGTGGGGCATGATGATTGATATCACCAAACCGGATTTTGAAACACGCGTAGCGATTTTAGAGGCAAAAGCACGGGAAAAGAACTATCCGCTTTCGACAGAGATCTTGCATATGATGGCAGGAGCGATTCAATCGAATATCCGCGAATTAGAGGGCGCACTGAACAAAATTATCGCGTACCATCAATTTAAAAATATCCAACCGAGTTCGGGCTCTATCCAGCCTTTATTACAAAGCTTTACGCCCACGATTACAAAACGAACGGTGAGCCCACGGTTATTGATTGAGGCGGTACGCGGGCATTACGACATCACCCATGAGCAGATCGTCGGCAAAAGCCGTGAACAACGGTTTGCCTTGCCGCGCCAAATTGCGATGTACCTTTTACGTGAGGAGACAAAATGCTCTTTCCCCACCATTGGGGATCATTTGGGCGGACGCGATCACACAACGGCCATGCATGCGTGCGAAAAGATTACACATCTTATCCAGGACGATACACAGGTCAAACAGGATATTACCCTCATCTTAGAGCGCCTCTACAACACAGCCGCCTAAGCCTGGGGATTTGTTTGGGAAAGCTGGGGGTTAGGTGTGCGGCAGGAATCCGCTTGCGCTTGGGAGGCTATTTTGTCCGCAGGTTATCCGAGGTTATCCGGGTGCGCTGCACAGATCGCTGTGGAGGTAATTCTTTCTTATTTGCTTTAAAGAGGAGGATTTTTACCGCTTCTCCACATCTCCACAGGGCTTATTATTACTACTTCCGTTTTATATACTTAACCCAGTCTATCCCTAAGCACCCCTCTCCTTGTGGAAAGGCTAGGACTTGAAGGGATGGCGTCTATAGGTCAGGATGAAGACGAACCTATCTTATTGAATGATTATGATTTTTGCCTGTACACAAGAGAACCTCCTGCAAGGCCTTTCCTTGGTTGGTCATATTGCTGGGAAGAGTGCCAACCTGCCAATCTTGGCGAACGTGCTTATGAAGGTGGAGGAAGGGACCTTGAAATTGAGTACGACGAATTTAGAAATGGCCGTGTCAGTGATTGTGCGAGGTCGGGTTGATCAACCAGGGGAATATACGGTCCCAGCGAAGTTGCTACAGGATTATGTATCTTTGCTGCCCGCCGGAAAGGTTGAGATGAGTGTGACGGAAGAAGGGCTTAAGATTAGCGCGGATGACAAGGTGACGACGATTAAGGGGATGCCTGCGTCTGAATTTCCGTTAATTCCAAAGCTGGCACGCGATGGTGCGTATCGGTTTCAAGCAGAGCTTTTGAAGCAAGCGATCGGACAAGTGGCGTTTGCGGTATCGAGTTCGGAATCGCGACCTGAGTTGTCTGGTGTGTCGTGTGTGTTCCATGGGGAGGAGCGTCCGGATACGCTTTTGATGGCGGCGACGGATTCATATCGTTTATCTGAGCGAGTCGTGACGATGGCTCAGGGGGGCAACACGCGTTCGGCGCGCTGTATCGTGCCTGCGAGAGCTTTGGGGGAGATTGGACGTATCCTGTCGGCGTATAAGGACGATGTAGGGGTGCCGGAGGTTGTCGAGTGGTCGATCACAGAGAGCCAATTAGTGTTCTCATATGGGAATGTGGAATTGGTCTCGCGTTTGATTGAGGGCTCGTTTCCGGATTATCGCCCGCTCATCCCGCAACAGTTTAAATCGACGTTTACGGTTCCACGTGTGGAGTTGGCGAAGGCGATTCGGGCTGCGAGTTTGTTTGCGCGCCAGGGGATCTATGATGTGTTGTTTGAGATGAAGACGCCGAATGGATTGAGTATTTCCTCGTCTGATTCTGGGACGGGGGCGCATACGACGGTGCTTAAGGGGCAATTGGATGGGGAGGGGAACAAAGTGACGCTCAATTTTAAATATGTCTCGGATGGATTGGCGGCGCTTGGGACGGACCAGGTAACGATTCGGATGATTGATGCCTTTAGTCCGGTCGTGCTTAGTTCTGAGAAGGCGGAAGGGTTTAAATATATTGTGATGCCGATCCGTCAATAAAGATTGTTCACAAACGGGGATAGGCTGTGTAGAAAAACACGTACCATTCGTACGTGTTTTTCTGTTCGGGTGTGCGTATTTCTGTTACGCTTGCGATGTTTTTTATGCTGTCTTTTCGACGTCGGGTTTGGATTGGGGTGTGCGCCCTTTTGTTTGTTATGGGGATGGCCGTGGCGTTTACCCGTCCGTTTGGGGAATTTGCGCTGAATGATGACTGGATTTTTGCGCGGGCGGTGCGCGATTTTCAGGCGGAGAGCTTTCGCTTAGATCCGTTTATTGTGCCGGTGTTTATGGGGCAGTTGTTGTATGCGAGAGGGCTTGTGTCTGTGTTTGGGTTTAGTTTTACACTTCTTCATCTGTCTACGGTTTTGATTGGGATGGTTGGGATGGTTTGTTTGTATCGTTTACTCTCGTCTCGTCAGGGGGTGGTGGTTGCGCTCATAGCTAGTTTGGCCATCTTTTTTCATCCACTTTTTTATAACGTCAGTTTTTCGTTCATGACGGATGTACCGGCTTTGTCTTTTGCGGTGATCGCCGTATTCTTTTATTGGAAATGGTGGGAGTCGCCGCGCTTGCTATGGTTGTGGTTGGCTCAGATATTTGCCTTATATGCTGCCTGCATTCGCCAGAATTATGCGGCGGTGTTTGTGGCGTCTGTCTTCCTTCTGCTTATGCAGCCTGAGCGACGAAAGGCGCTTCAGGGATTTGTGGGTGGGTTTTTGCCGGCAAGTCTTTTGATGGGAGGTATCTACCTTTTTCTTCAGGGACGTGGATGGTGGCCGACGAATATTATTTCTTTTCATGTGTTCGAAGAGAAATCGATTCTGGTTCAGCATGTTAAAACGCAGGTCTTTTTTATTTGGCAGTATCTTGGGTTCTTTTTGATTCCGTTTCTTATTCTCGCGAGTTCATCGTTATCGAGGACGCGGAAGTGGATTGCCCTTGTGTTGGCTGGGTTGGGGGTTGGATTAAACACGTTCCTTTTTTCTTTTTATGAACTTACATTCCCATTCTTTGGAAATGTATGGACAAAGTTTGGGTTGGGTGTGCGTAC
>CAZTQP010000032.1:0-1979 GCA_964615825.1 uncultured Gammaproteobacteria bacterium
ATGGCTCCGGGGCAGGGATTCGAACCCTGGACCAATGGATTAACAGTCCACTGCTCTACCGCTGAGCTACCCCGGAAAGGAATAGCGGGCTAATCCTAACATCTTGCCTTTTTGAAGACAAGAGGGCGACCCTCGGCCGCCCTCTTGAGCTTATTCTAGCGCTTATTTTGCCATCACCTTAAACACCTTCCCTTCATTATGCGCATTCGAGAGCGGGTTATATGACTCGTATACCCGTGCTGGAGGAACCCGATACTCCCCTGGCGTCATGGCTTGCGCAATGAAGCTGTACTCGTAAACCCCAGGTTCAAGCGTGTCCGCGAAGAGGTAGACGCGGTCGTCGCGGTATTCGATATGGCTCCAGATATTTTCCCACCACCAATCGGTTTGGCCTGTGGCTAAGCAGCGTTGTTTGCCATCCCAACCTGGATAACATTGCTGTTCTTGTCCGCCGAGATTTTGTGGACTCGTCTTTAATTGGAAGTCGACTCCTTCTAACCCCGCAGGCAAATGATATTCAAGCGATACATAGCGCTGACGCTTTGGCACTAAGACCTTAAGACGGACTTGGACATTCTCGCCTTGCGCAGCCTGTGTGAGTGAGCGTTGGTATTTTGTATCCGTGAGGGCGTAGGTATCTGCCACCACCGTCATGCCGTTTGAGAAGGATTCAATATCCTGGATCTCGCGATAGACGCGCATGTTGATGTCGTAGAAGTAGCGCTTGGTGGAATCTTTTTCTAAGCCAATTTGCTGCATGGCTCCCATGTCACCCAACTCGCTGAAGGAGAATTTCTTGGTTTGTGCACCAGATACATCCCCTTCTGGGAAGGACAATGTTCCTTTGACCTGGTTGTTGAGATAGAGGGTGACCATCGCCGCACCCTGATCAATCGGATTGGCGCGGACATATTCGACGAGGCCAAGGAGGGTGAGCGCGGTTTGGTTAGTGTTGTACCAGTGGCCATCCTTACGATTTTGCACCAGGTAGCGGACTAAGCGCTCATTCTGCTCATTCTTTGGATCAATCCGTAAGAGCGCCTGTAGGTAGACGCTGGTCGTACGTAGATCAGAACTTAAGAGGTCGTAGTATCCTTCCGTCTCTTTCACGTAGGCCGTGCTTGGGTTGAGGTAGATGACCGCATTTTTCACCTCGTTCAAGAGCTGCGTGGCACGCGCGGATGTGATGTTCGCATCCAAGTTGGTGTACGTCAGAGCTAAGAAGACTTTGGCAAAGTGTGGGAGGTCAGCGCGGCGTTCATACAGACTAGAAGCGTAACCAGCTAAATCTCTTGTACTGCGTTCCGAGAGCATGAAGAGGATTTGAGCACGCTCTGCATCCGTGAGATACGCGCTACCACCGAGAGAGATCGTCGAGCGGAGATAGGTATCGGCACGATCAAGGGTACCGGCATCGACCGTAAATCCAGCTTTTTGGGCTTGCGTTAAACTCCACATGATATGGCCTGTTAACCATCCATAGTAGTTACGTGAATCAACCCAGAAGCCCCAGGCTCCATCTGCACGCTGCGTGGATACCAAGATTTTTATTTGATCACGGATTAACTGGCTGACCGCTTCTGTGGTCGTGGCTGACTCTTTCATGACGTTGAGTTTTACGAGCTCCGCGTGCATGAGGTTTGCGATCAATGCGCTCGCCTGTTGCTCGGCACTTGTATACGGGTAGTCTCTGACATAGGTGATCCCCGTCTCTAGTCCACTCCCAATCGTTGGTTGAACCGAGATATCTACTCCGCCTTTGTTAGGCATAATCCCGTCTGGCACCTGGAGGGTTTCCGTCACATTCTTTTCCATAATCCCGGACGCAGACACCGTTTCTGGAACCGAGAAGTCTAGGACGGGAAGCTTCATTTCAAAGGCATCCTGATAATTTCCCGCTTTGGCACTGACGGTCACTTTCGCCTCAGTGCCCGTAACAGGCACTTTTACTTCCCAAGTCGCAACTTTGCGTGATTGAG
>CAZTQP010000032.1:2079-9580 GCA_964615825.1 uncultured Gammaproteobacteria bacterium
GCAAGAACGGAGACGTAGATATTTGGGGTTTCCGCATCCGTGATTTTTACTTCAATCGTACGTTGCTTGCTGCCCAGATCAATCACACGATATTCGCGGATGGAATTGCGTTCGATCGTGACGAGCGCTTTGGTATTTTCGTAGGGCGTTTGCACGGCTAAGGAAGCAGTATCGCCGACATTATAGCTAGCCTTGGTTTGCACGATCTTCATTTGATGATCGTCCGTGGTGCGAACCGCGTCCCCTAAGCCAAGATAGACGTAACGAGAGACGGCGGAGGAGACTGTTTGACCGCGTCCATCTTTTGATTCAACGACGGCGACATACTCGCCATCTTTTGAGGTCGAGAAGGTGACAATCGCCTTGCCTTCACGATCGGTCTTGATCGTCTTGGTTTCAAGGAGTGTGTCTGTCTTTTGCCAGTCGTAGATGTTGCTACCATCCAGAGCGGCTTTACGACTGTTGGTCCAGACACGTTTGTAGAGTTTGACGGTGGCATCGACATTGGCACGGATAGAACCATCGACATTCATACTGACAACATCAAACGTCGCCGTGGGATCATTCCAGCCTTTGTCGTAGTTGGACCGGATTCCCATGTAGTACTGACCTTTATACACAGGAACATCAACGCGAGAAGAAACGGAGCGCTGGTTTACGTCGATAACGGTGACATCCACGCTATAGTTCGCACTATAGGCATAATCCGTGAGATTACTTGGGATCTCAATGGTAAGCATTCCTTTGTCATCCAAAACTCCTTGTCCGCTTTGGACGGATTCAGCGTTTTCACTGGTAGAGCAATACCAGTAACACGACGTGTCACTGTCCATCGTAAAGCTATACCAATCATTCCACCATTGACCTTGCATTGGCTGGAAGAAGAGTTTGGTACGGTTTACTTGGTATGTCACCTTTGCGCCCGCAAGCGGCGTTCCGTAATAGTATTCTGCTTTGACGGGGATCTTGATTTGTTGACCTGTGAACGCCGTCTCGGCAGGAGCACTTGTTTCGACTTTAAAATCTGGTCGGCGATATTCGCGCACGTCGATAAAGGCATCAAAGGTCGCTGTTTCCTTCTCTAATACGGCCGTGGCACCGATACGGAAGGTGCCGAGCGACATGGATGGATCGAGCTGGAATTTTCCATTGAACGTTCCGTAGCTATTAAGCGGAAGCTTACCTGCCCATACTTGCTTGCTTTGGCCATCTTCGATGACTACATCGACTTCTTTCGCCGTTGGCAAACTTAGACGTGCGTCTTGATCAAGTCGAACAACACCTTTAAAGAAGATTTCTTGGTCTGGACGATAGATGCGACGATCTGTGTATACATAACCAATATGACCTTTGTTTCCACGCGTATAATTTCGTTCTAAGCCATAGTTCCAGACAGAGATCCCGTCATTCCAATTGGTTTCTGCATACGCGAGGCGGGTTCCATCCGATCCTTCGACGATGAGATCTTCCATTCTTACCGACTCGTCGAGCGACAAACGGACGATCCCTTCGCCGTTCGTCTTGCCTTCGACCACCTTCTTTAAACTGCTGCGATCATAGCTACTTACCGGTGCCCAGACACGGACAGGTAAGTTAGGCACGACCGCTCCAGTTTTGAGATCCGTAGCCCAAATGAGCAGACCGTCGGCATTATCACGCTTGAGCGTGAGAGCGGTGTCCGTAATGATGAGCTTGCGCACATCTATTCCCTCTTTACTCAAGTTATCAAAGGTTAATTGGTAGTAGCCATTGGCTAATTTTTTTCCGGCGACTTGGTCAAGATCGATATCCAAGATCTTCGAGGTATTAAGGGGGGCGGTCGTATCATACCCACGTTTTCCAATCATGGTTCCAGCAGAAAACTGGCTTGGGAATGACTCAAACGTAGCTGTTTCGACACTTACATTGACCGGTCGTCCCCAGTTCATGGTACGTAACTGATACACACGAGGAAGATGGGAAGCGAGTACCCCATAGATGCTATATGTCGAGACTTCTACATTGGGCTTGTATGGATTGGTCGTAAAACGGATTACGACTGGTTCAGACAATTTTTGTCCGTAGATATCTGCAATCGTTGACTTAAGAGTCACGACGTAGTCCGTAGATGGTTTCCAACGTCCAGAAATCATCATGGTTGCATCTTGGTTTGGACATCCGTCGCTAAAATAGGCATACGGAGAGGCCTGAAAGCCCTCTAGCGCGGGTGTAACCTCAATCGCGTTCTTCAGCGTGGCCTCTTCGTAGGGATTGTTAAAACACAATGCGAATTCTTGGCCCACCTCTTTCTTGTCTCCATTTTTTGGAAACGATTTTACCAGCTTAAAGCCAAGCTCATCTGTCTTCACCGTCCCCTGCCAATCATTCACAAGCCCTAAGTCGCCTAATCCGAGCGTAACGCCTTTGGCTAAATTAAATGTGTAGCTTTTGCCTAATTCAAAGCCTTGCTTACGACGAATAGAGATCGTGTTGGCAAGATCTTTATGCGCGGCAAACGCATACTCGTCGTTAGAACGGGTCTGCTCCCCTTCTTTAATAACAAGATCTTTCGCGACGGCTTCGGGAGTAACCGGGTAATTAAACTGGATGTTTACGGGTTCATTCGGACGTTGATGTTGATAGCTGTCCAAGAACATGGCGGTGACGGGGGGCGTCGAGAAACTCCAGACCTTGTCTTCGATGGTTGAACCGCCATCTGCGACCTTGGTGCCTTTAGGAATCGTCACGGTGAACGTGCGTGCAGCAGGCCAGCCATTATCTGGGACGAATTCAAAGCCCGCGGTGCCGAGCCACTGGTACTGCCCTTTTACGTCTGGAGAAATATGTAAAAATTCTGGCACGCTTAAATCTCCGGTTAGGATGCGGAGAGGGCGATCGAATAAAACCGTCAAGATCTGGTCTGGCATCACCGTGGTTTTGTCGACCGGGGCCACGAGCGAGACTTCAGGATAATCAACCGTTAAAAATGACTGGCGATATTCTTCTGTTAACGGTTTAAAGACCAAGCTCTTTGCTTGCGTGGTCACAACCACTTCATAGGTCTTTCCCTTTTCTAAATCATTGGTTGGATCGAAGATAAGCTCTTTTCCCTCCCAAATAAATACCCCTTCGACCGCGGGAGAAATCGTAAAGGCTGATTCGACGCTGCGACGATTCATGAGCTGGCTGAAGATGATGCGGATCGAACCGTTACGAGAAATCTCGACCAGGTGGCCTTTAAGGGCACCCTGCGCGTGCGGAGCAGGACCTAGGGCAAGAGAACCGACGATCAGGATGACCAGAGCCACGAGTCCGCCTACGATGGCTTTGACGTGGGTGCGCAGGAACTGCGTCAGGGAAGAAAAGGAGAAAGTCATAGGAGAGTGATAAGTAAGCTATCTTTATTATTGCACGGAAAAGTGAATGGCGCGATCTGATCCTTCGAGCTCTAGCGTATAGCTGCCCGAGACCGGCTTCCAGAGATAGGTAGCGCTCTCAGATTCGATGAGCTGCCCATTGAGGCGCCAACGGTAGATTGATTGATTTCCACTGGCGACAAAGGGGATGCCTGGCGTCTGTTGTGTGAGCAACTCACTCGTTTCAAACTGGTCGCCTTCGAGCGGAGCGAGGATCTGGAGCGTGCGCGGAGAGTGGACTCGACCCTGACAATCTTTGTCGGGAATGCGCTCGAACCCTTTGGTTGTTAGCCAGCCATCATACTCGGGTGGCGGATGAAAAAAGGTTTTTTGCATGACTTGTGAGCGACATCCATCTGTGGCAATGAGTCCGCTTCCTCTATCGATATCTACCTGCTTGTACCAATCATCCAATTCTGTCGGTTCTGTGCCCGCAATGAACCATTCATCGCGTGTTTTTGCACAGATCTGGGTTGCCAGCTTCCCGGAAGGGGCGCAAATGCGGGTTTTGACGAGGCCTTGAGGCATCGGCCATGGAATGTCTTTTTGAAAACGGAGCTGACTCGTCATGACATCGCGTAAGATGGGAACGGCACCCGTAATTCCTGAGACGCCTTGCATGGGGTCGTTATTCGCATTCCCTACCCAGACACCCACAACGAGATTAGGCGTATAGCCAAAAGCCCAATTATCGCGGAAATCTTTCGTGGTACCCGTTTTTACCGCAATGGCTTTTCCCATATCCAACGGGTTTGATTCTCCGAAGGACGTGAAGCGCGCTTGCGGATCAATGAGCACATCTTTGACTAACCAAGCTGCCCGTTCTGCGTTTGGCGCTTGGGGAAACAGAGGTTCGTGTCCTTGAGCGGCTGTTTGTTCTAACACGCGACCACGTTCATCGGTGACACGTTGAATCGAAACTGGATTGACCGTTTTTGCGTAGAGCGCCAGGCGCGCATAGGCCGCTGTGACCTCGGCGAGGGATGTCTCTCCTCCTCCTAAGACGAGACTTAAGCCGTAATGATCCGCTGATTCATGAAAGTGGATGCCGAAGCGAGATAAATACCCGGCAAATGTCGAAACTCCTAGTTGAGATAAAACGCGTACGGCGGGAATATTAAGTGAGCTTCCTAAGGCGTCACGCAAGGAGACAGGGCCGTGGTAACGGAACCCATAATTCCGTGGATAATAACTTTCTCCTTCGCTCGTTTCAAAACGCACAGGCAGATCCGGTACGACGCTGGAAGGCGTAAACCCTTGTTGAAACGCTTGGAAGAACAAGAATGGTTTCAAGGCAGATCCAGGCTGTCGTTTTGCCATGACCATATCGACTTGTCCTTGGATACGTTCATTAAAATAATTGCGGCTACCCACATACGCCAAGACTTCTCCCGTTTGCGGATTCATGGCCATCAACGCGCCATTTGTAACCGCTTGCTCTTCTAGCTGCACCACGCGGGTATTTAAACGTTCTTCGGCGAGCGTCTGTATCTGTGGGTCAAGAGTTGTGTGCACGATATATCCTCCCCGTTCGAGGAGCGGATAGCGAGCGCGGAGCTCTTCCAACACATGAAAGACAAAATGCGGAGCTCGAATGTTTTGCTGCGGCTCGAAGAGAGTAACAGATGACGCCAATGCTTCCGCTTTTTGCTCAGAAGAAATCAGGCCCTGCTCTTGCAGGCGCGTTAATACTTCTTGCTTGCGTTCGCGTGATTGTTTGGCGTGACGATAAGGATCGTACTGCGAAGGATTTGGCAGAATTCCGACGAGCAAGGCACTTTCTGCGAGGGAGAGATCCGTAAGTGACTTATGAAAATAATTCTGCGCCGCCGCTTTGACTCCCAGGGCACGATTTCCGAAGAAGACAATGTTCGCATATGTCGTGAGTGTCTCGTCTTTGCTATGCGTCGCGGACCAATAGACCGCGGCTACCATTTCTCGCGCCTTATGCCAGAAGGTACGTGGCACGGTTGAAAAATAGAGGTTTTTTACCACTTGTTGTTCCAGGGTGCTGCCTCCACTTACAATCTCTCCTTCCCAAATCAGCTCTGAAAGTGCGCGCAATGTCCCTCGAATATCTACTCCGTGGTGCTGATAGAAGCGGGCGTCTTCAGACGCAATGATCGGGTTCACAAGAGAGGCGGGCAATTCGTCACGAGTCACAACGGTTTGTCGAGCTGCGTCCGGAGCCGTGAGTTCGTAGAGCAGACCTCCATTTCGATCAAGAATTTTTGTGGAAGAGACGGGAACAATCGGATGACGAAGCGGGGCAATGGCGTAGCCTGTAAATGCCAAAAGGAGCGCTGTCATCAGCACTCCTCCCAATAATACTCCTTTCTTTTGGCGAGACATACGAACGATGCGCACTCAATTTAGTAATCAGCCAAGCGGCGGATAAGAGGGTGTTGTTGGATTTTTTCCAAGGCCTTGGCCTCGATCTGACGAATACGTTCACGCGTGACGTCAAATTCTTTTCCGACTTCTTCTAAGGTGTGGCCGACGCCGTCGGTGAGCCCGAAGCGCATTTCCAAAATCTTTTGTTCACGAGGGTTCAAGTCTTTGATGATGTCGCGCACGTAATCTTTCAACAATTGCAGGGCAGCGGAACGATCAGGCGTAACATTTTTTACGTCTTCGATAAAGTCTTCAAGCGTCGAGTCGTCATCGTCATCACCGACAGAGGTTTCGAGCGAGACCGTATCTTGAGAAATCTTGATGATGTGACGAACCTTGTCGAGCTCTTGGTTCATTTCGGCCGCGATTTCTTCTGGCATTGGTTCGCGGCCAAGTTCCTGGATTAATTCGCGTTCCACTTGCTGGAACTTATTGATTGTTTCCACCATGTGAACTGGAATACGGATCGTGCGAGATTGGTCAGCCAAGGCACGCGTAATCGCTTGACGGATCCACCAGGTGGCGTACGTAGAGAACTTAAAGCCCTTGCGATATTCGAACTTTTTTACGGCGCGGAAGAGACCAATGTTTCCTTCTTGGATTAAGTCGAGCAAGGACAATGACTTCCCTTGGAATTTTTTTGCGATAGAAACCACGAGACGTAAGTTGGCCTCGATGAGCATGCGCTCGGCTTCTTTCTCGCCTTTTTCTTTGCGTTTGGCCAAACTGATTTCTTCGTCTGCCGTGAGCAAGGGAATTTTTCCAATTTCACGCAAGTAGATCTGGATCGATTCGGCCGTTAATTCGAGCGGATCGACCTTGCCGCGCTTGCCTTCTTCGGAGCTGTGGAGCGTATGTAAAATGTCTTGGCGTTCCTTGCCACGACCCAAGATCCCTTCTTTTTGCTCGACCATGCTAATGCCAGCTGCATCGAGACGATCAACAAAGGCTTCGTAGGTATCAAGATAGTCCTCAACCTCGGTAAAGACGTATAAAATTTCGTTTTCCGTAATGAAGCCACGGCCACGGGCTTTCTCAAATAATTTTTCTAACGCTTCTGGCGTAGGAGGCTTGGATTTTATGTAAGGACCAAGCCGAACCGGCCCGGTGCGAATTTCGGTTTTTTTGGCAATGGGTTTTTTTGTGACCGATTTTAACGCGGGCTTGGAAGACTTGCTACTCGTGAAGATTTTTTTCTTGGGGGCGGGTTTCTTGACGGACGTGGGCATAGAAAAATGATGGCAGAAGGCACGCCAGGGTTGTCTGGACGTGAGATTGGGGGGATGAAACCGACCAGGAGCTGCCCCTTAGGACAACTCGGTAAAACGACGCGTCAGTTCTGCAATAAGGGATGCGTCACCAACACGCTCGGCATCGCGCATGGCCGCTTCGAGATCTTTGCCTTGGCGCGCTTTGGCAAGCGTGCGCAGATACTCGAGGAGGCTCTTTTGTTCTGCTGTCCATTGGGCACGGGACATGTCCTGAAATTCACGCTCGGCTAGGAAGGCCAAGGCATCATGGGTGCTCGCGAGTTCCGGCGTCAGGGGCGCGGGAGGCGGGATAGGCCGATCCGCCGCAGCGGAGGCCGAAAAGAGATTGGGCTCAGCATACGCTAAGACACAGGTTTCGTAAAGGGTTTTTAGGTCTGTGTCTTGAAAAAGACCCTCCGGGTGCTTAGATACCAATTCTTGCCATAAAAATGGGCGAAAAAG
>CAZTQP010000032.1:9680-10756 GCA_964615825.1 uncultured Gammaproteobacteria bacterium
GCCTGGCGATAGACCCACTCCATGATGCTCACCGCTTGCTTGATGGCGGTACGCCATAGTTCGGGATCTTTGCGGACGGCATCATCAGGATCTTTGCCTGCTTCGGGAGGAAGCGTAATAATCTTAATGGAAAAATCTTGGGCACGCGCTAAATCAAGCCCACGCAAGGTGGCGGCTTTCCCAGCCGCGTCTTGGTCGAAAGCAATCGCAAGTTTATCCGTGAACCGTTTGATGAGGTTGAGCTGATCACTTGTGAGCGCTGTCCCACTCGCAGCGACAACATTCAAAACCCCGAATTGATGGGAACTCACGACATCCATATTCCCTTCCACGATCACGGCTAAATCTTGGCGACGAATTTCACCTTTGGCCTTGTCGAGCCCATATAAGATGGAGGATTTTTTATAGATGAGGGTTTCAGGGGTATTCACGTATTTCGCTTGCGTCTTATCGTCCGTAAGGATGCGGCCCGTGAAACCGACGATATTGCCGTGCACATCGGTAATCGAAAACATGATGCGATCACGGAAGCGATCGTAGACCCCACTCCCCTTTTCGCGGCGGGCGGCGAGACCGGCTTGAAGAAGCTCATCTTCGGTAACACCTTTGGCTTTGAGCGCATCAGACAGATTCGTCCAGCCATCCGGAGCATAGCCAATCTTGAAGAGGTCAGCGGTTAAGTCATCAAGACCACGCTTCGCGACATAATCTCGAGCATGTTGAGCTTGCGGGAGGGTAAGGAGGGAGCCGCGAAAAAAGCGGGCGGCGAGATCGTTTACTTCGTTAAGACGCTTACGTAATGAACTTTTTTGTTTATCAAAGGTTGGGAGGGTGACTCCGGATTTATTTGCTAGCAATTCTAATGCCTCTGGAAATTCCATCCCTTCCATCTTCATGACGAACGAGAAGATATCGCCTCCAACATCACAGCCAAAACAATGCCACGATTGGCGGGGACGGGAGATATGGAATGACGGGGTATTTTCGGCGTGAAAGGGGCAAAGGGCTTTAAATGCCCCAGAACCTGCGGGTTTAAGCTGCAGGTAATCCCCGAGGACATCGACGACGTCGAGGCG
>CAZTQP010000033.1:0-2518 GCA_964615825.1 uncultured Gammaproteobacteria bacterium
TGTTGTGACGCGTAGACAAGCTTATGCGTTTGGCTTCCATCGGAGATGGAGAAATAGAGGATCTCTTCCCTCCCCTCTTTGGCTTCATAGCGCAAGTTCACGGATGTTACGTCATAGACTCGGCCTTTTTTCTTAAACCGTAAAGGTTCAATCAGCCCATTTCTAAACATGGCTAAGACAGAAACCTGTTCTCGCTCGGGAGACGACATAGGATGTATGGAAGGGATCTAAAAAAGAGACTTACGCAAGGAATAAACCAAAAATAAGAGATGGATTTAGTATAGAACAAAAATAGAACAGATGGCAAATTGCCCTCAGGGATTCTATTGACAGAATCCAATAAAAAAGGTATTATATTATTCTTTGTTGAGCGAAGCGTCGTTCTTCAAAGAAAGGGCCATGACTAGGTCCTGTCATTTCTCCGCTGCGCGACGCGCGTAGCACCAGGGTAATGACGAAGAAGCTAACTCTCCCGAGTTAGCGAGGCGTGGGGTTCGTACCTCCCATCAAGTAAGTGGTACGTTCAACGTATGGGAACTCTTTGGTCTTTGACTGGAGATCCTCCCGAACGACATTGGTTGTCAGGGTGAGGAATCCTGATAGCCATGTTGGCCAACACGCGATTCGCGATCGCCTCTCTCGCCAGTAGAAACGCGCATGTTCCTCGCGCGCTCTTCTCTGGCATCCCCCTTATGAGATCATGATGGCATGGTCTTCTGAGCAGGATGAATAAAATGAACCCTCTAAACGGGTTCTTTTTTATTCAAGGTTTGTTTTAGGAGGCGCACGGATTGGATGAGGGTAAGGACAATCGTCAGAATGGTGAAGATAGTCCGTACTTGCTGCTCTTTGTTTAGGCTTAGAGGGGCGCTAAAAAATACCGTTATAAATAGCGCGATATTACTTATCGAAAAAAAGAGGTGGAAGAAAAATAAGACGAAGATTAGGCTTCGTTTATCGTAGCGTTGTTCGGGGATTTTGGAGACGAGGAATTTTACTACGTAAAAAATGAGGGAAAAGACCAATCCAAAGGCAACATTTCCAAAAGGGATGATGAGGAGGCTTAGCAAATACCAAATAGCCTCTTCGTGGTTGGAATGGTTGCTATTTGGTGTTTTTATCTGCATGTAATTTACATCTCTGTTATCCGATAGGTAAACACGAGTATGATAATGACGATGATGATGAAGGCGATGGTGAGGATGGTTCCCATATATCTATAGGGTATGCCTTACGGTTGCACAGGAGAAGGGGGTGCGTCGATATTGATATCCCACCAGGCTTTTAGGCTGGCGGCAAAATCGCGGGCGGTGAAAAAGACGATGCGCTCGTAAGGTTGTAGATCCGCGGCGACTCCTTGTGCTTCCATACCTAAATGGGAGCATAAATACAGGGAGCGCGCTAAATGAAAGCGCTGTGTGACGATGATCCCTTGATGGATATTGAAGACTTGGACAGCGCGTTTGCAGCTCTCATAGGTTCGGTAGCCCTGCCCATCTACCCAGATGTCAGTTTCTGGCACGCCGGCTTCTACGGCCAATCGTTTCATGGTTGCTACTTCATTGGCGTGAAAGCCGCCATCGTCTCCGGTCATGAGAAGCTTTGAAGCTTTTCCTTCTTTATAAAGCTGGATGCCGACCATGACACGATCTCGTAGGGCATCTGAAGGCGTGCCATCGAGTTTAACGCTTGCGCCTAAGACCATGGCCACCGGGGCAGGTGTGACTTCTGAGATAGTATGGATGGCGGGCCGGTAGTGTCGTTGGATCTGTTGGATGATGGACACGCCCGTTAAGCCCAAGGAGATAGTTCCTAGGGCAACGATAGCAAGTAGACGTTGTGTATAGCGCATAGGTTATCCGCTCTCCCCTTCTTGTGGCTTATCAATCAGATTTACTTGATAGCCCGTGCTTTGTCCAGAGATTTTGACGACGTCTTTATCAATCTTGCCTAATTCTTTTGAGGCGAGATTGTATTGGTTGACGGTGGTCGTCAAATGCTTGCCGACATTATTAAAGTGCTGCTCATAGGCGGTTAAATGCCTGCCGAGATCTCCCACACGGGTACGGATCTCTTTGGCCTGTTCTTCGATTTTGAGCGCGCGTAAGCCTTGCAGGACCGTTTGTAGGTAGGCGAGGAAGGAGGTGGGTGAGACGATGATGACATGGTACTTCCCGGCCGCACGTTGGATGATGCTTTCTGGGTCGTCCCCGGCTGCGCCGATTTTGTTCGTCAAAAGGTCGTAATAGATAGCTTCGTGTGGGATAAACATGAAGGCGAAATCCATTGTCCCCTCTTCTGGTCGGACGTATTTTGCCGTTTCTTGCACGCGCATTTTTAAATCGTTGACGAGGGCGCGTTCAAGCTTTTCACGTTCCACGTCATTCTGTTCGCTAATGATGCGGTTATAATTTTCCAAAGAAAATTTTGAATCAATGGGAATGATTTTTTCTTTGATGAAGACCGCCGCATCGACAATTTCGCCATCTTTGAATTTGTATTGCATTTGAAATCCATC
>CAZTQP010000033.1:2618-10651 GCA_964615825.1 uncultured Gammaproteobacteria bacterium
AGAGCGAAAAAGCCAAGGATAATGATGATAAGGAGGAGACTGGTGTCCATAGGTCTTGCATTAGTTTTGCGTATGTCGTAGCTTATCACGCACAACAATATTCGCACATGTTTCTTATATGACTTACCTTGATTTTTCTCGCCCTGCCGCTAATTGGGATGGTGACACCTTCGAAGAAGAGAACGAGAACATGGCCGCCTTGGCCTTACAGTCCGCAGCTGGTGATGATGATAAAGACGAAGACGAGGAGGATGAGGAGGTGAAAGCGGCAAAAGCCGTGGTTCCTGATGAAGAAGGGATCGTGTTAGATGATGTTAAAGCTGAGGAGGAAGAGAAAAAGGATGAGGATGAGGAAGCGGATGACGAGTTGGAAGTTCTCGCTCGTCAAGAAAAGGAGTTAAAGGAAGAGGAAATGAGCAGCATGTCGAGCTTGGATGAGGAAGAAGAAACGATCTAGCTGCATAGAACATACAAAAAGCCGGAATATTCCGGCTTTTTGTATGTTTATTTTTTACTGGCAAACCGCGCATTCTTCATTGGCAAGATCTCTTTTTTCTACTTTGGTATTGATCTTTTCGGCTTCGATCGGAGCGGCAGAGCGGAGGTAGTAGAGGGATTTCATGCCGGCTTTCCAAGCAAGGAAGTGGACATCGTGTAGGTATTTTCCACTAATCGGGGTTGGGAAGAATACGTTTACTGACTGTGCTTGGCAAATAAATGGTTGACGGTCCGCGGCTTGTTGTACGATTTCACGCATGTTCATTTCGTAGGCGGTGCGAAAGACCTTCTTTTCCTCTGGCGTTAATATGTCGAGATGTTGGACGCTGCCTTTGGCACTGATGATGTCTTGCCAGACCTCAAGGGTGTTTTGTCCCTTCTTTTCCAACACCTGTTCCAGGTATTTGTTCTTGACCAAGAAGCTGCCGGACAAGGTTTTTTGCAAGTAGGCGTTGCCGGAGATGGGTTCGACGCAAGGAGTCGCCTGACGGCACAAGAAGGCGGTGCTGGCCGTTGGCTGCACGGACATGATGTAGCTATTGCGTTGCGTACCACCATCGAGCGGGAGGCCACGTTCTTGCCCGAGTTTTACGGATGCAGCTTTGGCGTGCTTGTTGATGAGGCTGAAGACTTGTTTGTTGATCAAACGCGTTTGCAAGCTTTCAAACGGAATCATTTTGGACATGAGGTAGCCATGGTAGCCCATGACGCCTAAGCCGATGGAACGCTCGTGTTTAACGGAGTTGATGGCTTTCTTGTATTCAACGGGATCGGCCATCTCGCAGAAACTGTCGAGATTGTTATCGAGGGCCTTCACACAGTCGTAGGTGATTTGTTCGACCTTGTCTTTCCATTCGTCGAAGGTCTCCATGTTGAGATTGCCTAAGCAACATACGGCTGTTCGTTCATCCGTCGTGGGTAAGACGATTTCTGTACACAAGTTACTTTGGCGTACGACGAGCCCCTTCTCTTTGTGATGTGGAGGGATCGCTTTGTTAACGGTATCGATGAAGAGGAGGTATGGCTCCCCTGTTTCGGCGCGGATGGTGAGGATTTTGCGCCAGATCTCGACAGCGCTTAATTCCTTGGTGACGGTGCCGTAGTGCGGATCGACGAGATTGTAGTTGCGATTTTCTTCGACGGCGCGCATGAACTCATCCGTGATCACGACCCCGTTGTTGATATTGAGACACTTACGGTCCATATCTCCGCCTGTTGGACGGCGGATTTCGAGAAAATCTTCAATATCTGGGTGGTCGACGCGTAAGTAGGCGGCAGCGGCTCCGCGACGATGACTGTTGCGGGAGATGGCGAGCGTTTCTGAGTCCATGACCTTCAAAAATGGGATGACGCCTGAAGATTTGAGGCCGCTGGATTTAAGAGGGGCATTTTGTCCGCGTAAGCGTGACCAGTCGGTACCGATACCGCCGCCATATTTGGCTAGGAAGGCGTTTTCACGGTAAATGTCGAAGATTCCTTCTAGGGTGTCGGGTACGGTGTTTAAAAAGCAGGAAATGGGCAATCCTTTGCTTGTCCCGATGTTCATGAGGACGGGAGTTGCGGCAATAAACCAACCATTACTCATGTATTCGTACAAGCGATGAGCGTGTTCTTTATCCCCTTTTGCCATGCCGGTGGCGACACGGGCAAAAAAGGTTTGAGGGTTTTCGCAAATTTCGCCGTTTTCGTCATGGAGAAAATAGCGATCGCGCATGTTCTCTAATCCGAAATAGGTAATTTCTTTGCTGCGTTCGTGTTTGAGCGGAATGCTTTCTTGGATGGCGCGATCCGTTGTGTAGTGAGGACAAGACCAGCTTTCGCGGGTCTTGGTTTTTTCCATGATCTCTCCTAATAAAAGATCACGGGCAACCTCAAGGTTGTTGTCGGATAATGCGTCAACGACGCTGGCGTAGGATTTGGACATAATATAATCAAGGATCGAGTGAGGTTAGCTCCAGTCTTCAACCACGGCTCCTTTGGCGTATTCCGTGGCGCGGTTTTCGAAGAAGTTGGTGTGTTCTTTGGCGTTGATCATGATGTCGAGCCATTGCAGAGGATTTTTGCTGACCATGTAAAGGCGATCGAGGCCTAGGTCATTCAATTTACGATCGGCGATGTAACGGATATACATCTTTACCTCTTCTGGGGTGAGGCCTTGGACGGCTCCCATGCCGAAACAGGTGTCGATAAAGGCGTCTTCGAGCTTTACCATGTCATCACAGGCTTGATAGAGGGTGCTGCGCAAGCTTTGCGTCCAGATGTGTTTATTCTCATTGATGAGGTCGCGGAAGAGTTGGCAGACGCCTTGGCTGTGCAGCGTTTCATCGCGGATGCTCCAGGTCACGACTTGTCCGATGCCTTTCATTTTTCCTAGGCGTGGGAAGTTCATGAGAATCGCAAAGGAGGAAAAGAGACTCACCCCTTCCATGAATCCCCCAAAGACGGCGAGGTTGATGGCAAGATCTTCTACCGTTTTAATGTCGAAGTTTTGTAGATAGTCGTATTTATTCCGCATGGCTTCGTACTCTAAGAACGCGGAATATTCTTTTTCGGGTAGGCCTAACGAATCATTGAGATACGAGTACGCCCACACATGGACACTTTCCATGGCCGCAAACGCTGACAGCATCATCTTGATCTCCGGCTTGGGAAACATGGGGATGAGGCGTGTATTGTAATTGTTATTGACCTCAATATCCCCTTGGGTGAAGAAGCGCAGAATCTGGGTCATGAGGTGCGCTTCCTGGGGGTTCAAGCGAAAACGATAATCGTTAATATCGCTTTCCATGGGAACTTCTGTAGGTAGCCAGTGGGCTTGGTTTTGTTTGCGAAAAAATTCAAAGTAGTGCGGATATTCGAAGGGTCGGTAGAACTTGCGGTGTGTCAGGATGGGACACGAGCCAAATAAAGCAGACGACATAACCAAGTTTTGGTTAGACGCTAGAACCATCCAATAAGCGTGATTGACGTGCGCCATCTACATTGGAAATCTCCATAACTTCCATTCCTTGGTCGTCGTGCAGGCCTAAGACGGCCTGGCGTTCTTCTGGGGTCAAAAATTTGACCGCTAGCCAACGAAAAATGTAGTCCATGACAGAACGAGCGTGTGGGATGTTAGGATTCTGTGTAGGACCGTTTGGCTCGAAGTGGACTCCGGCAAATTTTTTCACGAGTACCTTTAGAGGAACGCCGTATTGTAGTCCGATGGAAATCGCGGTTGCGAAGGAGTCCATCATGCCGCTTAACATGCTCCCCTCTTTATTCATGCGTAAAAAGATTTCGCCGGGCTGTCCATCATCGTATAGGCCCACGATGATATATCCCTCGTAGGCGCCTACTTGGAATTTATGGGTGACGGCCTTGCGTTCTTCGTTTAGGCGCCGTCGACGGGCGACGTAGTTTTCGCCAGCGACGGGCGAGGCGGGTGGAGGGAGAGGAGTGGAAGGCATAGTGGGTGAGGCGGGAGGTTTCTCGGAAGAGGGGGTCGAAACAGCGGGGGGTTGGGCAGAAGCTGTCCGGGGGGTCTTTTGGTTGTTCTGATACGCATCTTTTATGGCTGGATGGTTGTGTTTATCAAAAATGATCACAACGGCCTCGCGCAACTGTTGCGTGGTTGGAGTGGTGGAGGCGGCGTAGGCTTTTCCAAATTCTTGCAAGGCTTCTTCTACGATCGGACGGATCAAAGCCTCTTCATTTTTTCCTTGGGTACGAAACGCAGAAGCGATTGAACGTTCTAATTTTTCAAATTGAAATGACTGGGTCTTCCCATCACGTTTAGCAATGGGTTTAGGGTTGGTGAGAAGTTCAAGCAGCATGTCCATAGAGAGAAGCGTCAAAAACGTCCGTCGTATAGGTCTACACGACGTTCATTAGAGGTAAGCGATGGCAAAATAAATGAATGAGCGGACGGACCACGAGTACGTAGCCTTTAAGAGATCCATTCATGCGCATTGCATGAATATTGGCGTGGAATCTCACCAGGGGCGAAATACTATATTACTATATATTGTGGTGCAAGAGAGAGTATACCACAAGATGTAGTGTTTGGCAGCCGTTTAGGGGAAGGAATGTGGATATGTTTTTGGAAGGCCTGTCGTTACGGGAAAAACCTGTCGGGGGTCTCTCCTAGGAGGTTAGAATCCGAGCGAAAGATTGATCGCTTTACGCTCTTCAACCTGAGGAGGCGTGATGGGTAACGGGATGGTCTGCATTTGGCCCATGCGATCGTTATAGCGTACTTCTTGGGCTTTTAAAGCGTATTCGTAGACATCGCGCGTGACCCGGACATCTTGCAAGCAGTATTCCTTGAGTTTTTCGATCTCGCCTTTTTTCCAATATTCTACCGCCATTAAGCCATGACCGCTCTTCCCTACTCCTAAGGTGGCCTGGGCAACGTCATCGAGCTTGATGCGGAAGCCTAGGCGTTTGTCGATTTCTGCTAATAAATCGAGGGTAGGAAGCTTCATGATGTCGCCTGTGTAATACGATTGCAAACAAGGGTAATCAAACCCAATGAGGTTATAACCGATGATCCGGTCAGCACGCTCTAAGCGGGGCCAAAGCTTGGGTAAATCTTCTTCTAAAAACGCTTCAAACGTATCTGTTTCATAAAAATAGACACCGACGAGGGATACTTGTAGCAAGGAGGGGTTATACGCCCCAACGTCTTGAAAAGTATTCCTGGTTTCGATGTCGAGGACAACTTCACGTCTCATAGCGCGGCTGACAATAGCACGCGGGAAATCAAAACTCAAAAATAAAGACAAAACCCCCGTGGGCACGAGGATAAGAGGGGGAAGGGTTCAGCGCTGGTAGATGAGGACTGGGGGTGGGAAGCAGGGTTTGGCGAGCTGATCTTTCAGGCCCGTGCAGCAGCCCATGAGGAGGAGAGTAAAAACCCGTCTGCTCAGGTGGAGGGCGGCATCGTTTTCTGTGGGCCTAGGAACAGAAACGTTCGAAGGATGTGAGCGAAGATCGTCTGCACGACGGTAGACGCCGATTGAGGCTCGGCTCTGCTTCTCGCTCTCCTCCTTGTGGGCACGTTGCAGATCGCGCATCTTGCTCGGTAGGCCATAGAGCGCCTGCTCGAACAGGAGACAGGTCATGCCCATCAGGCACTCCAGCAGGAACGGGCCGTACCTGTACACGGAGAGCGTGAGCAGAAGCAGGATACCTGTGCTCATGAAGCCGAACCCGATGGCCATCAAGGCAGTTACCAGAAATTCGAGACATCCGTTCATGATTCCTCGCTTTCCGTCCCCTATTTCGACAGATTGTGAGAAAAGAAGCAAGCGCTCCGGTGAAGGATGCGCTTGTAAGCGAAGGAGGAGGGGTGTGAGGTTGTCGCAGGGGTCAGGGGGTGTAGTCGCTGATGGCGGGAGGTGGCTGGTCTTGCTTCCACGCGTTGGATTGATCCAGGAGGTAGCGTGAGACCCAGAAGAACCCCACGAAGAGGAAGAGGATGACGAATACACTGTCCCACGTGAGGGGCGGAAGGATACCTTCTTGTTTTCTAGGCGTATGCACTGTGTGCCTCCTTGCTAGCATTATATTATTATTTAGTCTTTTTGTCAATCAACATAACAAAAAAACAACGAGGATGAGTCGTTATTTTTTGCTTATCTTAGCTTAGCTGCTCGTGCGCTTGCGTTCGAATTCTTTTAAGAATTGTTTGCGTATACGGAGGTTGACCGGGGTGACTTCGAGGAGTTCGTCGTCGCCGAGATATTCGAGGGCTTCTTCCAAGCTCATGATGCGTGGGGTGGTGAGGCCATCCGATACGCCATCGCCTTTAGAACGCATGTTGCTCAATTTCTTTTCTTTACAGATATTGACGGCTAAGTCTTCTGGTTTCGCGTTTTGCCCCACGACCATCCCTTCATACACTTTGACACCAGGACCAAGGAAGAGTTGTCCACGTTCCTGTGCGGCCGTGAGACCGTAACTGTTGGACTCCCCTGTTTCGTGGGCGATGAGGGAGCCATGAGGGCTGCCGTCGATGGCTCCGATAAATGGACGGTAGCCAAGGAAGAGGGTGTTGATGACGCCTTGTCCGCGTGTGTCCATCATGAATTCGGTGCGGTAGCCGATCAGACCACGGGTAGGGATTTCGAATTGGAGGTACGCCACGCCATTTTCCACGCGCATGTCTTTCATTTCGGCTTTGCGGCGACCCATCTTTTCGATGACCGAGCCACTCATGCCTTCTGGACATTCGAGCGTGACTTCTTCGAATGGTTCGGTCTTTTGCTTGTTGTCCTCACGGAAAATAACTTGAGGGCGTGAGACTTGGATTTCAAAGCCTTCGCGACGCATGCGTTCAATTAAAATGGCCAAGTGCAATTCACCACGACCAGACACGATAAATGTTCCGTCTCCAGAACCGGCTTCGACGCGTAAGGCGACGTCATTTTGCAACTCACGGTCCAAGCGTTCTTTGATGTTACGCGAGGTGCTGAATTGGCCTTCTTGCCCCGCAAACGGAGAGGTGTTAACGCCAAACGTCATTTTGACGGTTGGTTCTTCGATGGTAATTGGAGGAAGGGCTTCTGGTTGGTTGATATCTGCGACGGTGTCTCCAATGTTGATATCGGGGATCCCAGCTAAGGCGATGATATCCCCTGCTTGCGCTTCTTCAATATCAATCTTGGCCATGCCCATGAAGCCGAGCAAGTTGGTAATTTTGGAAGGCACTTGTTTGCCTTCACGGTTGATCCACATGACGGGCCCTGGTTTAAGAGTGCCGCGCACGATGCGTCCGATGGCCATTTTGCCCTTATAGTTATCGTAGCTGACGTTGGCGATGGAGACTTGCAATGGGCCCTGTTGAACTTTTGGTTCAGAAACTTCTTTGACGATGGTATCAAAAATGGCACGGATGTCTGTCATCTTGGACAAGTCTGGATCGAGACCGGCTTTCCCCTGTTTTGCCGAAGCGTAAATGACAGGGAAATCGGTTTGTGCATCGGAAGCTCCGAGGGTCACGAATAAATCGAAGACCTGGTCGAGCACCCAATCTGGACGCGCGTCTGGTTTGTCGATCTTGTTGATGACGAGGATGATGCGATGTCCGGCTTCAATGGCTTTTTTAAGCACGAAGCGGGTTTGAGGCATTGGACCCTCTTTGGCGTCCACGAGCAACAACGCTCCGTCGACGAGGTTCATGATACGTTCGACTTCTCCGCCGAAGTCGGCGTGACCTGGGGTGTCGACGATGTTGATGCGCGTATCCCCAAACATGACGGCACAGTTTTTGGCCAAAATCGTAATTCCACGCTCGCGTTCGAGGGGGTTCATGTCAAGGATTGTTTCTCCTTGCAAACCTGCCTCGCGGAAGGTGTCAGATTGCTTCAAAAGTGCGTCAGCCAGGGTGGTTTTGCCGTGGTCAACGTGGGCGATAATAGCGATGTTGCGGATGGATGGCATAGAGACAGTGTCGAGAATCGAGTATCGGGTATCGAGTATTCAAAAAAGGGTAAGACCTGAAGTGGCGTAAGGATACGCGTTTTTATGGAAATGGTCAATTATCGGGAGGG
>CAZTQP010000034.1:0-10358 GCA_964615825.1 uncultured Gammaproteobacteria bacterium
TAAAGACAATTTTACTCATAACCTAGCCATATTTTGAACCTCATCCGTATATAAAATACAAAAAATGCCCATTCTATTAGGCATTTTTGGCTAACTACATTGACATTTTGGTCATTTTGGTGTATTATATTACTTCGCACTTTTAAATCAACATCTGAGATGGATGCCTGAAACTCCCGGTTTTAGACACCCATTTCAGATCCGACACGACGTCGGACGATGGGAGGGCTAGGAGGCCCTGACATCATGCTGAACATCCGTTACATCCAGGATGCCCTCGCGGCGGGGCTTGAATTGGTCGTCACCCGCCACTGCAACACCACACAGCCCACCCCTGAGGGCGACCGCTCGCGCCGGCCGACGCTGAAAGGAGTCCTGCAGGCGGATGAGATGCGCAAGTGGATCAAGGCCAACTGCCCGCCGGTCTCGCTGGTGATCAGCTCGGACACGCAACGGACGGCGGAGACGGTGACGGACACGGCCTGGCCGAACGTCGTCACCACCCCGGCGCTCTACCCCTCGCTGGATGAGATCCTCGACCGGATGTACAGGCACATGGGAAACGTAGCGCTGAAACAATACCAGACGGAGGAGACCGCGGCGCCCCTGGAGAAGTGGAACGAAGAAGCACTCGTCAGCATCAACAGCATCTTCGAGGAGCACCGGCCGAGCGGGGACACGACCGCCCTGCTCTGCGGGCACGCTATCTTCCTGCTCAGCCTGCTGTTCGCGCTCGTGCAGACGATCAACCCCGACGTCGACGTCAGCCTCCTCCTGAACCAGGTCATGGGCGAGTGCTGCGCCTTCCGCCTGCGCATGCGGAACAATGAGATCGAGATCACGTACCACTCCCTCGAGGACATGCGCGCCGCCTAGTCCGCCCCTTCCCACACAACCCACCCCCTGATCCTCCCCGCTGCGCCGTTGCGCACGAGGAGCGACCCCTCTGAACCCCTGTTGCATGTGCGCAGGGGTTTAAACATGTTTACGCGAACAATCGTTGACAAAATCCTCGTTTTCTGAGTACCATTTTCTTCTGCTCTTTCTCAATCCCGTCTGAAGTGGATGCCTAAAACCACCCCGTTTTAGACACCCGCTTCAGACCCCCGTAAGGTCCAAACGAGGCGGAAGGAGACCGACGATGCTGAACTACAACAGCTGGCTTCTGATGTACTGCACCCACTCCCTGAGGAACGGTGGGAAGATCGTTCTGGCAACAGAAGAGATGTCGGACGAAGACATCAAACGAGTAAAAGAACGTCGAGGAAAAGGGCTCTGCGAGGTCTACACAACCCAAACAGGGTTCGAGACAGCGTTCTCATGTGCCGATAAACGGCCAAAACACATCCTCAGACCCCCTCTACAAGCACACATCATCATCAGCCAAGTCGAGCGAAGCCTTCTCGACACCGGAGCACACGTCGTCATCTGCGCCCCCGCTACAGTGCTCGATGAAATCCTTCAGATGATCCTCCGAGAACTCCTGCCGGACAACAACGGACAGAACAACCCCTTCCAGGAGAACGACTTCGCCATCCTACATATAGAAGAGGGTCACCTCGTAACGGATCGTTCCAAAAAAGCCCGCGCCGCAGCCTGAACAACACCCCTCTCACATCCCCCGCCACCTCTTCCCTGCGTGCGCGGGGTTCAATTATTTCTATACGTTATTACCTCTGCCCCTTCTCCGTCTCTTCAACCGCTACTTTCGAAGGATCAGCCTTGTCATACTTCACCTTCACCGTCTTCCCAGGCTGAAATTCTGGCGTATAGATTGGATTAATAATCATCTCCACCTCAGTCTCATACGGAGGTAAGTCTGTGGGAGTCACCCGCAAACGCAAACGAACTTCTGGTTGGGCATTATAAACATCCCCCGTCGGATCCGCATCCAAAATAACGGCTGTTGCAGGCACACCAGATTTAATTAGCTGTTGCTGCTGATAATCAGGAAAAAATACGCTGTAGATTGAAAACGAGAATGCCGCCACCATGATAATCGCAAAAAAAACCCACATGCCTTTAGGGGATTTTTGAGAAGGAGCGGGGGACGTCTGCGGAAACGAATTTGGAGAATCCATATACGCCCTATCATACCTTCCCAACCCATGAACGTCGAACAAAACTGGAAAGACTTAATCTTTGATTTTTGTTGCCTAATGTTTGATTTTCTTAATCGTTCCTTTCTCCGCATCCACCTCCACCCGATCCCCCGTCTTCAGCACCCGTGTCGCGACCTTCGTCCCGATCACAGTGGGGATCTTAAGCTCACGCGCGACAATCGCTGCATGACAGGTAATCCCCCCTTGGTCCGTAACCATCGCTACGGCTTGTTTCATGGCAGGCAAATATTCCGGTGTCGTCTGATTTGCAACTAAAATCTCACCTTTTTTAAAGGCAGCGATATCCGTAACTGTTTTGAGCACACGAACCACTCCTTCTACCTTCCCCTGATAGGCTGTGGTGCCTTTAAGATCTACGTTCTTAGAAACTTCCACAAAGAAATTCTTGTTCCACCCTTCTTTCTTGCACTCTTCCATGGAAAAAATCTTGATGCCATCTGCACAAGCTACCGTCAAAAAGCCATTCTCATACCGCGAACGGATCACGGAAAGATCGACCTGAATTCCATCAAACAACCCAAATAATTCTTCCGAAGTTAAATAAAAACCCAATGGATGCTCCAGGTTAAACCGTCGCTCTACCTCTTGGATAAACGGATAGAAAAGCGTATTCAATCGCAACACACGTTCCTTCCGCAAATCCTGCAAATGCGTAAACACCTCTGCGATTCTTAACACCGAACGCAACTCCTGCGGTACCTCCAATGAATCTAGCCATGCCTGCTTCTTACCTTTTACTTCTTCCAAATCGATCGCTTTATGTTCAACTTTTTTACCCTTGGCCTTTGCATTTTGAGACTTGAGCTTACGTGCTTCTTCTAGAATCATCTCCTTCGTCACCCGTTCGTACACCAAGTAATTCGTACGAATCCAGAAATAGCGACGCTCATAGTCTGTCGCCAAAGTTTGTGCGTTTCCCTCATCATCCGCTTGCACTGCCCGCACAATCTCGTGAAATAACTTTTCTGCGTCATGCACAAACGAAGAAAACGAGTGCGTCGTCAGGGTAGCGATTACCTCCGGAGTCGCTCGCTCCCCCAAATATTGCTTAATCGTCGTCTCTAACCAATCCTCTCCCCCATCATTCAAAAATGAGTCTACGCTGTAAGACCACCGAGCTACTGAAATTAATTCCTGTTGCAGCTCAAAAAACGTCCGCCGCAAATCTTTATCCGTTTGGCTTACGATATCTAGTCCGTCGAGTGTCTGCGCATACGCAACAAATCGCGCATGATTGGCCTCCCCTTCCTGCAAGATCACTTCGATCTGGGGTGGATTCCGTTTCGCCATGAATAAAAAAGCTTCCCGCTTCTCAACCAAGTCATCCAAATCCCAAAACGTATCCATATGATCCTTCTCTTGGTAGTTTTGAAAAACAGCGATATATTTCAATCCCCAAGGCGTCTTGGCCTCTTCCATCGCTCCTAGGGTCTGAAGATGTACACCAAAGTAATACCCACTATAACTTTTGTTATACCAATGCGTATTGGTGCGTAACCGCTCAAGAATCGCAGGCCACACAGGCAATGAATCCATACCCCAGTACTTAGCCTTATTTTAGCGATTTTTGCAACCCGTAAGAGGGTAACCACGTAACATATAACACGCAACACCTAACATCCTCACCATCCCTACCAATCTAGGGCTCTACAAGATACAGCATATTTCCTCCTACTGCTGTCCGAGCAAGGAGCTAACACCGTTGCTCTCGATTTGCGGTTGCAGGTGTTAGCTCCGGTCCGCCACTAATAAAGCTCCCCTGTTGGAATGCGAGTTCAGTAGGAGGAAATATGCTGTATCTTGTAGAGCCCATCGCCTATATCCTCCTTACAATCCCTTTCGTCGCATCCACCTCAATCAAATCCCCATCTTTAAAAACTTTTGTTGCCGTTTTTGTCCCAATCACACACGGTTTTCCCATTTCACGAGACACAATCGCCGCATGACTCGTAATCCCACCAATATCAGTCACAAATGCCGCCGCGCGCATCATGGCCGGCAAAAAATCCGGCGTAGACATCGTAGCGACAAGAATATCTCCAGCTAGTACTTTAGAACCTTCTTTTGGAGACATAACAATCTTTGCTTTCCCTCGCACAACTCCAGGCTGCGCCGTCACACCTTTAAGCTCGAAAGAATTAGACACGATCACAGGAGCCTCCTGACGAACCTCTTGAACCCACATGTCCACTTCACCCTGTAATGCAGAAATAACAAACGCGTCTCGCGTATCCAAAAGAGAGCGGTGCGGAAATTGGCCACGGAAAAAAGCAATGACCTCATCAACCTGCAACTTAAGAAGGTCTTCGTAAACGACAACCCCAGGAAATCGCTCTATCACCATCGTCCTAAAGAGGGAACATCCATAACACATGGTCTCCCACGTCTCCGTCCGTAACCGAAGAATCTCTTCAAGAGCTCGCACATAGGGAGAATCAGAAGGAGAAGACTCAACGATCGCTTTAGGCGCATGCAAAGCAGCACTCTGCGCCATCTCATAGGCTTCCCACACCGTCCAAGGATGGCCCAGAAAATACTTCATGGCCAAATACCCAAATCTTTGACAAAAACCTTCAAGCTTTTGCCTTAACTCCCAAGACAAAGTCTGTTTCTTCGCATAGTCTGGCGCCATCTCTAACGCATGCTCCGTAGCAATCCTATGTAATTCTTGCGAAGCTCGAGGAGTATCTGTGAGGGAAGAACGAACACTCTGAGCAGAAATACCTTGACGTTCAAGCTCCTTACTTAATCCCTTCTCCAATTGAAAGAAGAAAATCGCTGATACCGTCTGCTCCGAACGACGAAAAAACTCCTCGATAATCTCTGGTTTGTTCTTAGCCTGCTCACCCCTTTGTTGAAATTCCTCTAAATAAACGCGATACGCATCCAAACCGGATTGTGCGCGCTTAATAATCTCTTGGTATTGTTCAGGAGACAACAAACGCTCTTCCAATTCCCGAAGCTGAGTTTTCCTCCACCAAATATCTCCCGTAGCAGAATCAAATAACGAATCAAACGTGTCAAACGAAAATCCAAATTCTGTTAATCGAATATGTTGAACAAGGCCGCGATAAATCATGTGCTCCGTCAACAAATCACAACGATGATTAACCACGATTTCCCATTCCCCTGTAGCTAAAAACGTTTCAAGCTTATTCATATGTTCTTATAACGTCGTAATCGGTCTCGATTGCAGAATATAAAATTTCCCCGCTTCCATCCCCCATTCAATATCACACGGAAACCCATAATGCGTTTCAATCGCCGCACACATCGTTGCCAATTCATTGATTTGTGCTGCATTCAACTTTTGCGCTTCTTTTCTATCGGCCGGTACCGCCACTCGTTGGTTGCCGCTCGCTCCTCTCACCAACATCTCTTCTTGCTCCGACACGCTGATATCCAAATGTGTCCCTTCACGTTTATCGATCACATACCCATCCGGCGTCACCATCCCACCGACGATGAGTTCTCCTAATCCCCAACACGCCTCGATGATCATCTGGTTATGGTCGCGCGTCACCGGATGCACGGTAAAGGTGATTCCAGCTACCTCCGACTGTACCATTTTTTGGATCACAACCGCGACCGACACATGAACATCTTTCATGTTCTTCTCCAGGCGATACACAATGGCCCGCGGCGTAAACAATGAAGCCCAACAGCGTTTCACGTTTGCAAGAACCTGATCACGATTTGTGTTCAAATAACTTTCGAGCTCCCCCGCCCAACTTGCAGCCGACGAATCCTCCGCGGTTGCTGAAGAACGAACCGCGACAAATTCCGCTCCAAGAGTTTGATGCGCGGCCATGATTTCTTCCGCCAAATCCGCTGGCATCTCCCGACCAGTAATGAGTGCATGCAACACCTCCGACGCACGCTCAACCGAAGCCACCTCATCATGGTTTACCTTCTTAAGTTCCGCCTGCACATCCGCTTCAATTCCCGTCTCCAACAAAAAGCGATCAAACGCCTGCGCCGTCACCACAAACCCCGGCGGAACAGAAATCCCCGCATTCGTCATCTCCCCCAGCGATGCCCCTTTCCCCCCAGCAATCGCTGCATCCGTCTTTCGCAACTCAGAAAACAATTTTACAAATGACATAGAATTACTCCATAGAGAACCGCAAAACCAAGAAAAGAACAAGCCTCCGCCCCTTTCCCCTCCCCCTCCCTACTCATCTAGGGCTCGCGTGTGTTGTTGTTTTTCTCCCTACTGCTGTCTGAGCAAGGAGACGGCACCGTTGCTCTCGATTTGCGGTTGCAGGTGATGGCTCCGGTCCGCCAATAAAGAGCTCGTGGCGGAATGCGAGTTCAGTAGGGAGAAAAACAACAACACACGCGAGCCCATCGCCTATATATCACAATCCAACCCTTACTTATCCCAAAAACAAAAGCAACCTACGAAAGGCTGCTTTTGTTTTTGATGAGAACTCTTATGGCATCACTTCACTCGCATACGTAAACGAAGCACGTACATTCGCAGGGTTATAGTCACTTAACCCAGATACCGCCGTAGACGGCGACGTCACATAATCCGCATAGAATGAATCGGAGATATCATCAATTTGTCGATTCCAAGACGCACCATACAAGGAACGTGCAATCTCTTCCGTCGCCACCCAGCGGAGCGTACGACCACCTGCCACCACATACACCCGTGGATCCGTCATAAACTTCACCATTTTTACGCCAGGATGATATGTCACACTCGCACCTAATGGGATGCTTGCAAGATCAGACGGACTCACCCCACGCACACCCGCAAAATCGCTATACCAAGTGAAATACACTTTGGAATTTGGAAAGGCGTGACGGCGACCATCCGTTCCCAAATAATAGACCGCACTATCTGCTTGCGTAGAGACATTCCCATCATCTGGAAGTTTAACCAATGTGTGCGCACTCACGCCGATCCGTCGAAAATTCGCCAAGCGATTCTCAACATCCGCAGACGGCGAGGTAGGCATCGCAACAAAATTGCTCATGATTGTCACACTGAACGTCCGTTCAACCGTACGTGCATTCGCATCCTTAGCGCGTACGCGAAAGGTATACGTTCCCGCCGACGAAGGCGTGCCCTGTAAACGTCCCCCACTCGTAAGCGTAAGACCTGCAGGCAACGACCCGCTCACAACATCCCACTCATACGGGGCCGTCCCTCCACTCGCATTCAAATCATACACATACCCAGAGCTCACGATTCCAGAAGAGAGATCCGTCGTTGTAATCGCCAAGGAAGAAACTTGTGCATTCACTTGAAGGCTAAACGCACGGCGATTATTCGACCCATATCTATCCTGCGCCATAATCGTGACAGGATAGGTCCCCGCCGTCGTCGGCGTGCCCGTGATACGCCCGGTTGCCGCACCCAAGGTCAAGCCAGGTGCCAACGAGCCACTCACGACCGTCCATCCAAATGGACCCGTCCCACCTGTAAACGCAATCGTCGTATCATAGACGGTCCCGATGGTCCCCGCTGGCAATGAGGTCGTAGTAATCACAACAGGATATTCAATCACGACCGTATAGGCGCGATTATAAATAACCCCATTCGATCCTTTCGCACGAATCGTAATCGGGTAACTTCCCACCGTCGTAGGCGTACCCTTCAAACGCGCCACGCGCTCACCGCCCGGCACAAGATCAAGTCCCGGAGGCAAAATTGAACTCGGTGCAGACCACTCAATTGGTGTAGGTAATTCAGGCGGAGCGCTAATAACCTGCTCGTAAAAACTCCCAACCAGCCCAGCAGATAGGGACTCTGGCAAGATCGAAGCCGCCCGCACGACAAGCGGAGAGACAACGGTCGCAACCAAGGCCACAAGAGCCAAACACAAGACATTCGCACGAGAAAAGAGAGATGTCATACCGGAAAAAACGTAAAGAATAAGCCTAAAACTTGCGCAAACCACAAAAAACAGGTGTGATACTCCTCATATAGGGATACCTCCTTCATATAATGTCGTTATCCCACCTTCAAACGTTACACCTCTCCTTACCATATGGCCATAACCTTCCTCAAAAGCGCAACCAAACTCGAAGAACTCCCCAACGACACCAAACCACATATCGCCTTCGTGGGACGTTCGAATGTGGGCAAATCTTCGCTTTTGAATCACATCACCGGCCAAAAAGATCTCGCTCGTGTCAGCGCCGAGCCAGGCCGCACCCAAACCATCAACCTCTTTAACGTCGATGGTCGCTATTATCTTGTCGACCTCCCCGGCTACGGCTTCGCCAAAACCTCCAAAGCCAAACGCCAAGACTTCGCCGGCATGCTCCGCGACTACCTCTGGCAAGCCCAACAACTCCGCCTCGTCCTGCTCATGATCGACGCCCGCATCGGCCCCACCGACCTCGACCGCGACATGCTCGAATACCTCGCCGCCGGCAAAATCCCCGTCGTCCTCATCGTCAACAAAATCGACAAACTTTCAAATTCAGAATCGATCAACCTACAACGCATGCTTGAGTCGCAATATCCTCAAATTTCCTTCATCCCTCACTCGAATGTGACAGGCAAAGGCCGCGGGGAGATTTTAGATGTGATTGAACAGATGGTGCGGAGTGCAAAGTAATAAACATGAAATATTCTCTTCATTCATCGACGAATACTCATCAACAAATAAAGGAAGGGAACGTTACGTCACAGCAAGACGTTCCCGAAGTGAAGAAGAAGGAGCTCTAGACGTCCTCCCGGATAACGAACCGCCACTCGAGCTTTATAGGTTGATCATGCTCACGCGCCAGGACACGAAGACGATCCACCTCCTCAGAACTCTCACCAACCTCTTCAGCGAGCGCTGCCGCTACGCCGAAAGACTCAGCCGCGAGTGCGTGCGCCAGAGCGCGCTTCATCATAATTGGAAAGATCTCATCCCTCTTTTTAGGGACTCGTTCAAAATCAAGTGAACAAGCTCCGAATACCGAGATCGCATGTTTCTCATCAGAAATCCAGAACGGAGGGTGGCGGGGAGCATATCGATTCCATACAAAGAACGCCGTACCGATCTTGCCAGAAGCAACACACTCCATGAGGCTTATATAGAGCGAATCTTCATTAAACTCTATCCGGGTATAGTATTGATTACCAATAAATACCAGGTGATCCAAAAACTCAATAAAGCTCCTGGGCACCTCGCAACCGAACTCTCCACTCAGGATACGGAAATAATATGAGGAGAAAACCGGTTGAGCAATTTCACAGCCCCTATGCTCAACACGCTTGGTACACCACCGAATGAACTTGATGAAGAGCGGACGATCCGGATCATGATTGATAAATCGTTCGACCCACACATCCCTGGTCTCCTCGAAGGTGCACCCGAGATCAATCATGAGCTGCATAATATCCTCGAACGATTTTTTGGCGGTTCCGAAGATACTAAATGCGAGTATTTTCTCCGCATTGGTTACACCAAAGCTCTTGTACTGCGGATAACGAAACACAGAGTTACCATCGGGAGCCTTTACCCATCGGATGGTAGCGAGCAGGAGACGCTTCTTAAGCTCATCATCCCGCGGAAAATACTCCCGCAGCGCACGAAAGGAGGCCTCCCACACCCTTTCGAGGGAATGCGGCATCTGAAGATGAAGAGCCGAGCTATTCCGGATAAGACTCTCGATGAGACGACGAGCCTCATCAGTATCTCCCGAGAAGTCGAGGTGCTCGGTAGGGCGTGTACGATCCTCCCTAGAGTTTGGATTGAACCCCAGTACCTTGATCACGAAGCTAGGGCCCATTCGATCTTCCGAAAAATACTGCATGACGAAACACACGGCGACGAATGCGGCAGAATCCATGGCGTCTCTCATCCCCTTTTCTATTTTCAAAGACCACTCGTTCAGGAACCATTTCCCGAACAACGCATTATCCCTGGTTTTCCACATTTTTTCAACAGTATATATACAAGTATTTTATATAATTAAAAGCAAATATTTACGTAAAGCCATAAAAATGATATGTTTTATATTGACATATGCTCCACGATTCCCTCCACGCCCTCGGCCTCACCAAAACTGAAGCCGCCGTCTATCTGTTCTTATTAGAGAACGGCGTCTCAACCCCTGCCCAGATTGCCAAAGGCACCGGCATCTTACGCACGAATGCGTATCACGTATTACAAAGCCTTGAAGCCCAGGACCTGATCGAAGCGCAAATCGTAGGCAAACGCCACAGCTATCTCGCGCGCGACCCGCAAGCCCTCTTCCACACCATTGAAGCTAAGCGGG
>CAZTQP010000035.1:0-10168 GCA_964615825.1 uncultured Gammaproteobacteria bacterium
CCCCACCTCAACTACCCCACCTACTACACCCCGCACCGTCGTGAGACAGAGCGGGGTGAAATCATTTTTAAGAAAATAATATATTATATACTACTTATTAATTTAAGCACCGCTACCTGTTCTGCTGCGATATCCATCACTCCGACACGTCATTCGTGAACGACGTGTGGGGATGACGACGGATGAAAAATACATCTTCATGCGTACTTCACGCACGAGCAATGCGTAAAAAAATTATCGGGGCATCGGCTGTTGACAACTCCTCTTGCACACAAAAATTAATTTATGTGTTATACTCGTGGACGTGATCGTTGGATGATGTGCAAACATCACAACGAGCATCGATCCCGCCTCTCTCGATTGGCGGGACGACTAATAAACTAGAAAGGAGAGTGAATAATATAATATGGCAATGAAGAAACCTGCTAAGAAGTCCGTCAAGAAGACGGTTAAGAAAGCTGTGAAGAAGACGGTTAAGAAAGCTGTGAAGAAAGCCGCTCCTAAGCGCAAAGCTGCTGCGAAGAAGCGCAAATAGTTTTCATACACGCTCTTTTGAACAGGAGGAGATTCCCCGATTTATTCGGGGAATTTCTTGTTTTGGCCCTCAAAATAAACTTCCTTGTTCTCTATTATTCTTTGATACGATTGGCTCAATGACTCCGTACTCTCCGTCATAACCTGGGCGAATTGTTACCCTGCCTTCGCGGGTGGCGAGAATCGCCTCCACAATTTCATCTTTAGTAATACGATATAGCGTTTCACCCGGAAGATCTAACAACACGTTGAACTCACTTCTTCCCTCACTCAAGATGCGATCAACTTCTTGCTTCACGCGCTTACTTGCTGTCCCGACTTCAAAAATGCTGGCGACGATTTCTTGTAGGGGGATGATGGAGCGATACGGAGGAGATTGAAGTGGTCTTGATGCCGGAGAAGGGCGATCCGCAAGTTCGTCTACCCGATAGAGTACGCCTACCGTGAGCGGCTTACCGCAGACGGGACAGATCCCTTTTCGCCTTTTTGTTTCGAGTGGTTCACAGAAAAAATTGCAAATCCGATGCCCGTCGAGATGATATTTGCCTTCTTCCGGAAAAAACTCAATCGTCTCAATAAATTTTTTCGTCTCGTGCGTTGTGAGAATGCGATATAACTCTTCGTAACTTGGCTTTTCCATCTCAAACACGTTTGCTTCTCGCCCTAACTTATCGAGTGAATGTGCATCTGAATTGGAGAGGAGAAAGAGATGATCTAAGCCGGATACGCGCCAATTCATCCCAGGGTCGGAAGAAAGACCCGTTTCTATGGCATGGATATGATGTATCTTATCCCCAAAGCATTCTTCTAACGTATTAAAGCCAGACTGAGACCCAAAGATTCCAAACCAGGGCGTCCAGGCATGGGCTGGGATAAGCATCCCGTTTTCATCTACCTCGAGTACGATGCTTAGCAGCTCTTCTGAATCCAACCCGATAATGGGACGACCATCGCTTTGGAGATTAGCCCCTCTCTGCTCTAGAGCGAGGATAAAAGCATCAACTGCTTTTAAAGAGGAGAGTAAGACAAGATGATGTAAGCGTCGACCCCTGCCGTGACGCTTATAGATACAGGATATCTCTGTAGATAAGAGGAATCGCGTCGGTGATTCTGCGTTCCGTAAATGGAAAACGCCTTTTTCTTCTGTTTCCTGTAATTCATTCTCAATCTCTTGCCGCCAAGCAGGATGGGTAAAATCTGACGTCCCTAAAAACTGAATCCCTTTGCGCTCTGCTCCACGCGCTAAATTTTTAATCGTAAGGTCTTTAGAACAGGCGCGCGACCACCGGGAGTGAAGATGGAAATCTGTGACAATCCTCATATATCCCTGACCTTAACCTATGGACGAACCCAATGAAAGAAGAGGATCACGAATAAAACCGATACGACCGCCAGACGAAGGAAGGCGACACGCAAGAACATAGGCGACGTACGAGGAGGAGCAAAGTACACAGAGCGATACATAAGAGGAGATGATGGTATCTCCACGGAGACAGGTTACGTGGAGGAGAGGCGGACTCCCCTTCTATCCGTAGAAGGTCTAGCCCTTCCCGTAGCTAGACTCCCTGCCTCCGTGGAGATACCAAAGTGAATGAGGAGATACAGTTAAACAACCTCAGCCGCAGGACTTGAGACCCTTGTCTTTCTTTAGCAATGATTTAAATAGTACGGAAGGAACGAATGACGGCCCGTACAACACCTTGGATAAGTGGATCGTAACAATAGATTGGTTGCATGGTCTTGTTGGCGGGCTGGAGGCGGATGCGATTACTCTCACGGTAAAACTTTTTTAGGGTGGCGTAGGCGTTGTCGAGCAGAGCGACGACGACTTCTCCGTTTTTTGGCGAAGGATTCCTTTCCACGATGACGTAGTCTCCATCCAAGATCCCTTCATCGATCATGGAGTCGCCTTTAACACGTAGGATATAGGAGTTGGTTGAATCTGGAACGAGATCAACAGGTACCGCCATGGTCTCGTGCTCCTCGACCGCCTCGATGGGCTGACCCGCGGTGATTAACCCTTTTAGGGGAAGCATGACCGCTTTTGCCCACCGCACTGCTTTATCCGTTGGCTCAAGCTCACGATTGGCAGCGTTATTCGTGTCGCTACTACCGCGCAAGTATCCACGTAAACGTAGAGCCTGAATGTGCGTATGCACCGTGGAAGGCGAAGCGAGATTGAGACCGGTAGCAATCTCGCGGTATGAAGGTGGATAGCCACGCTCATTAATGAAGTTGACGATGAAGTCGAGAACTTCTTTTTGTTTGGGCGTAAGAGGGGTCGGCATATAGAACAAAAATAGAACAATTACATTCTTCGGTCAAGGAGGCTGATTTTATTAGGTTGTTTTTTACTTATCCACAGAAATCCCCTCTTGCATGCCCTTTCTCCTCAGCTATTTTTTGCCGATAACCCGAATCATTTTACCCCTATGTCAAGCGTAAGAAGACATCGATCCTCTACATGTCATTTTGTCAGAACGTACTAACACGAAAGAGCTACCTATTTGATTTTAGAATATCTACTCATCATTAGATCGGTGGCTCTGTTAGCCTCCTCTAACAAGTTTGGCAATCGTGTTTATCTTTTTTTGAGATGGTAGCCTTATCCACAACCATCTCAAAAGCCGTGTCACGATAGATGCAGGAGCTGTGCAGAACGCAGGTGAATAACGGGCTTCCGTTACGCCTGCGGATGCAGCAGCGATAAACATGCCCACGAATGTGTGGGGGCGTGCCTGCTCACGCCCTGGTGTTTTTAATTCCTTATTCGCTTTCCTGCTCTTACTTGTACCGATCAGCGTCCATGCGAGTTCTCCGCTTGTCATTGGTGAAGTGAATTGGGCTGGCTCATCACACTCAAATGCAGATGAATGGGTGGAGCTCTGGAATATGAGTGCGGAAGAACAGTCTTTGGCGGGCTGGAGCATTGAGGGGGCTAGCAGCCAGGCGATTACCTTTGCGGAAACTGCGGTTGTTCCGGCGTATGGAACGTTTATTCTTTCGAACTATGATGAAACAAATACAAAAAGCACTCTCGGCACGTCTACGCAATTGGTCACTACGGACGTGGCTCTCTCGAATGAAACGCTCCATCTTCTCTTAAAGGATGCTCAAGGTACCGTGATGGATGAAGCTGGCGATGGAACACGGCCACCTGCAGGTATGACTCGACCGTTTACCTCCATGGCACGTTTAGATCCTCTTGCGAACACCTGGACACATTCAACGAGCAGCCTTGGTCTTGATCCGGATGTAACCGATCTTGGCACCCCTGGTATCTGTGATGGATGTATGCGCATCTTGCCCTTTATGACGGAATCTCCTCCTGAAGAATCCTTACCGACGATAGACACCTCTTCAACTTCTCCACTTATTCCTGAACTTCCCACCCCTCCCGAAGAAGAGTCAACCTCCACCATACCCACGATAGACGAACCAGAAATTATCCCTGATGAACCTGAATTTACGGACACGACCTCGACAGAACCGGAGATCATTCCAGAACTGGCAGATCCTGAACCTTCTTCCCCTTCTTCAACCGTTGAAATACTCGAGGAAGAATCCTCGCTCTCAACATCTTCAACGGAAATAATTCCTGAGATTGAAGCGCCTTGTACATGGCGATTAAGCAATATCCTGCCTGCTCCTAGCGACGGACAAGAACGTGTTACCCTGGCTGGCTGTCACGCGATAAACGATCTCCTCGGATTAGTCCTTCGCGATACACAAGGTATTGTCCTCACGGTGACGTCTTCGACTCCGTATCTCTTAACCGGCACACAAGGTTGGCAACTCACCTTGCCCAGCCAACGACTTAATAACAGTGGTGATTCCGTTCTCTTGTATGCGGCCGATGGAAGCTTACTCGATAGTGTTAGCTATCCTTCGATGCAGCACGATGAACACTATACGCGACTGGAAGATGGGACTTGGTGGATTCCAGAGCGCGCTCCCCCACCCCCCTCAACCGTCTCTGTTACCCCATCCACTTCCGCAGCTTCTTCCAACAACACATCTCCTCCTGTTCTCTCAACGACCTCTTCAACCTCGCCGACAACAACCTCGACAGCGACGACGGTTAAGAAACGAAGTACGACAAGTACCACCACCCATGTGAGCACGTCATCGACAAAAGCTACTACCCCTTCAAAGAAGGTGACCAGCATGTCGTGGTCAGAATACACGGCCTCTAAATCACGTGGGAGCACGACCTCTTCAAAAGTGACCGTGGCAAAAGCGAAAAAAGCCACAACGACTACAAAGCCAGCGGCAAAGAAAACGACAACCTCTATGACCACCTCTTCGGCAACAGCTCCGCGTGTCTTACTCCATGGCACAGTAGGTACGCCAGCAAACTTGATCGCAAAACGCCGGTTCGTATTACTCAATGCAGATGGGACGGGTTTACTCGTATACGGCAGCGCATCGCAACCCTCTCCCCCGCTCGGAAGTTCTATCGCTATCTATGGGACGCTCGTCACAAATGATGATGGCACGCATTTAGAAATGCGCACCCGTGACCGCTGGGAGCTCACCAAGAACCCTCTCACGTCTCCCAAGACAACGCATGTGGACCTTCTTAGTGTTGAGCCTAGCCAGGCATGGAGCTTAACGGAATTCACCGGACGAGTCCTTACGCGTGGGGCAACCAGCGCCCGTATTGAAACGAATGATATGGAACTCACGATTGCTCTTCCGACGATTCTCGGTTACCGAGCCCAACGGTTACAGGTGGGAGATATGATTCGTGTGCGAGGCATCCTAGATGTACGCGGGGCGATTCCACAGCTCTACCCACGCACCCCGGAAGAGATCACCATCTTGGAATCAAAAGTGAAGGCCCCAGCCGCGTCTAGTCTCCCGAAACAGACAAACCTTCCTCCTTGGGCTCCTATGGGGGCAGCGACCGCTACGATTGCAGGCGGGTATGGGTTCATGCGTTGGCGTGCTTGGTACAAGCAAAAACAACTTGAACGGCAGCTTACGCTTGCCATTGAAACCCTCCCCTCCTGATCTCCTTATGTTATGCCCGTATCCACCTACCCCATGACGCGCTTAGATGATCTCCTAGAAACCCTTTGGAATCTCGAGGATATGCATCGCGACGTCTCACAACGACTTGAGCGACTTATCGCCCAACTAGAAACCGCAGAACGCCAAGAAGCGTCTCCGGCATTTACCCCTTATTCTTAACCTAGGTAACTATTATACCCCTAATATGCAGCTAAAATGCTGCATATTAGGTTTGCTCCACACATCCTCCATTGACGATACGAATAAAAAAGACCTAAACTATCGCCATCCCTGTATGTTATTTGAAACAGAAGCTGATGCCATAAACTGGTACGAATCGCAAGAACGGGTCTTAACCCCCGCGTTCTTAGAAACGATTCCTTGGCACCAAGTAAAGGATCACCCATTAGATCCTGCGTTTATTCCTACGCTTGTCTACATGCGAGACGTGGAACGATTGACGAGTCTCTATAATGATGAGTTGTCGCGCACGCCCACGGGTAAAGATCCTGCGATTAAACGGTTTATGGAACGCTGGAGCCAAGAGGAAATCACCCACAGCGACTTGCTCCACCGTTTTTTAGTAGAAGCAGGGATGCCCGCAACAGATGCATGGTATGACGAAGTAAAACAAAGAATTTCTTTACGCAACCGAGTGGCGAGCCGTATCATCCCCAGAATTACGAACTTAATGGGGCACCATTTTACCGGCGTGCACATGACCTGGGGGGCGATCAACGAGCTCTCAACCCTGACAGGGTACCAGCAACTTTGGACCCTCGCAAAGCATCCTGTTTTAGACTACATCCTCAAACATATCGCTCGTGAAGAAGCGACGCACTCGTTTTTTTATTGGAGCGTAGCTCGTATAAAACTGATGCGATCCAGCTTTCGCCAACAGTTAGCGAGATTTATCATTGACACGTTCTGGTCACCTGTTGGAGAAAACAAAAAAACACCCGCCGAATCAAATACAGTGATCCATACTCTTTTCGCGGGTGTTGATGGACTAGAACTCATGCACGAACGCGTGACACGACGTATCCAACAGCTTCCTGGATTAGAAGCTCTTCAAACGGTTACCAACCGCATTTCTGCCATCACCCAAACGCCAAATATCCTGCTTAAGCCTTAAGGGCGAGCACCGTTTCGACGGCACTCATTGCCGCTTCCCAGCCTTTTTTCTGGGAACCTAAGGCACGGGCTTCGGCCTGTGCTTTTGTTTCGGTGGTTAAGACACCGAAGGCAACAGGGATTCCTGTGTTTATCGCGACATCTGTGAGACCTTGCGCGACTGCGTCCGCAATATATTGATCGTGGCGCGTTTCGCCTTTGATCAGCACCCCTAAACACACGATAGCATCAAAATCATCGGTGGAAGCGAGACGGCTAGCGGCGACGGTGAGCTCAAATGAGCCGGGCACACGAACGACAGCGACATCTTCTTGCTTCAAACCCGCACTCTTGAGGGCGGCTTTTGCATCTTCTAACATCGCATCACAAAGTTCTTGGTTGAAACGAGAAGCGATGATCGCGACACGCAAGCCGGAACCGTCGAGGGAAGAAAAGTGGTTGGAGTTCATAGAAGTTTTCTATTGGATTATTTTTTGAGGATGGTTCTTACCGTATCAATAATGGCACGGGTCATGGGATCTATTTCTAGGTTTACGTGATCGCCCACCTTCTTCGTTCCGAAGGTTGTCCGTTGTAATGTTTCTGGAATCAAGTGAACGGTGAACGTATCTATCCCCACATCCACGATCGTGAGACTGCAGCCGTCGAGGGCGACAAAGCCCTTAGGGAGAATATACGGCATCCAGATAGGATCGACACGAAGGGTGAGAATCCAATTATTGGGTGGAGTGTCAATGGAATGAATGGTGGCGGTATCGCTTACATGCCCAGAAACCTGATGACCACCCACCTCTTCTCCGATCCGCGCAGAACGTTCGAGGTTGATTTTGTCGCCGACAACTAGGTTGCCAAGACTTGTTTTTTCCAATGTCTCTCCGATCACATCTACCTCTACGATTGTATCGGCAATCGATACTATGGTCAGACAGACTCCGGCGACAGAGATGCTGGCGCCGATCTGGATTCCGACGGCGAGCCCCCCGAGGTCGAGCGTGAGGCGAAGCGCCTGGTCTTTTTTTTGCAAGGCCGCGACGGTGGCCATCCCTTGGACGATGCCGGTAAACATATTAGCGCGTGAATGAATGAGAAGAAAACCAAACTCTTCCTTGTTGGATGTCTTGTTGAATTTGGACCTTTAGAGGCTCAGTGCCTTGAAACGGAAGGAGGGGGCGTAAACGGTGGCCGATCTCTACTTGAACGCGAGTATCGTACAGATCCGGTGAGATATCCAAGAGATGCACTTCTACACTTGGCTCGCCGCCAGAGAGCTTCCACATGCCGACGACCGCGAGACCTTCTTGAGGTTCACCATCCAGAAGCATCCAGCACGTCCAGACACCGGGCTCAAGATGATCAGAGGAGGAATACTCAATATTCGCTGTGGGATAACCAAGCTCTCTGGCCTGTTTTTTGCCATGGACGACAATCCCCTGGATTTGCATGCAGGCACGTTAGCGGGTTTTAAAGGGAGAGGCAAGGTGGGTTAGGCGGCGGCTTTTTGTTGGGCTTTCCACTTTAATGCCTGTATCTGAACCTCCGCGGTATAGTCTATGTTCGGTTTGAGACTGATAGGGCGTCCATGCTCCGCCACTTCGGCAAGCCGCTCCATGAATTTTGCAAGCTTAACTCTTGCCAACCGCTCAGCGAAAGCACCGTAGGAACGAAAGGCAAGCTTGAACATAGCAAGAAAAACTTTATACTGCTCTCCATTTGCATCCTTTAATTCTTCAGATAATCTTTTCACATCTCCCCACGCCTCCTCATCGAGGCTCAAACCATGCTCCAGCACAATTTCTAATGGACCGCTCCGTATCTTGTCACATTCTAAATCTTGCGGCTCGAATCGCATACTTCCCGGAGCCGTTGGCACATCAAACCGGATTTCTTTGCCCGTCACGACACCTGAGCTTAACCCATTATCAATCTTCATGATTTGATTCGTGGCTGGATCAAACATGTGATTTTTTGCAATGCCATCCATATCCTGCATCAAATAGGCAAAGATCCCGATGCGAACCAGAGATTTTTTCAACATTTCAAATGATCCCATTGTTTTCGGAAACACCTTTGGCCAATCGTCTGGTTTGACTGCAAATAGAGCTACAAATTCTATATCCTGCATGTTTCTCGTTTGCATGTCTGGATTCGCTGACGTAACCGCGTCTTGCAATGAGGCTACATCATGTCCCTGTCTCTCAGGACGCACAACCGTGAGAGGAACGGCTCCAAACTTCAACGCAAGACTCACTCGACTGGCTAGCCACTCACGGACGACAAGCTCACCTGGTAAAACACCCGCTCTTGCATTGGCTAATTCGTTATCATACGGAATGGTATGCGCTTCTTCTGGTGGTGCACCAACTTCTTCTGCAATGGAATTTTGGATCGCTGTTTTCAATCCAGGCGAAGTAAGTGACCCGATTTCCGGTATATAAATATCTGCCAAGGCACTTGAGGATATTTCTAGGATGGGTCTTGCTAGCTCTTGATCATAATAACGTTGCATTAAAATCGTGTGCATGCCTTCGACGGGATCGCCCGTTACCTCATCTACCTGCCCAAACTTTCCCAAACAAAATGCTCCTTCACGGTATTCTTCCTTCCCAAAAGCGATATGCTCGCGTCCTTCACTATCTACTAATACACGCCTTGAGGCAGCGTTCATCGCCTCCTCCTCACCTAGGTATTTTCTCTTATCTATTTTTTCACGAGCGTACTTTAATATCTCTAATTTCTGTCTTATCGTGACCCTTTCTTCAAGCGAATATTGTTTTCCAAAGATACGCAAAATATCCTCATCTACCACTTCAATTTCTTTTAGTGAGTGCCTCTCTTCAAGCGCTTCTCGTCTACGAGCCGCCTGAGCAGCCGCCTCTTTCGCCCGTTCGATCAGTAATAACAGCTTTCCTTCAGCTAATTGTGTAAATGCCCGCCAATTGGCCATGCGAGAACGATCTTCTCTCTCTGGAACTTGTGCGGTTATGCGTTCTATTTTTTCCAAAATGTCCGGACTTAACCCTTGCGACACTACGAATGCTTCATCCACTTCATAGCGGGCAAGTTCACTCAATAACGCCCCTATCCTTTCCTGAGTATCGCGAATATACTGGCTCGCTATCTCTTGGACAGAGAGCGTTGTAGGAAGTATCTCGGATTTTGAGGTAGGATTTCCGCCTCTTTTTTCTAAGCGGGGCATATACGCATTATTTCGTTTTTTTGCGCTTGAGAAAAACGACGCCGTACCCACTTGAACCTTGGGTTATGAGCAACTCTAAAAACACTGCTCCCTGAGAAGGAAAAACCGGTTGAGCGTTTCCAATATTTACTCTTATCCCGCAGGTGTTCCAGCTATTACACATCTCCTCAGGCGCATCTTTAAGCTCTACCGTCCCATCTTCTCGTAAACCGATGCGACAGACGAATTCATCCTCATCTTGTGCACGAGGACGATACATAAAAACTTCACGCGTCGGCTCACGCTCAC
>CAZTQP010000036.1:0-10147 GCA_964615825.1 uncultured Gammaproteobacteria bacterium
GTAATCTTCTCGCCCAAACGCGCTTCTGCATCGGCCTTGAGCTTCTGCAAAATCATGGCCGAAATTTCCTCAGGAGAATAATCCTTATCCCCCATCGCAATGCGCACACCCTCACCTTGTTGCTTCAAGGCATAGGGCAACCATTGTTTATCGCGTTGGACTTCTGCATCATCAAATCGGCGTCCGATCAAACGTTTGACCGAAAACAACGTATTTTTAGGATTCACCACCGCTTGGCGTTTTGCCACTTGACCCACTAAGCGTTCATTTGCCTTAGACATGGCCACAATCGAAGGCGTCGTGCGTGCTCCTTCGCTATTTTCTAAGACTTTTGGTTGGCCACCTTCGACCACCGCCATACACGAGTTCGTCGTACCAAGATCAATTCCGAGAATTTTAGGCATATTGTTTTAAATGAAGAAAAATAATTTGGTTTTAAGACTGTTTTTTCACTTCGACTTTAATGGCTTTGCGTGCTTCGGCTTTTGGCAAGCTAATCTTCAAGATTCCATTTTCAAACGAAGCTTGCGCCTCCCCTTCTTGTACCCGAGCTGGTAAAGGTACTTGGCGGAAGATGGAGCCGGTTCGTACCTCTTTCCGATAGTAGTTTTTATCATCTACTTCTGTTTTACGCTCACTCGTGCCTTTAATCGTCAGCAGGCCGTTATCAATGGAAATTTCCAACTGGTCTGGATCCACTCCCGGCATAGGTGTCTCGACGACCACTGTCATCTCTGTCTCATAGATATCCACGGGTGGGATGATGCTATTTCCCGCTCGAGGCGTCATTGAAGATTGCATTTCATCAAACATCTTATCCATCGAGTCAAACGGCTCGAAGAAGAACGGGGACCATTTTACTAAGGCCATAGGGTCAATAAATAAAGAGTTAGTGTGTTATGTAGAGACGATGACACGAGCAGGCCGCAGTACTTTCCCATGCAAGCGCCAGCCGTCCTGAAGGACTTTAACGATCGTGCCGGGCTCTTTTCCTTCGACCACTTCTTCTCCAGCCGCATCATGAAGCGCCGGATCGAACGCCCCCGTCACCGGAATACGCTCTAAACCCGCTTCGGTTGCGACGCCATCCCATAGGGATTGCACCGCGCGGACGCCCACCAACCAATTGTCCCAAACCTTGCGCTGTTCTTCTGACAAATTCGCCGTATCTGGCGTGAAGCGAAGCGCGATCCCAAATTGGTCGATCGCAGGCAAAATATCTGACAGCAAGCGCTGATTGGCATACTTACTCATTTCTATCCGTTCTCGATCCATCTCTCGTTTTAAATTTTGATAGTCCGCCTGCGCCCGCTTCCAGCCCGCCATATATTCCTCACAGGAAGGACAGGGAGAGGAGGAAGGTTCTGCAGAAGAAACAATCTCCGGATCTAATGGCTCTTGAGAGGGCTCGGTTGGTTGGTCCATAGGATTTTTTTTATTGAGAAAACAATTGCTTTGAGGAGATGAGAAGGGATGTGACGTGCTGGTAGTTCATCCGTAGCGGTCCAAGGACGCCGATCAAGGCTCCATCGACAGATAGGACAACGCTCCCGCAAATTGCCCCAAACGGACACGCGCGACCAAGGAGGACTCTCGGCTCGTCATACCTCGTTTGGCGCAAGGCACCTAATACGTCATCTAAGTGGTCAAGGATCTCTGTCAGGGTCACAACCCGCTGCCATTGTTTGAATTCAGGCTGGCTAAACAGTTGTGATAACCCGGTATAAAAGGTATCAGCGCGCTCGAGACCCACCACCACCGCTTGTCCCGACCGTTCCGCCAGCAACTTAGCGAGTGCTTTAAGGCGAGCGGAATCTTGGGGCGGAACTTGGAGCATTTGGGCTAACACATCATGGTCACGCTTTGGCGCGGGCTTTCCCTGGATAAAGGCTTCCACATATTCCTGGAATCCTTTCTCCGTCGGGATGCGTCCCCCGGATGTATGCGGCTGCATTAAACAACCGATCTTTTCCAGTTCGGCAAACCAGTTGCGGACCGTGGCGGGACTAACATCTAATCGACATTCATCGACCAAACGCTGCGAGCCCACAGGTTCCCCCGTAGACACATATTCCTCGACCACCAGGCGCAACAGATCCAAAAGGCGTTGTTCCATGATCTAGCACTCAAATATGCCGAGTGCTAATACCACTATAAAAACTTCTCGACAGGGTGTCAAGAGAAACCCTACTCGTATCGCAACGACTCAATCGGGTTAAGCGTGGCGGCCCGACGGGCTGGATAATAGCCAAATACAAGTCCAATAAACGCAGACACGCTAAAAGCCAAGATAACGCCATTTAATGGGAAGACAAACGCCCATCCTTCTTGAAATTGGTTGATGATTTGGATCGCAATCACGGACAAAGTGAGCCCAAACACAACCCCCATCGCCCCTCCTACTAACGTCAGCATAAGCGCCTCCATCAAAAACTGGCCCAAAACATCCCGACGCGTCGCACCCAAGGCCTTACGCAACCCGATCTCCTGCGTACGCTCGGTCACGGTCACAAACATAATATTCATAATCCCAATTCCACCCACCACCAGAGAAATAGCCGCAATTGACCCCAACAACGTCTGCAAGACCGTTCCAATCATAGCCGCACTCCGTGCCGCGTCTTCCTGAGAGGCTACTTGAAAATCATCTTTCGATAAGATGCCCTGAGGATTATCCAAATTATGTGTATCACGTAACACCAAACGCACCCGCTCCTTAGCAGCGTTCACAGACAATCCCTTCGGCGTAAGGGAGATAAAATTGATCCGTTCACGGTTATACTGTTCTAAAACGGCTGTCACGGGCACATACACCTGATCATCTAATTTGGTAAAAAAGCGCGTTCCACCTACCGCCATTACCCCCACCACCCGATAGGTTCGTCGACCCAACTTCACCGATTTTCCCAATGGATCATTCTCACTAAACAACTTTTTCGCCACGGTCGCCCCCAATACAATGACCCGAGAACGGCTGGCGACGTCGGCATCCGTAACGAACCGCCCTTTTGCGACGACAGATTTAAAAATCTTGGTTTCATCCTCGGTTGTCCCAGAAATAGGCGCAAATACATTCACTCCATTTGCACTCACCACATCATTCGCGATCGAAGCACCGTTTACATATTCAACCCAGGGCTCACGTCCCAGACGCTCAAAATCCTGAATCGTCAGCGTCTGCTTCACGCTCGCTTCTGGTGGCCCACCACGATCATCATCCCCTTTTCCATTCGCCACAAAGATAAGGTTTGATCCAAACGACGCCACCTGAGACAACAAAAACGATTCAGCGGCCTGACCAATCGCGAGCGTCAATATAACGGAAGCGATTCCGATGATAATGCCAAGCATCGTCAAAACGGCACGTCCTTTGGTGCGCAACAAACTTTTAAGGGAGAGAGAGAAAATATCTGGAAGCGTCATACGATTATTCTTTTCTAAGCGCTTCAATGGGTCGCAAACTCGATGCCTTACGCGCTGGAGCAAACCCAAACACGAGTCCAATCAAAGATGATACACTCACCCCAAGCACAACACCGCGAATCGAGATCTGAAATGTCCATCCTTCTTGAAAAGAACTGATGATGGCAATTGCTAACCACGTTAACCCAATTCCAAGCAGGACACCGATCATCCCACCTAACGTCGTCAAAAACACCGCTTCCGCTAAAAACTGCGCCAAAACATCCGCGCGGCGCGCTCCAATCGCTTTGCGCAACCCAATCTCACGCGTACGCTCAGTCACCGCTACATACATAATATTCATGATCCCAATCCCACCCACAATCAAAGAGATCGCTGCAATAGAGGTAAGGAGAATCTGCAAAATACTCGTGATCTCCCCTGCACTCCGTGCCGCATCTTCTTGGCTTGTCACCCGAAAATCATCATCTTCCACGTTCTCAATCCGATGCTGATCGCGTACGACTTGCTGGATCATCCGCTTCGCTTGTGACAATGGAAGATACGTACGCACCGAAATGCTCGACAGGTAGCGTTTATTATACAAATCCATCGCTGCGGTAACGGGTACGTAGATATTCTGATCTAGGTTTTGAAACGATTGCGTCCCGGCCCGTTCCATCACACCCACAACTCGAAACGATTGCGTCCCAATTTTCACTTGGCGTCCAATCGCAGACTCTTGCCCAAATGACTTCTTCACGATATCCGATCCTAGAACCGCCACCCGCGCCCGCGCATCCACGTCTTCACGCGTAAAAAAACTCCCCTGTGCCACGCGCCGATCATATAAATCCACCTCATCCTCCGTGGTTCCAAAAACTTGAATTGAGCTTTCTTGACCATTCGCGATCACGGTATCCCCTTGAGACACAGCCCCCGTAATATCCTTCATCCAAGATTGTAAGCGTAACTTGCGGTAATCCGTGAGCGTCAATGTCTCTTTCACAAACGCCGTTGGAATATCCTGTGCATCTTCACGATCCGCGCCATTTTGAAGCGTCAAAATATCCGACCCTAAGGAGGACACCTGCCCCAAAATATACCGCTGCGCCGCTTCTCCAATCGACAAAACAAGGATGACGGACATCACCCCAATAATAATGCCCAGCATGGTAAGTGCCGTCCGCCCTTTGGTCCGCCGCAAACTCTGCGACGCACTCAAAAATAAATCAGAGATAAACATACGATTGGATCCCACACTCTCCTCATCTAGGATCTAGGTTCAGTACGAGCAAAAAGGAGGCTTTTTAGACGCGACCGGCGGCTAAAACTGAGCAGATTTTCTAGCAGGAAAATCTGCGTACTCCTTTTTGCTCGTACTGAACCTAGATCCATCGCCTATCTCTATTTTAAAACCGCATCATCCGTAAGAGTCCGTCGCTTCTCAACCGGCTTGTCGGACAAAAGAAGTCCATCGCGTAGCGTAATGATACGCTCCGCATATTCCGCCGTATACGTCTCGTGCGTCACGAGGATGATCGTGTGCCCCTGCTGGTTAAGCTTAAGAAGCATGTCCATCACGGCTTTTCCAGATTTCGAGTCAAGGTTACCCGTTGGCTCATCGGCAAAAATCACAGACGGATTACGTACCAAGGCACGCGCAATCGCGACACGTTGGCGCTCCCCTCCAGATAATTGGTTAGACAGGTTCTGCAAACGATGACTAAGACCAACGACATCAAGGGCTTTCTTGGCCATCTCATCACGCTGAGCCACCGGCACCTTAGAATACAATAGGGGAAGTTTTACATTCTCAAGCACACTCGTCTTTGGCAGCAAATGAAAAGCTTGAAAAATAAACCCAATTTTTTCTCCGCGAAAGACCGCATAATCATCATCGGATAAGGTCGATACATCTTGGTCCCCAAAGAAATACTTCCCCGTACTTGGACTATCGAGAAAGCCTAGGATCTGCATGAGCGTTGATTTTCCGGATCCAGACGGCCCCATGATGGCCAAAAACTGGCCTTTTGGGACGGTAAAACTCACCCCATGCAATACGGGAGTACCAACGCCATCATTCACGTATTCTTTGGTGAGGTTTTCAATGCGAATCAGGTCCATAGAGAAGGCTATTTGGTTGCCTGCAATTTCTTATATTCATCAGCCGTCAATTCACCCAAGATGACTTGCTGGCCAGCGCTCAATCCTTCTTTGACCTCCACTTTGCCCTCATCACCACGAAGACCTAATTGAACGTTCACATCACGAGGCTGAGCATTCTCAAGTACACGTACCGAGACCGCCCCATTTTGGTCACGCACCGCGCGCGTGGGAATAAAGGTGACATCCTTCGCTTCTCCTGTCTTAATCGTGACGTTTGCCGTCATTCCAGGCTTCACGTCATAGCCATTCGCGATCAATTGAAAGGACGTTTTGTAATAAATCGCATCTTGCACTTTTGTTTGGTCTGGGTTTTCGGCAACAACCGTTCCTTGAAACGTCACCGAATCTCCAAACGCATCCAATGTCATCGTTGCTGTTTGGCCCACGTTTACCTTGGCAATATCCGCTTCAGGCACCAGCGCTTCCACAGTATATCCTTCTGCGGCCACTAGCTGAATCACCACCTGTCCAGTACCCATCTGCTGTCCTAATGAAGGAATAATTTCCGCAATCGTGCCTTCCACAGGCGCGACAATACGTCCATCATTCAAGCGGTCATTCGCTTGAGCAAAGGCCGTTTCCGCATCTAGTACCTGAGCACGAAGAGCTGCTACATCCACCGCACGAGGCGGTGCTTTCTTAAGCGCCAATGATGCCTTGGCGGAGTTCAACGCGGCGAGCTGAATAGAGACGTTCGATTGAGCCGTTTGCACATTCGTCGTTCGGTTCGTATCTGCTTTACGTAAATTGGTCTGCGCTGTTTCTAGGGCATTTTGCAATTGTGCGCGCGTAGTTGTTTGAGTGAGCTCTGCCGTCTGGATGGATTGCAAAGATGTGGTGAGTGTCGTCAAATTCACGCTTACCCCATTGCGGTCCCCGTCAATCGTGGAACGCTTGGTAGCGAGCTGCGATTCAGACAGAGCCGGGCTCGTAATAGTACCCGCCAACGTACGCTGCACGTGGTCCAAATATCCTTGAACCTGCTGCAATGCGGCGCGCGTGAGCTCTCCAGAGGCTTTTATCTCACTCGGCACAGACGAGCTTGTAAGCGCGTTTACACGAGCCAAGGCCGTCTGGTAGGCAGCTTTAGCACCAGGGTATTGCATTTTGGCACGGTCAAGAGAAGCGCGATCATTCAAACCCAAAGTTGCTTCATACTGGTCGTTTGCCGCGGTATTATCAATTCCAATAATCGCATCTCCATCCGTTAAAGCCGTTTGCGCATCTCCAAGCAAGCCACGCAATTTGGTACGCGTGCTTTCATAGCTATCACGCACCGTTTGCTCTAAGCTTGCCCCAGAATTCGTAAGGTTTTTTTGCGCCGTATCCACTGCAATCGTGGCGACCTGGTATTCATCCTCTACGGTTCGCTTCATGGATTCAACATCCGAAAGCGCCTTATCATACGCCGCTTGCGCCTGCTGCACCGAAGCTTCCGCAATACGAATAGACTCTGGTGTTTCACCCGCTAAGCGCGCATTCAAATTAGCACGTGCCCCAGCCAAACTCGCAGACGCACGACTTATAGAAAATTGGATTTCTTTCATCTCAAGCTCAGCCAACAAGTCATTCGCCTTTACCACATCCCCCACCTTTACATTCAAGGTCTGTAATTTCCCAGATGTCTTGAAAGACAAATCAATCCGCGACTGTGGCTTCATTTGCCCAGTGACCTCCACTGTCTGAACAACATCCCCACGCTCAACCGCGACCGTTTCATAAAACGGCCCTTTATTCGCATTGCGGTTGCGCATCACCAATCCTCCAACAACAACTACCCCGATAACTCCCGCCCACAACCACTTCGACTTCAGAAATGCAGTATTCATAGAATATAATTTGATAGTAATCGTTTTCCTTTCTCTTTCTAGAGCCTCAACTTAACGTCTCCTTCATTTGCTTCATCATCTGCTCCATAAAGTCCCGCATATGATCCATCGGTAACAAGATGACCGGACCATTCACTTGATGATGCATGACCATGAGCCGACTCCCGGGCGCTAACCCAGCCCGATCGCGAATCTCCTTAGGAATAACCACTTGCCCACGATCTCCCATCACCGTGGAGCGCACCAAATGCTGGTTTTCTGGCAAACTCTTCGCCTTACGAACCATGGCACGCCCCTTCCCCCGCGTTGAACGTATAGAAGGCATAAAATGTGAAAAGTATGATTTGTCAGAAAAGTACCAAAAAATCGCTAATTTGTCAATAAAAACAAAAGCCGCCAGGCGGCGGGAGAATCGAGAAAAATACCAAGGAGGTACAGGGATCAATCGTCGAGATCGTTGTCGGGATCGTCGCAGTGACGGTCATCCCAGAGGAAAGCAGGGGCACGCCGATGACCATTCGAGTTGTAGACACCAGGGGTAGCGCTGACCACGGGAAGAGGAGCTTCGGCAAACATACGTGACCGAGAGATCTCCTTCCCAGAATCACGCTGGAGAGCCATACCACCCAAATACCATTCACCACTGTCTCTCATCCATCCACTCCTTTGCCCATACGCTTTACTACTTTATTATTTTTCCGTCAACCCTTCGCAAGAAACACATTCTGAGCTAGAGTAAGCAAATTCTATGGAAACCTCTTTATTTGATTACCACCTCCCACCAGAGCGCATTGCCCAACACTCCGTTGAGCCACGCGACCAGGCCAAACTCCTCCTCCTCGATCGAAAAACAGGTGACCTTCGCGATCGCCACATATCAGATCTCCCAAACCTGCTAAAAGAAGGCGATCTATTGGTTTTTAACGATAGTAAAGTCTTCCGCGCCCGTTTGCACGGCAAACGCGCTGGCCGTAGTCACGAACTCTTTCTGTTAAACGCACGAGAAAATGGCGAGGGCCAATGGTCAACCCTTATTAGCAATGCCAAAAAACTCCGCGAAGGCGACCTTCTCACGCTCGCCGATGGAACGACCGCGACCCTTGTCCTAAAAAATGTCGCCGAAGGAACGTGCACCTTAAACTTTCATCGTTCCAACGCAGAAGTCTTTGCCTTAACAGAAGCGCATGGCGAAATTCCAACCCCACCCTACGTCGATGGCTCGAACATGAAAACAGAAGACTATCAAACCGTTTACGCAAAGAACGTTGGTTCCGTCGCAGCTCCCACGGCCGGTTTTCATTTTACGCCAGAATTACTAAAAACCCTGAAACAAAAAGGCATAGACCAAGCATTCGTCACACTCCATGTAGGCGTTGGCACCTTTCGTCCGGTAAAAGTAGAAAACGTGAAGGACCACGTGATGCATAAAGAATGGGTTCAACTTCCAGAAACAACCGCCCGAGCCATTAATCGCACCAAAGAAAATGGCGGGCGCATCATCGCGGTTGGTACAACCACGTTACGCGTCCTCGAAACCTTCCACGGCAAAACAGGTGAGGGATGGACGGATATCTTCATCACTCCGGGGTACGACATCACGACCGCACATGGGCTCATCACAAACTTTCACCTTCCCAAATCTACCCTCCTCATGCTCGTCTCGGCCTTTGCCGGACGAGAGAACGTGTTAAACGCTTACGACCACGCCATCAAAAACGACTATCGTTTCTACTCATTCGGAGATGCGATGCTCATTATTTAACCCATCCCTGGTTCTTGCCTTTTTCATCCGTTGGCAAAGAAGTATCTACGCTTGTGGCGCGAAAATTGATCGTCACGTCAGAACGATTCTCTAACGCCGTAACTTGTGCCGCTTCAAGCAATATAGGCACACGATCCCGCATCTCTTGCGTCGGGGTTAACGATACTTCAAACGCCACCGTCGTGTCTTCATTCGTCGCCGCTAAAAACGGCAGACGCCAAATAAGTTGATTCCCCTCTTCAACAAATTCCCCTCCATTCGGTAACGCCTTCTGTCCCGTAAACGAAACTCCAGTAGGTAGTGACGCTTTAATTTCTATTTTTGAAAGATCCGTCTCCGTCGGAGGGATTTTCCATTGGATCCAGTAACGTGTCGCTTGCCCAATCTGAGGCGGCAACGGTCCCGCGCCAATCTGTCCACCGCTCGCCGCATAATAGCGAGCTTCTGTTTGTATGGACAACGGGGTCGTAATCACCCCGTCATAAACTTGCAGCAAGTCAATTCCCTCAGGCGTCGAACGTGTCAGCCAGACCATCCATCGAGGAATACGTCCATCTGAAAGCACCTGCACCTTCTTTCCAACATCTAAAGGCAACGAAATCTGGTGCGTCCCTGTCGGAATATCAAACCAGCGCCTTCCGTTCTCCGCACCTTGCAATAAAGGATGATAAACCAACACACGCAACGGTTCCGTAGAGGTAACCGTGAGAATCGTTGGCTGACCCGGAACAGACGGAGGGAGATCAGCGACCATCGGATCACGCCAACTCGTAGGCCAAGCATCACTCGCCACCGGACGCTCAAGCTCAACCCCTTTACACAGAAGCCTTAGATTATAAGGAGAGTAGATCGGAATAAATCGCTCTTCGCCAGGTCCAATCGCATCAAAGACCGCTCTACTCCCTCCCGGAAACGCATAGTGATAGATCGCTTGCGCATCAAAACGTGCCGAAATATCTCCACTCGTCTGCACCTGCGCACAATC
>CAZTQP010000037.1:0-7882 GCA_964615825.1 uncultured Gammaproteobacteria bacterium
GTCGATATTTTCCTAGGCTTCGCCCGCTACAATGGATTCGGAAACGCGCAGCCGGTACAAATAGGCTGGGTCATCGTGCGCGACATCTGCAACATGTTCTTTATCGTGGTCTTATTAATCTCGGCATTTAGTACCATTATCGGCTGGGATTCATCATTACGCTACAATGCGGTTCTGCCAAAATTGTTGCTGATGGCCATCCTCATCAATTTTTCACGCACCTTAATACAGCTCCTTATTGATTTTTCGCAGGTGGTCATGTTGACCTTTGTGAACGCTTTTCGAGCTGCCGGAGCTGGGAATTTTACCGCCGCCTTTCGTATCAACCAGCTGTTAAGCATGGGGGAAAGTTATACCTCCGGCGCCGCGCCAGAGTCAGACTTGTTGGCTGAAGTATTTGCTTCATTTTTACTGGCTCTCGTCCTGATTGTGATTGCGAACGGCGTCATGCTTATCATGATCGCCTATGTACTAGGTCGTATCGTCCTCTTGTGGATGATGCTTATTTTGTCACCAGCTGCTTTTTTTGTAACGGCGTTGCCAAGTCGTTTGCAAAGCGGAATGGCAAGCTTGTCAGGGAAGTACTGGTCACGCTTGGCAGGGGTGTTAACGGGTGGACCTGTGGTCATGTTTTTCATTTATTTAACCTTTGCTGTTTTACAGTCACCTCCTGTAAATCCTCCCACGACGCCAACGAATGAAGCTGGTCAGCCAGTGGCGGGGTCTGTAGCCCTGGACAATGGACAGCAAAACCTCGCCAACCAATTAGGGTTATATACACCAACGGCAGATATTAATGGGGCGCGGGCAACCAGTTTTCTTACCCGCGTTGGAACCTCAGACAACGTCGCCTCCTTCATTATCGCGGTCGCCCTCATGCTTATGGCTCTTGAGGCCGCCATGGAGGCCGCAAATGCGGTTGATAGTAGTGTTGGTCAGTTTGCGCAAAAGATTGGATCGGCGAGTAAGGGCTTAGCTTTTGGAGCGGCTAGCTTAGCCGCAGCTTCACCGTTTTTAGCGGCCAAATTCTTAGGGGTTGGGGCGGCGCGTGCTGTTGACCGACGTTATGATGTGACGGGAAAAGCCTCAGGGCTAGCCTTGCGCGTCACAAACCGTATCCCTCTCGTGGGGCAATATGCGCGTAAGACGCTCATGACGGGCATGACGATGCGTAAACGCGAAGCGGAGCAGACCGAATCCGACTTAATCAATGCGACGAAGGGCATGACCGCCGATCAGAAGCGTATTGTGCAGCAAGGCGGCCAGTCTTGGGTTGGGGGTGCATTAAATACTGCCGCGAATAAAGCCGTAAACATGCTACCTGAGGGCAGCTTGGCTCGTGATGCTGCTTCCGCGGTGAATAAGCGTTTAGGCGGAGCATGGTATACCCAAGGCGACAAACGGGCGTTTGAGGCATTGGCTTTGGATTTAGCCAGCGATGGGGTAGACGCCGAACAACGCAGTCAGTTGGAAGATGAGATTGCAGATTCGATAAAACGCGACGGACGTTTTGGGAAGGCGGGAGTGAGTGGTACTGTAAATGGCGATGGTCATACGGGTAAAATGGCCGACGCCTTGGCCGACGATCGCTTATTAGAAGAGAAGAAACGCAACCTGGAAATTGCCCATCAAAAAGCCACGCAAGTGGGCGATAGGGCAACACTTGATCGTATCAAGGAAGAACGTAAGAATAATCCTCTCCTCATGATGACGGATGAGAAGTTTGCCGCAGAAATGAAAAAAAAGGTAGAAAACCCAACAAAATTTGCCAAAATGGACGCCTCGGCTAAATCAGATGTGAAAGTTATTATCGAGGGCTTAAAAGCCGCCGGTGTTGCGAAGCAGGTAGGTGACGAGGTTATCCTCACCGGAGATGATGCCAAGCGTGAGGCGTATCTCAACTCTCTCAGTAAGGCTGATAAAACCATGCACGGAAATACCGATTTTGTGCTTGATTATCTCGATAATAATAAATTAGCCAGCGGGCAGAATGGGATGAAGGTGGCAGAGACGACGGCTTCGCGCCTTGAGGCCGATGGAAATGGCAACATGCGCATGTGGCGCAACCCAAGCAGCACCCTCAACACGGACGATTTGGCCAAGGCTGTATCCGGCGGTCTCATGATGCGCAACTCAAAAGAGGCATCATCTTTTACGGACTTAAAGGGTCGCACTGCTGCTCAAATGGCAACATCCTCAGCTGGAAACTCGTTACGAGACTACTTGGAAGCAGGCGGTCGTATCTCGGATGTACAGAATATTCCGGGCATCGAGAAGGCTATGGCTAAATTTACGGAAGAGGTAGCTGGCCAGATGAACAGCGTACTCGAGTTTAAAGATGACCAGTTAAATGTTAAAGGAGGACAGGAAGGCAAGTTCACAGATTTGATGAAGCAATTGCGTCCGTTGTTAGCGCAATCGGGTCAACGCGGGCTAGATGAGCCATTTGTAAAAAGCATTTTGAACTCTATGCAGCAATCTATCACGGTAAGTGATGGAGCTGGTGGGGTAAAAGCAGCTCCGTTAGCTGATGTGGGTATGTATAAGGGTACCTACAGTTCCATGACAAGCGCGAAGACGAAAAAGGCGATGGTTGAACTCTTCTCTACGGCTGCAGACCTTAATCATTCCGCTACCTTAAAGACGGCGAACGAACTCCGTTCTTCCCCTGATCGAACAAAGCGTGCCCGTATCGCCCCTGTCATAGATCGTGTCCTAGATGGGTCCAATGACTAATCTTCTCCTATGAACCGCTCGCTCTGGATGCGTTTCTTTGAGGCTGCCCCGGAAGCGGTACAGAATTATCTTTTGGATACGCCCGCCATGGAGGCGGAGGATAAGGCGCAAGAAATCCTAAGTTACGATCATGATGCGTGGAATCGCCTCATGGATGTGGTGTGGGATGAGATGTTCTTGCGCATTCCAGAACCAGAATTCCGTGCTCGCATCGCCCAAGTCGCTGGTGACCGTGATCCTAAAGAAGTAGAAAAAGCGTTGCTCCGCCATGTTGTATTGCCGCTCGCGGATCTTGTGCCGTGGGATGTGGAGCGTCGCTTGCAAGAGCTAGGGTTTTCGATTGCGGAAATACAATCCGTCCCTCGCGTATCTTTGCGTCCCGTATCGTACGGTGCAGCTGTCCGTAGGATCGCCGCTCAAGCAAAAGTAAGTTTGATCTCCGAAGAAAGCGTAAGACGTTGCCGAGAGTTGCTTATCTCCTATATTAAAGGCGTCCGTCTCATTGAACAGGTCAAGGAGCAACTGCAACGTAGTCAAGCCGAAGGGGGAGTAGGGCTTGCGCGTGAGCAGAGCGAAGTTTTTTGCAAAGAAATGATTGACATCCTGTCTAGGACCGAGGTCGTATCAGAGCAGGAATATGTGGATTGGTTCACCTCGTTCCAGCGAGGACTGGAAGCGGAACGGATCGCGAGTCAACAAATCCAACGGCAAGCCAGTGTGGCTGTCCCGGAACCATCTCCTGAGACGATTCCTGCCAGCGTCTTTACATCGCCCCAAGCACGCGAAGCACAAGCAGCCCTCGCAAGCGCAATCGAGGCGACCTATCGTGCGACGGCCTGGACGGGGGATGAGTATCTCGCAAAACGCTTACAGAACATTATCTCCACCCGTATCCGCGATGTACGCAACCAAGCCCAAGTGGAAGATGTCTTGCGCCGAGACCAAAAAGTCGGAGGTATGGGATTTTCCGAGGACGAGGCAGAAAAAATCGCAGATATTATCGAAGGACAATACAAGCTCCATCGCGAAGCCGTCGTCAACGAAGAGAAGCAAAACATCAACCGTGTCCAAGAACAGCAGGGCCAAAAGATTAGCGAACGCAAAGCCCGCGAAAGCCAGGCACACGCGGAGTGGTTTGAAAAGAAGATTCGTTCTGGACAACGTGAAGACGAAGCACGACAGGTCTTTTTCCAACAGATGAAAGAAGCCGCGGTGGGACGTGTGCAAGCGGTACCCGGTTCTATTCCAAGCGGAGCTCCTGCTCCTATGGTGGACTCCGTGACAGCTCCTACGCGCCTCATGGGGCTTACCGAAGAGCTCCAGGACACCTCCGTAGACATGTTCCGCCGCCTCGCCCGTTCCCCACAGGATGCCGCCGCTAAACTGATCCAGAAGCTCGATGCCCTCAAGGCAGAATCATTTGAGCGCTGGACCGAAGGCGTACAGGCCTGGCGCGCTTCTCCCTTGCAGCAAAGTTATCTCGCGCTCATCGGTGACAGCTTCCGTGCGGGTCGCTCTGTGGTAGAAATTATCGAGCAAAAAGCCAAAACTGATCCGAGTGTCCTCACCTCGGAAGAAGTTGGTGCCATCATGGAAATAAACGCACATGCTCAACTATAGCAAAAAGTATCGAGTATTCAGTATCGTGTATCGAGGATAAAGAATGATAGCATTCACGTCCTCCTAATACTCGATACTGGATACCCGATACGCGATACTTGCCTCCTCCCCATATGCCTGACAAATTCGTTGTCCCACAATTCATTGATGCAGAAGATAAGATCTTGGGACCGATTACCGTTCGGCAATTCTTAATTTGTTTGGGAGCGGCCTTCTTGATTTTCATCGAGTATAAGATTTTCACGTTGGTGTATTTTATTCTCGCCACGGTCATAACGGGAGGAACGGCCGCATCATTCGCGTTCCTAAAAATTAACGGCCAGCAGTTTCATATCTTTTTCTTAAACTTTTTGGCGAGTAACCTTCTGCGTCCCACGCTACGGACCTGGCAAAAAGGCTTAACCGATGGAGAATTACTCACCATTATTAAACACAACAAGCCTACTCCTCCTATGGCAGCCGCCGCCGTGACAGAACGGCCGAGTTCTTCTCGCTTACGTGACCTGGCTCTAACAGTAAACACGGGCGGGGTGTATAATCCCGACGAAGATGTTTAAGAGCCTTTGGCCTCTGACCTTTGAACTTTGACCTTTCTTTATGCAAAGCCAGAAACTTACCGGTAAAAAACCTGGTGTCTCCGCCCAACGGTTTTTGGATGTATCTGAGATCCGTGACGGGGTTGTCATCTTGAAAGATGGAAGCTTGCGCTCGGTGTTGCTCGTGTCTAGCGTCAACTTTGCTCTCAAATCATTGGATGAGCAAAATGCGATTGTGCAAGCCTACATGCAGTTTTTAAACAGCTTAGATTTTCCGATCCAGGTCGTTATCCAGTCTCGCAAGATGAATATCGACCAATATATTCGCCAGCTGACAGATAACGAGAAGACATTACAAAATGAACTTTTAAAGCGTCAAATTCGCGATTACCGCGATTTTGTGAAGCAGCTTGTCCAGTTGGGTGATATCATGCAAAAACGGTTCTTTATCGTGATTCCCTATAATCCAGCCGCCACAGCCGGCAAACACCAAAAAAGTTTTTTACAGCGCGTCGCTTCGCTTTTATCACCTACTTCCCTGATCCAATTATCCGAAGAGCGCTTCCAGAAACAACGCTTTGACCTCAGTCTACGCACGAATCAAGTCATCAGCGGCTTAGGCTCCATGTCCCTTTCGGGGGTGCAACTCGATACGCAAGGACTCATCGAATTATATTATACGGTCTACAATCCAGAGCTCTACGATACGCAACGCCTTACCGATATAAGCCAGCTTCAAGTCGAAGATCTATAACCCTATGGCCTTTCAACCCAAAGAAGAAAAAACATTCGATCCCTCTGTCATCACGAAAGGCGGAGTCGGGTTGACGCGTGGGCCATCCAAAGAGGCGCTGCGCCAGCAACAAGAAGAGCAGCGGGTCGCGCTTGAGGAAGAGCGTATTTACCGTAAAGGGGTCGTAGGGATTAAGGATTTGATCGCCCCTTCTTCCATGAAGGTTGAACCATCCTTTTTGCGTCTCGGGGATGTATTTTGTCGAACATTATTCGTGGTTACCTATCCTCGCTATGTCACCGTTGGCTGGGCCTCACCTCTCATTAACTTAAGCGCGCAATTGGATATCGCCATGTTCTTCTATCCCATGAAGGCTGATATCGTGCTTAAACAACTCAAGCGGAAGGTGGGTGTCCTTGAAGCTCAAATCTCGACGGATGCCGAAGCGGGTAAGGCGCGTGACCCACAATCAGAAACCGCGTTGCGTGATATCGAGCAATTGCGTGATGATTTAACCCAAGGGATTGAGCACTTTTTCCAATTCGCCTTCTATTGCACCTTCTATTCCACGAATAAAGACGAGTTAGAGCGCGTGACGTCGCACGTGGAAACAACCTTTGCTTCGATGTTGATCTACACCCGCCGTGCCTATTTTCAAGCCGAACAAGGGTTCAACTCCACCATGCCGATTGGCAATGATGAGTTACAGATCACCTTCAACATGAGTACGTCGCCGATCGCGTCCTCCTTTCCGTTCACATCTGCCGAGCTTTCGAGTGACAATGGAATTTTATACGGCATTAACCGCCATAATAATTCCCTCATCTTATTCGACCGTTTTTCGCTACAAAATGCGAACGCCGTGATCTTCGCTACCTCCGGTGCCGGAAAAAGTTACACGGTCAAACTCGAAATCATTCGTTCGCTCATGCTTGGGATTGATGTTATCGTCATCGATCCAGAAATGGAGTACAAGCATCTTTCTGACACCGTGGGCGGCACTTACGTCAACATTTCCTTGTCCTCAAAATCCAAAATTAACCCGTTCGACCTTCCTCGCCCCATGGGGGAAACCTTTTCGGTTGAAGATATCATTCGTAGCGCGGTCATCACGTTAAAAGGCTTATTGCGCCTCATGTTGGGCAAGATCACGACCATAGAAGACTCGATCTTAGACCGAGCCCTCTTAGAAACCTATGCAAAAAAAGATATTGTCGCGGGAGCAGATATCTCCAATGTTGAACCTCCAATTTTGCAGGATTTCCAAGAAATCTTAGAGGGAATGGAAGGCACCGCTGAACTCATTGTCAAATTACGTAAGTACACCGAAGGCACCTTCTCTGGTCTGCTTAATTCACCCACGACAGTCAAGATGAGTAACCAGCTCGTCATCTTCTCTGTGCGTGATTTGGAAGATGAGTTGCGCCCCATGGCGATCTACACCATCATCAACTATATTTGGAATGTGGTTCGTTCCGAGCGTAAAAAACGCATCCTCGTGATCGACGAAGCCTGGTGGCTCATGCAAGCCGAAGATTCCGCCAAGTTTATCTTCGCCCTCGTCAAACGTTGCCGCAAATACTATCTTGGGATCACGACGATTACACAAGATGTCAACGACTTTTTAACCTCTCCCTACGGACAAGCGATCGTGACCAATAGTTCCATGCAGCTCCTGCTCAAACAATCACCGGCCTCGATCGATCTCATCGCCCGCACCTTCCTCCTCACCCAATCAGAAAAATACCTGCTCCTAGAATCCGGAGTAGGGGAAGGGATCTTCTTCGCTGGGGCCAAACATGCCGCCATCCAAGTCGTCGCCTCCTACACCGAAGACCAAGTCGTCACGACCAACCCACAACAGCTCTTACAAATAGAAGCCGCCAAAAAAGAGCGTGAAGCCGCGGGATAGAACATGAATCATGTAACACGCAAGATGTAACATCTGCCCACTATGTCTAAACGAACTCTCGCCATCCTCCTCATCCTTATTGGCCTCATCGCGATTTTGGGCGTCCTCTATTGGGCGTTTATCATACCCGCAAAACAAGCAAATCCTGCCCCGATCGTCATTCCTGAAGTAACTCCTGTCACAGAAGTATCACCTGCTCCAGCTCCCACGCTGCCTCCTCCCGCACCAACCCCTTCCCCGGTCCCACGAACTGTCACAACGGATGAACAAGAGCAATTGATTTTACGTCAGCAAGCCATGGTGTTCGCCTCCCGCCAAGGTTCGTACAGTAACAGTGATGGATTT
>CAZTQP010000037.1:7982-9971 GCA_964615825.1 uncultured Gammaproteobacteria bacterium
CCATCTCCTACCGCGAAATTCGTCTCACATTTCGTCGTGAGGCCGGAGGCTGGATTGTCTCACGTGTCGAGTCCAATCCCTTAGCGCTTTAGTTGACAAGGAGACAAAAACATGGAACGGGGTGAGCATGCTCATCCCGTTTTTTGTTAAGGAATGGTTGCTGGATATTTTTTATCCTCCAACGTGTATTGCGTGCGAACAAGATGGTGCCTGGCTTTGTGAGGCATGTTTAGAACGCATCCCCTTATTTGATGCACTCGATGACGAAATAATCTCGATCGGTCCCTACGCCAACCCTGTCTTGCGTAGCCTACTCACACAATTAAAATATTGCTCTGCCTTCTGTCTCGCCTCCGGTCTCCGAGAATTGGCTGCACGTTTCGCGTTTGCACAACGAGGATTGTGGCCATGGATTGATGCGCCCACTCTTTCTATTTGTGCCATTCCCTCCGACGCTCGGCGTATTCGTGAACGTGGCTTTGACCATATAAAAATCCTTCTCGAGATTGTCCGCGCAGAAATTGTTCCGCAAGCGATCCTTGTCGAAGGACTAATACGAAGTAAGTATGTCGTCCAAAACGCCAGCCTTCCAGCCAATGCCTTACGCCAACAGAACATTCAAGGGGTCTTTAAAGCTCTAAAACCGGTCCACGGAGCGATTCTGCTCATCGATGACATCTACACGACCGGAGCGACGTGGCACGAGGCAGCCCGGGTCTTACAAGAAGCAGGGGCGAGTAAGGTGTATGGGTTTGTGTTTGCGCGGAAGTATGAGAAGAAAGAACAAAAGGATAAGTAAAAGACAGGTGTTTAGTAGAATATTGTATTATTTACAAATAGAAGCACCCGGCCTGACGAGACGAGCGGGGAGCGGCGATAAGGCCGGATGCTTCGTGTCGGGCGCGGGTGCAGAGAGGTGAGCTGCTCAGCCAGTGTAGCCGAGCATGTTGAGGTAGGCGGCGACCAGGACGAACCGTTGCCTCACCCACACGTGGGTGGGGTTGTGCGCGCTGAGCGCTTTGAGATCGGGCACGTTCCAGACCAGCTCGAACCTCTCCTGTGAGTTGACCGCTGCCGCCGTATCGGCATAGATCACGGCGATGCCGCGGGTAGGTCCGTGGAAGTGTCGTTCATGCCGCGTCAGGAGGGCTTTGGGGCTGACCCTGAGGACATCCGCGAGGTCTTGGAGTCGGGTCCAACTACCCTTCCGATGCTCGAGGCAGAATTCACCTGCACGAGAAGTGGCGTGCGGCGGCCTGGGCAGGGTAGGGAGTTTGGGGGTCATTCCATGCTCATTGACACACGTTGCCAGGTGCACCCACCGTCCCTCCTGCGGGATCTCCCAGCTCTCGATGAGGGCGAAGGGAGTGGGCGACCAGTACAGGCACGCGCGGGTCATGAACTCGTCACCCGGCTTTTCATCCAGGACGAGACGGTGTACGTCGCCTCCCACGACCACCACGTGCGTGTCGTAGAAGTAGAGGTCATGGACCTCATCGGGCTCGCGGGTATCCTTGAGCTCGTCGATCCGCACCGCCCACGAGCCCGGCGGGATGGAGACGTGTTCGAAAACGCCATCGATCAGTGCATTCACGATCCACATGGAAAACCTCACGCGGTACCAGCTCTTGTTGGTCAGGGTACCGCCCCTAACGCAACACCGACGACGAGTTGTCTGACGGAAAAAGGGGGTATCAATCCACTTTTTTCGTAAGATAACGAGAGTTTATATCATGGATTAGGGGTATTTGTCAATCCAGACAGCTCCTAAAAAAACAATACCGCCCGACGCGTGAGCATCAAGGCGGGTGAGAGAAAAGGTGCAAGGCAGGTTTTAGACCTCTGCGAGGTCTCGGCTGTTTACCCGACGTCGGAGAAATGAGCACTCAAGGAGCGAGGAAGAGTGTGTGAGTTGCGTGTCGTGTGCGGGGACTCGGTCAGCTGGTGCAGTCGTTGCGGTCGAGGCTGCGAGGCATCGAGGCGAAGGCG
>CAZTQP010000038.1:0-1259 GCA_964615825.1 uncultured Gammaproteobacteria bacterium
GGTTCTTCGTCTAAAGATAGAGTAGACGAACGAACGGGTTTTCGTCCACGGGTGGGTTTAGGATTTAGGTCGGAGGAGTCAGGAATGGGGTTTGGGGATGAAAGACTGTCAGAGATTCCGTCGAGGTGGAGAGGTTCGAAAACGGATTCGAGGGAAGGGGCAGCCTTTTTGTTTTTTATGGTGGTGTTGGGGTGGTGGCGATTATGGAGAAGAAATTGGTCAGGGTTTTCGTTGAGATCGATAAAGCCGTCGACGGCTTCGCGGAAGTGATTATTGGTAGATGGGCCAAAGGCGACGGCTTCGCAGACGATGCCCATGGCTTTGAGGTAGTTTACGAGGGGAATGAAGTCGCCGTCACCGGTAACGAGAACGATGACATCTACGCGCGGTGAAATGGCCATGGCATCGACGGCCATGCCAACATCCCAGTCGGCTTTTTTCTCCCCGCTGGCAAATTCTTGCACATCTTTGACTTTGAGTTCGATGCCGTTGGAGGTGAGCGCTTCAAAGAAGGCTGTTTCTTCACCTGTTTTGGATTTGGCGACGTAGGCGATCGCGCGCACGAGTTCACGGTTGCCGACGGCGGCTTGAACGAGGGCAGGGAAGTTCACGCGAGAGCTATAGAGATGCTTCGCGGAGTGGTACATGTTTTGTGTGTCGATAAAGACGGCGACACGTTGTGAAGGACGTTGTAACATAAAAATGGTAGCGGAGACGGATCTCCTCTAAACGCTTAAAAAAATAAAGACGAACAAAGATTTTTGAGAGGGTAAAAAGATAACCTCTCGAAAGATAAAGAGTTTTATAAAAAGACTCGAGATCGATAAAATAATACTAGATTTTTTCATTTTTGTCCAGTTTTTTCTTGTTAGGGAAAGAAAGGAAACCAAAAGACTCCTGTGGGGAGTCTTTGGGTTTAGATCTTGAGCTTGGCCATCAATTCGTCGTAGGCCTTGTTGTCGGTGCGTTTCAAGTAGCGCATCAAGCGGCGGCGTTCGCCAACTTTTTTAATGAGACCACGACGGGAAGAGAAGTCCTTCTTGTGGGTCTTCAAGTGGTCGGTTAGTTCCTTCACTTCTTCGCTCAAGATGGCGATTTGGACTTGAGGGGAACCGGTGTCGGTGGCGTGGGTCTTAAATTTCTCAATGATCTTCTTTTTCTTTTGCGGGTCTAACATAGGGTGTTCAACGACGTTAGCGTGCGGATCAGATTCGCTGGGAATCTTGGTCAGGACGGCATCGTCGGGTAAGCGCGTTCGT
>CAZTQP010000038.1:1359-9660 GCA_964615825.1 uncultured Gammaproteobacteria bacterium
ACGCGACCACTGGCAATGGTGATGCTTACTCCTTTTGGCGGGTTGGTGAGAAAGGCAAGTGTGGAGTTTGCGACGGTGTCGCTCCCTCCGAGAGTGCCGTCGTAGTCGCATACGACGAGTTTGATACTGCTCGTATCAATCGCTTGGCACACGTTTGCTCCTTTCCTGCTCTTATCGTGCTCGGTGAGTAAATAAACGTCAATAAAAAAGAAGCAGAACCCGGGTGGGTTCTGAAGGAAGGAGTGTTAGAAGTTGTGTGAGCGGGTTTTTACGGGCGGTTCAGGAACTGTGAGAACAACAAGACAGGTATCGAGGTCGGGATAGCTGTCCCGAAATTCATCTTTGTTCATTGCTCGGCGTCCTGTTACCACGGCTTCGTAGGGAATCGGGCAGGGGATAGAAGTAAACTCGCAGTCCGGGTCGATGATGAGGTCTACCAGTTTTACCTGGTGGGGCGAAGCTCCTCGACGTCTTGGGTGAACCATGACGCTTTGATTTGCTCCATTTCTTTTTAGCGCCCTGAGCACCTCCACCTTTTCGCGAGGGGTAAGGGCACCTGGAATGCAGCTCAGTCGAATGAAGCCTCTGCTGACCTCGTCTCTGTGTCCATTTCCTCTTGTGGTTGGATCTAGAAGGATCACTTCTACGTTATTTCTCTCATCCATCGCTGTTCTCCTGGCCTCTCTGACTCTTGGAGGGAAGTCTCCGCGAGTCGATCGAGGCTACGAGATTGCTCTGCTGGATCTAAGAAAACTCCTCCCGGGTTGCGGGAGGAGTTTTCTTAGATGGGTTACGTAGATGTGTAGGTATCTAGGTAGCCATGGAAAATCCACCGCGCGGAGACGTCTTAATGACGAGAAGGTTGCAAACGCAAAGATCCATCCACTTGCTAATAAAGCGGATGGAGTTGAGGTTGCGATACGCGCGGTGACTCATAACTAGTATTTAATGTGCACGAGGTAAAAAAAGCTGTCAAATGCCATTGTGGAAAAGTCCCTTCTTTTTCTCGGAACGGGGTTCTGAAGAAAAGGAGAGCCGCGAGGAATCGCGGAGGGAAGAAGGGGGAGGGAGTAGTTTAGAAGCGCGGGCTGCCGGAGCCGCCTCCGGGCCCCCAGCTTCCACGACGTGGAGGAAGAGGCTGGGGTTTAGGGGGCGGCAGGACGAGGTCGCCTTTCTTGGGCGGCAGCGGTGGTCCCTCGCGCGGAGGTTCTGCTGGAAGATCGAACGGATCTTGCGGCTGTGGCGGCATGGTCTTCTTTCGCGGGTGTTCAGGATGCTGTCCTGAACGAGGGGAGGGGCAGACCTCTCACCTCGAGACAGGACACCATCGGATATACGAAAGGCCACCGGAGAGGTGGCCTTGAGATCAGACGTATGTACGCTAATCTTCGTCCACCTAGGGTGACGGAAAGAAGCTAAATGTAAAGGCGCTTGATCTCATGTCAAAAGGATAGCCTTGAGAAACAATGAGCGTCAAGTAAAGTGTTGGATTTGACAGATCTTTTAAAAATTTCTATTCTCGAATTATATGCAGCAGGTGCGCGTAATTACTCTCATTATTAGACCTCCCTCACCGGTGGTTTGTTGAGAGTTGACCTGACTCCTGCAAAAAACTTCCGGTGTGCGCCGGAAGTTTTTTGTTCTGTGGTCGTCACCCACTGCCTTAGGGGACTTCACCCCGCATGGGTTACGACGGACAGGACAAGGTGTCATGGAACGCCGTATGGATGATGCTCCCGCTACGTCTCAGAGCTCTTACGCCAGCGGTTGGTATCTCGATCCCAACCGACTTTTCCACAAGTTCGCGGGCCCCGAGCCCTTCGTGGAGCTGGGCAACACCCTCTGCGAGTGGCTGGAGCTCAACACCCCTGACATCATGATGTGAGGCGTAGCCCTCATCTTTCTTTTCTTAGCGTCTTGCGAAAGCAGGCGCTTCTTATTTTTTATAAGCCTTTCCATTTTCTCTGCGTATTGATACCTTCTTTTCATTATGCAACCGCGCCCAATTCATGACATGGAGGCCAAATGGCAGAAGGCTTGGCAAGAAGAGGAGGTGTACAAGGCTCAGCCAGGTCAAACGCTGAAAGAAGGATCTGATAAGTTCTACGGACTTATCGAATTTCCGTATCCCTCTGGGGATGGGTTGCATGTGGGGCATCCGCGATCGTATACGGCGATTGATATTGTGACGCGTAAGCAGCGCATGGAGGGGAAGAATGTCCTCTATCCGATTGGATGGGACGCGTTTGGGTTGCCGACGGAGAATTATGCGATTAAGAATAAGGTGAAGCCGGTGGATGCGACGGCCAAGAATGTGGGGAATTTTACACGTCAGATTAAATCGCTTGGATTTGGGTTTGATTGGTCGCGCGAGATTAATACAACGGATCCCGCCTACTTTAAATGGACGCAGTGGCAGTTTTTACAGTTTTTTAAATATGGGATGGCGTATAAGGCGTCTTCTACGATTAATTGGTGTCCAAAAGATAAGATTGGCCTTGCCAATGAAGAGGCGCAGGGAGGGGTTTGTGAACGGTGTGGCACGGAGGTAGAGAAGCGCGAGAAAGAGCAGTGGATGATTCGGATTACGGATTACGCGCAACGATTGTTAACGGATTTAGATAGCGTCGATTATCTCGATAAGATTAAGTCGCAACAAGTGAATTGGATCGGGAAGAGTGAAGGCGCGGAGATTGTCTTTCGTGTTCCTAAGTTTGAACGTGTGTTAGTAGCCACGAATAATAAAAGTAAGTTGGCGCGTGTGAAAAAGTTGTTGGGGGCGACGTTACCAGGCGTTGAAGTTGTTTCGCCTGCGGAGCTTGGTCTTCAAGAGCAAGATGTGAAGGAGGGGGATGAGGATATGCGCGCGAATGCGAGTGCTAAGGCTGCGGCGTATGCAGGGATGACAGACATGCCAATCTTAGGTATGGATACGGGATTGTTTATTGCGGGGGAGAAATTGAATGTGGCAACTCCGAAACGCAATGCGCTTGGAGGACGTGATGAGTCGACGATGACGCAGGAAGAGAAGGCGGAAGCGATGGATGCGTTTTATCGTGGGATTGCGGAGAAGCATGGAGGGGAAGTCACAGGCCATTGGCAGGATGTGACAGCGTTGCGGTTAGCGGATGGTACGGAAATCGTGACGGAGAATAAGCGCCAGATTGTTTTGACGACCGAGCGTAAGGGTGAGATGGATATGTATTTTCCTGTGCGGGGGCTGTATCGAGTCGCGGCGAATAATAAATATGTGGTTGATCAGACGGAGGAAGAATCGATCCATGTTGAATTAGGACCGCTTACGCGCGCGCTGACCGAGTTGTGCTCGTATGAGTTGAAGGTATTCACGACGCGTCCTGATACAATTTTTGGGGTGACGTATGTGACACTCGCGCCGGAACATGAGCTTGTACAAAAACTTAAAGCCCAAGAGGGGTGGGAAAAAGTGGAAGAATATATAGAAAACGTAAGTAAGAAATCTGAGGAGGAACGGACTGGGGAAGGGGAAAAGACCGGGGTGCGCTTGCCTGGGGTGTTTGCCGTGAATCCCGTGAATGGGGAGCGCGTGCCGGTTTGGATTTCGGATTATGTGTTGGCCGGATACGGAACTGGAGCGGTGATGGCGGTACCGGCGCATGATGAGCGTGATTATGCGTTTGCCAAGACGTTTGTATTGCCGATTCGACCCGTTGTACGAGGTCCATCTCTTGTTGATCGGAGTCCGTTTGAAGCGGCGGGGGCGAGTGCCGGTGCCTACGGTCATTTAGGTGTGGATGTGGTGCATGAATGTTGGACGGGAGAGGGGCATGCGATGAACTCTGGATTTTTGAATGGAGCACCGACGTGGAAAGCGAAGGAGGAAGTGGTGTCTTGGTTGGAAGAACGAGGGAGTGGGAAGGGCATGTCGACGTATCGGTTACGTGATTGGGTGTTTTCTCGTCAACGCTATTGGGGAGAGCCGATTCCGCTGGTGCATTGTCAGTCGTGTGCCAAGAAAAAACAGAAAGCCTTGTTTATTCATGGCCTTGGTTCGGATGCTGACTCGCATTGGTTTCCAGGATTAAAAACTTCTTTGGAGAAAGAAGGATTTGAAGTGTTTGCTCCAAATCTACCGAATGCTTTCGCACCTCGTTATGAAGAATGGATGGATGTCCTTAAGCCGTATCTTGATCAGTTAGGAGAGGATGATGTGATCGTAGGTCATAGCTTGGGTGGGTTGATGGCCTTACATGCGGTGGCGGAAATGGGACGGAAGATTGGTCATGTCTATTTGGTGGCACCGCTTGTAGGGCCGATTTCTGAGCAGCAGTGGATACAAAAACAGATTGACCGACCAGATCGGGATTTTGGGATGGTGCGTAAGATTTGGGAGCGGCCGATTGCATGGGAGAAGATTTCTTCGTTGGTTGGAAGTGGTCATGTGTTGGCATCAGATGATGACACGAGGATTCCGAAACAATCTCATACGGTGTACCCATCTGGATGGTATATAAAATCACTGGGTGAGCAGGGGCATTTTTCGGGTGCGGAACATCCTGAGATCATTCGTGAAGTATTAATGTGTAAGAATACGGGCTGGATTCCTGTTCCGGATGATCAACTCCCGTTGAAATTGCCTGATGTCGAGGCGTACGAACCGACAGACACAGGAGAATCTCCACTCGCGAAGATCCGCGAATGGGTTGAGACCACGTGTCCACGCTGTGGAGGTCCTGCTACGCGTGAAACGGATACCATGCCGAATTGGGCTGGTTCGAGTTGGTATTTCTTGCGTTATTGTGATCCACATAATGATAAAGAGCTGGCTTCACCGGAGGCGCTCAAGTATTGGATGCCGGTGGATTTGTATAACGGGGGGATGGAGCATACGACCCTTCACTTATTGTATTCGCGTTTTTGGCACAAGTTTTTGTGGGATGTCGGGATTGTGCCGGAAGAGTGTGGATCGGAGCCGTATCGCATGCGTCGTTCGCATAATATGATTTTGGGAGAGGGTGGCGTGAAGATGTCGAAGTCTAAGGGGAATGTCGTCAATCCAGACGATGTGGTCGCCAAATATGGAGCGGATGTGTTTCGGTTGTATGAAATGTTTATTGGGCCGTATGACCAACCTGCACCGTGGGATACGAATGGGATTGAGGGGATGAAGCGGTTTTTGGATAAGGTGTGGGGACTGCTTAGTACCGAGAAGGAGGATCGGGCTGAGCGTGTGATGTCTTCAGAGTTGGAAACGCTTTATCACCAAACCGTGAAGAAGGTGACAGAGGGTATTGAGAATTTGCAGTTCAATACGTCCGTGTCACAGGTCATGATTTTGACCAACGCGTTTCAAGAGCATGGAAGTGTTCCTGCGGAGATGACGGAAGGATATCTAAAATTGTTGGCACCTTTTGCTCCGCATATGACGGAGGAGATTTGGCGCACACAGTTGGGTAAGACATCTTCGATCCATGCGCGCGGGGCAGAGTGGCCTACGTATGATCCGGCAAAGTTGCAGGCTTCCACCTTTGAATTGGTGATCCAGGTGAATGGGAAGGTGCGTCATAAAGTGAATGTTCCTTCGGAGATTACGGAGGATGAGGTGAAGGCGTTGGTGTTGCCGTTAGAGCAGGTGCAACGATGGACAGAGGGGAAGACCCCGTCACAGGTGAAGTATGTGAAAGGGAGGTTGGTTAGTATTGTTGTTTAGGATCCGCGCTCCTTTGATCTTTATCCATTGATTTGTTACGTTGTACAGCATTATGTCGTTTAAACCTGTCCGTAAAGTGATTATCCCCGTGGCGGGATTTGGTACGCGGTTCTTACCGGCGACAAAGGCCATGCCTAAGGAAATGCTGCCTATTATTGATAAGCCGGTGATTCAATATGTTGTCGAGGAGGCGGTGGCATCTGGAATTACTGATATTATTTTAGTTACGAGCCATGCCAAGCGGGCGGTGGAAGATCATTTTGATGAGAATCAACTACTAGAGTCGTGGTTGCAGTTGCAAGGAAAGAAGGATTTGTTGGAACAAATACGTGAAGTGACCAAGATGGCCAACTTTATTTATGTCCGTCAGAAAGGTCCCTACGGAAATGCCACCCCGGTCTTAAATGCGGCTCATTTAATCGGGCCGGATGAGCCGTTTGCGATGGTGTTTGGGGATGATGTGTATACGGGCAAAGTTCCTCGCATTAAGCAGATGATCGATGTGTACGAGAAATATCATGATCCAGTTGTTGGAGTTGTGGAGGTGCCGCGCAGTGAGGTCAAACGTTATGGAGTCATTGATCCTCAGGTTGAGGTTGAGCCGGGCGTGTATCAATGCAAGGGGGTGATTGAAAAACCAACTCCAGAAGAAGCGCCTTCGACGCTTGCCACCAATGCTGGGTTTATTTTGACGCCGGATATTTTTGAAGAGATCCGCCAATTACACCCAGAACCAGGAGGCGAATATGTGACGTTAGATGCGGTGAAGAGTTTGATGAAGAAGCGTCCTTTGTATGCTCGTAAAATTGAAGGTGAATATCACGATACGGGTTCTAAGATCGGATGGTTAAAAGCGAATATGATGATGGCGTTGGAACGCGAGGATTTATCTAAGGATGTGAAGAAGATGATGAAGGAGTTGTTGAAATAAAGTAGGTGGTGACCGACAATTGTGCTAGTATACTGGCGTATGAAACGTTTGTTCATTCGTTTGGTTGGCGTTGTGAGTTTGGTGGCGCTTATGGGGGCAGGTTGTACGAAGGGTGTGCCGCTTGAGACGCAAAAAGCCTCGCAACAACTCACCTTAAATGTGTGGGGGGTTGTGGATGATATTGATGTCTATCAGGATACGTTTACTCAGTATCGGGCGCTGCATCCGAACGTGAGTTTTAATTTTCGTCGTTTACGCTTGGAAGAGTATGAGGACAAGCTGTTGAATGGGTTTGCGGATGATCGTGGGCCAGACATTTTTTTGGTGCACAATACGTGGGTAGGCAAGTATTTGAGTAAGACGACACCGATGCCGCTTAGCACGAAGGTAGCCTATGCGGTGGTGGCGGGGACGCTTAAGAAAGAGACGACGTGGGAATTGCGGACGGAGCCAAGTATTACGTTGCGGGAGGTGAAAGAGCAGTTTGCTGACGCGGTTTTGGGGGACGCGATTCGAGTTGTGAGCGTGCCGGTGGTGGGGGGTGCTGACCCAAATGCGACGACGCGCCAAGAGCGGTTGGTGGCAGCGCCGATTTGGTTGGATACGATGGCGCTCTATTATAATAAAGATTTGTTGAATGCGGCGGGGATTCCTACGCCCGCGGAACATTGGGAAGAATTTCAGGAACAAGTGAAGAAGCTCACCAAGCGGGATGCGGAAGGGAAAATTTTACAATCGGGGGCAGCGATTGGGACGGCGAAAAATGTGGAGCGGTCTACGGACTTATTGGCGGCACTTATGATGCAAAATGGCGCACAAATGACGGATGCCGCGGGAAATCCACGCTTTGACCAAGTGCCAGAAGGAACGGTTACAGAGCGAGCGGTGCCACCGTCGTATCAAGCGGCGGAGTTTTATGCAGATTTTGCTAATCCGGCGAAAGAGACATTTACCTGGGATGCCGCACAGCCGAATTCATTAGAAGCGTTTATTGCGGGGAAGACAGCGTTTTTCTTTGGGTACAGCTATCATGTTGACCAGATCAAAGCGCGGGCGCCGAAAATTAATTTAGGGGTAACCAAGTTGCCGCAAATTGAAGGCAATCCCGCCAGAAATATTGCGAATTATTGGATGTGGGTGGTGTCAAAAAAGAGTGCGAACCAAGATACGGCATGGAACTTCTTGAATTTTGTAATGAAGCCGGAAACGTCGAAGGCCTTGTTGGTGAAAATGAAGCGCCCAGCTGCACGTAAGAGTTTGTTGCCGGATCAGTTCTCTGAAGAAGTTGTCGGGGTGTTTGCTTCGCAAGTGTTGACAGCACAATCTTGGTATCGGGGTGCGAGTCCGCAGGTGGTTGATTCAGCCTTTGCGGTCTTGATAGAAGCGGGGTTATCGGGCGGCCAACGATTGGGTGAAGCGATGCAGTTTGCCTCTAACCAAATACGCCAAACCATGAGGGGTTCGGCGGATGAATAGAAGAGTGATATACTTCTCTTAATATGTTCTCACGTGTGTGGTTGGGGCTGGCGGCGCTCGTATTGGCGCTCGGCTTATGGTTGCCGACGGAGGTGTTGGCACAAGCAACGATTGGAGGTCCGTGCGTGGCTCCCATTGCCGATCACACGTGTTCAGATGTAACGAGTCTTTCATCGGCGGATCGGACGGCACGAGATTGTCAGGC
>CAZTQP010000039.1:0-9071 GCA_964615825.1 uncultured Gammaproteobacteria bacterium
TGGCAGAACACTCCGGTCTGGAACTCGCCAGTATAGGGGGTTTTGGGGTATTTGAGACACGCCAAGCAGGGACTCCGGTCATGGGGTAAATGAGACAAATGAGACAGTATTTAAGATGGTGTATATAAGGATCGCTTAGGTCATTTAATGGCTTATATAGTGGGTTTTTCGGAAATAAGACAAGTCTTAAGGGGTGTCTCGTAAATTGAGTAGCCTAAAGCTTGCTTTTTGGCGTATGATTCAGATAAATCGTGCCAAAATCGATCATATGAAGACCTTAATCCCTACCGTGTGCCAACGATGAGTTATGTACGACAAACCAACTATCTCCGACTATTATCGGAAAGCTCTTGAAGATGTTCGGGGTAAGGTTCTACGCGAGTCTGAGTCGCAGATTATAGGGACGGACTCGTTGGAACTCGCGCAGTTTTACCTACAAGACGCGTCACTAACGCCGATTGAATTTGATGACGAGAAAGAATCTTCTTGGGAACATCAGAGCTACGTCAAGACAATCCCAGCGCATCAAAGAGAGTCGTTCTACCAAAGTGAAGGTGACTTTGACTTTGCCTGTGAACGAGTCAGGGTAGAAATGCCTATAAAATACAATAAAGATATTCGCACTCTCGCGAGTTTAACGTCGTCTACATTTTACATGAGCTATTCGGACAAGGATCTTCAATGGAGCGAACAGTCTATTTCCTTCATTGTTGAAACTAAAGGTTATGGATTCTCCATGGATGAAAACCAGATTGCAAGTAAGGTTAACGAGGGTATAGGCAAAGTACAGCAAGCTGTTGGGTGGAAAAATGGAGACATAACTAAAGAAAATGCATCTTTGCTAACTCAGACGAGATTATTAATTGATGGCAGAAAGAAAGAATTAGAGCAGAGCAAAGGTAAGATCGATTCGCTGATGCAAAAAATTAACATTCCGCTTAAGAAAAAGGTACCGGAAGCTATGCAGAGAATCTCTATCGATCACAAGCCTATCGTTAAACGAATCAAGCCAGCACCTCAGCTTCCAGAAGAGTACCAACTGGATGAGAACAAGGTTAATGACATCGTTGAAGTGCTAGATAATCAATCAAAATCTTTCGAAAAAACACCCAACGCTGTTGCAAAGCTTGGTGAAGAGGATTTGAGAGATCTTATTCTTGCGAACCTCAATAGTATTTTTGAGGGTAAGGCGACAGGGGAGACTTTCTCGAATCAAGGTAAAACGGATATATATCTAAACCTAAATAAGGGAAAGATATTGGTATTCGAATGCAAGATCTGGGGAGGAAAGAAGCTGCTTCTCGAAACGATAGACCAACTTCGTTCTTATCTGACGTGGCGTCACAACTACGGGGTCGTGATTTTCTTTGTTAAGCTGAAAAACTTTACGAAAATTCTGGATGGGATCGATGTATCTATTAAAGAATCATCTTCTTGTAAGGGTAACGCACGAAAGATTAATGAGACGCACTTTACTGCTGCCCATTCTCTTCAGGACGAAGATAAAGAAGTGAAGATTCATTATCTATTCTACAACCTATACACTGAATAATTCGAGTTCAACGCGAGTTTTTAGGTATCGTGTTCGATGTCACTTTCTAAGAGTGAAATCTTTTTGTTTGTATAGACTAATCGGCTCTGAATGTTGCTCAAAAGTTCTCGTTTTTCCGGAATCGTCCCATCTCGAAGAACGTACTTGGCATACCCACGGATATTTACCTCTACTTCTTCTGGCTTGAGCTCCATTGATTGGCCAAGTGCGAACTTAACGAACTTTCCAAATCGAGTTATCTCAGCTTCAAATTTATAGCGAATTCCTAGTTCATCGATATCAACCGTATCGAATATTTCCACGAGTTGTTCGATCAGCTCGTTCTCTCGGATATATGAATTCTTACAGTACCTGTCTTTGCCTCGATTGCAGCCATAATAGAAGTATCTTGCGGGTACGCCTTCCTTTAGTTTCTTTATCTTTTCTTGAGCACCGATCCCGGAGCCGCATAATCCGCAGGTAAATAGTTTTACGAATGAGAATTCCTTTGACTTCACCTTCACCTGGTGACGCTTCATTTGTTCTCGTACCTTGTTGAACATCTCCTGCGTAATCAGTGGTGTGTGTTTTCCTTGATGCCACTTTCCACTCTTCCTCGGATATTCATATCTGCCTGTATAAAAAGGGGTATCTAGTAGGCGTTGAACCCCGCTATAAGTAAGCGGCTTGTCGCCCCTGGTACGAAAGTTGATCGTTCCTAACCAGTTGTAGATCTTTCGAATACTTTCTCCTTGAGCTGCTTTTTCAAACATCTGACGAATGATAGGGGATCTGTCTGGGTCGGTGATTACCTCACATCTTTTATCAGTTCGATTCTGGTTTAGATAGCCTAGAGGTGCGACGCCTGGCCATAGACCCATCTCAACACGGTTACGCATCCCGCGTTGCACGTTGACGCTCCTATTGTCATTCTCAAGCTTCGCTTGGCTTCCCAAGATCATGAGAAGAAACTTTTCAGCAGGGGAGTTAGTAAACTTCTGATCATGTGTACGGACTTCGATCAGCTTTTCTTGATCCATGAGATCGACGAGCGCACCGAGGTCGCCTGCGTTTCGGCTAAGACGATCTGTAGCCCAGGTAATGATCGCATTATACTTACCGGCTCGTATATCGTTCATCATCTGATTAAAAACTGGTCGACAGCCACGTTCTTTGGCTGAATGGCTCTCCTTTAGGATTTGAACGACTAGTAAGCCCTCTCTTTCGATCAATTGTTTCATTTCATTGAGCTGGGAATCAATTGATAGCGCTTGTCGTTCTTCGGATTCGCTACTTTTTCTGGCATAGAGGCAATACTTGATCGTGATGGGTTTATTAGCTTCCTGAGCGCGTTTTCGTGCGTAAAGAGGTATTTTGGATAAGAGCGAAGAAGGTGCGTGGGGCATAAAAATTTAGAAAGCAGATGGTTTTACAGGGGTATTTTAAACTCTGCCGATGCGGGGATCTTCCTTTGGTATATGCATGTTCACACTCAGCGGCTAGGGTATAATCTAGACTAACAAGATTCGGCTACTAACTCATCTTTATAGTACCTCCTTTTCTGGAGAGTTGGTTTGTATGGTTTATATCACGGCTTCAAAACTGTACGACTATATACAATGCCCTCACAAGGTTTGGCGGGATATATATGGCCCTGAGGATGAAAAAATGCTTGAACCGAATCCGTTCGTTCAGCTTCTGTGGGAAAAGGGTTCAGCCTATGAAAAGACTGTGGTTGAACGGTTGGGCAGTTTCTTAGATTTAAGCGAAGGTTCTCAGGAGGAAAGGATTAGTAAAACAGTTGCAGCGATGGAGAGAAAGGAGCCTTTGATTTATCAAGGTGTTCTACGAGATGCAGACCTGCTAGGCGTTCCCGATCTCCTCCGCCTCTTGCCAGATGGCTCATATACCCCTGTAGATATAAAATCGGGAATGGCGTTCGAGAAGAGTAGCGACGAAGAAGATATTGACGATGGAAAGCCAAAAAAACATTATGCCGTTCAGCTCGCATTATATATTGAAGTGTTACAAAAATTAGGATTCAAAACAGACCGTTGCGGATTTGTTTTTGATATTCATGGAAATGAGGTTGAGTATCGCATGGATCAGCCAATGGGAATAAGAAACAAAACCACTTTTTGGGAATTTTACCTGAATACGAAAGAGGCTGCCCGAGTTCTATTAAAAAATGAATTACAGAATAGCCCGGCACTGGCTGGATGCTGTAAGCTATGCCCGTGGTATAAGAGCTGCAAAAAGTGGTGCGTTGATAGCGATGACTTAACCACGATTTTTTACGTCGGAAGAAAAAATCGAGACATGGTGAACGAAGAATTAGGAATATATAAAGCTTCAGAGCTGTCCTCTTTAAATATCCAGGAAGTGCTTTCAACCAAATCAAAAGACAAGAGTTTCTTAAAAGGAATCGGAGAGTCTACTTTGGATAACATGGTAAAAAGGGCAAATATTTTAAGCGTCACAAAGGAGCCAGTAGTTAATGAAAAAATAACGTTTCCAAACGTATCATACGAGCTTTTCTTCGACATCGAGGACGATCCGACCCAAGAATTTGTCTATATGCATGGGGTATACGAAAGACATGATGGGCAAGAGCGGTACATCCACTTTACCGCTAAAGAGAATACAGCGATGGCTGAAAAAATGGCTTGGAAAGAATTTTGGGATTATATCGAACGTCTGCCTGCAAATGACTATGCCGTTTACTACTATTCGCATCATGAGAAGACAACGTACAGAAAACTTCAAAAGGAATATCCCGATGTTATTTCCGTTGATTCGTTAGAAGCATTTTTCGAAAGCTCAAACGTAATAGATTTATATAAGATCGTTCTCTCAAAAACGGACTGGCCAGTCTACAGTTACTCGCTAAAAGAGTTGGCCGTATATCTTGGTTTTAAGTGGAGAGATGAGACGCCATCGGGAGCGCTCTCGATTCAGTGGTTTAACGAATATCTGAAAACGAATGATGATAAGCAGCTTGAGAGAATTCTTCTCTATAACGAGGATGATTGTAAAGCAACGATGGTGCTAAAAGACGGTATCGAAAGAATATCGAGGTCATCTTCAGTATGAACGAAGAAATCCCTGTATTTCGAACAAAGACCCTTAAACGAGCTCAAAGCTCTAGCGAGTACGACCTTTATCGCGCCGCGCTTGAGTGGGGGCTAATTGACCCAATCGTGATTCAATCACGACAAGACTTGAAGTCAGAATCTCGTTGGCGGGATAAGATAGAGCCATATCATCATCAAGTGATGAACTTGATTACATTCTGCCGACGTCTTCCGGTTACTCTTTTGGCTGATGATGTAGGTTTGGGAAAGACGATCAGCGCTGGATTGATTGCGAGTGAGCTTATTTCACGTGGCAGAGTTTCGAAAATCCTAATCGTTTGCCCTAAACTGTTAATGCCGCAGTGGAAGGAGGAGCTTGAATCAAAGTTTGGTATCCCATCGATTGCAGTTACCGGAAGAAAGCTTATCGAGGCAGAGCCGCCCGAGGATGTGGGCGCGGTTATTACAACTTACAACTCGGCGAGGATCTATATGGAGGCGTTAGCGGGAGCTGGTTTTGAAATGCTTGTACTTGATGAAGCGCACAAGCTAAGAAACCTCTACGGCGTGGACCGTCCGCCTAAGGTGGCAGAGCGTTTTAAGGAGGTTTTAAAAGAGAGGGCTTTTAAGTACGTTCTCATGTTAACTGCGACTCCTATACAAAATAGGTTATGGGACATTTACTCGTTAATTGATTTACTGACAGTTGCACGAGGACATGAAAACCCATTTGGTAAGCAAGGCATTTTTGCGAGAAAATTCATCGCTGACGATCAAAGTCAGGCGCGTCACCTAAAACCAGAAGCGAAGGACGAATTCCGATCGATCGTTTACGGATATATGTCTCGAGTTCGCAGAGGGGATGCGAACCTACATTTTCCAGAGCGCGTCGTGCGTCTTCATAGGGTTGACCCAACGCCTGAAGAGCTAGAGCTTCTGCAAATTATTAAAGAACCGATCAAGAAGCTTCAATACTTGGCGCAAATCGTCATCCTTCAAGCGTTCATTAGCAGCCCCCAAGCGCTTCAGTATGTTTTGGCTGGAATGGCGAAGAATCAGACAGCCCCTGAATCCTTGGCTATCGAGGTAAAAGAAGTCGTTTCAAGAATGAAGACCTCTGCTAAATTGAATGGACTAAGTGCATTGATAGACAAGCTCAGAGCGGAGCAACCAGAGCAATGGAGAGTGGTTGTATTTACAAGATGGAGGCAGACTCAAACAACGATCCAGATTTTTCTTGAGGAACAGGGGATTACTTATGGACTTATCAACGGTGATTCAGGAGCTGAGAACCAAAAGACAATCGAAAAATTTCGAACGGACAAGCCTGAAATCCACGTGATTATTTCTACTGAAGCTGGTTCAGAAGGTGTAAACCTTCAAGTGGCAAATGTCATAGTCAACTACGATCTTCCGTGGAACCCAATGATCGTTGAGCAGCGTATCGGGCGTGTTCAGCGTCTTAGGTCCGCTTATGCCAGCGTTTCCATTTTTAACCTTGTTCTCAAAGGAACATTCGAAGAATATATCGTTGGACGTTTGATGGAGAAATTGCAGATGGCATCTCACGCGATTGGAGATATCGAGTCATTATTAGAAGCTTCCGGTCTCAATGAGAATGAAACGGGTTCAAATGGCTTTGAAGAAAAAATCTTAGAACTTGTCTTAGCCTCATTGAATGGCGCTAATGTTGAAGAATCAACACGCAAAGCGGAAAAAAGTATCGATGACGCTAAGATCGAATTAGAACGTGAGGAAAAGAACATCAGCACGATGTTAGGTGGTATGGATGGGTCGGGAGAGGTGGGTCCTCGACTGCCTACATTGCCAGAACACCCAAGATCAATGGATGCGTCTAGCTTTACTCTGGCAGCCTTTCAATCGCTGGGTATCGAGATAGTTGAGCAACAAAATGATTTGTATCTTGCAAAGATAGATGGGAGAAATGAGCTTATTCAGCTCGGAGAGAAAATGGTTGAAAGCACAAACGCCGTCTATTACGGGGCAGGGACACAGCCGTTTGAGCGTCTAGTGAACAGGCTTACTTCTACGGGGCTTCATGTCGTGAAAGACATAGACGACAACATCGAAAATAGAACTGAAAAGATATTACGTAATTGGGCAAGTAACTTTGGTGGAGAATTCCATTCACAAAAAACAGATAAAATATGGGTGCGTTTTGAAGGGAAGGTTCTATTAAAGACTCGCGCTACGGTTGCCTTGGATAGCTATGAGCGTCTCATTGAGGTTGTTTGTTCGCCGGACGAGTATAAAGTTCCGACCAAAAGTATAATCCCATCGAGGAACGAGTTTATCGAAGATCCAAGAGTCATTGGTATGATTCAAGAATCGCTGGTTGGAAGCGCTCAGTCGGACACTGGTATTGCAGAATTTTGCCGATTCTATACGGAGCGTCGATCACAAGAAGTCGCGTTGGCGGCTGGCGATCCAAGAAAGACTAAAAAACTTGAAGACGACTTTACGCCGAGACTGGACATTTCCTTGGTAGGACTCGATGGTTCTGTATCAAGGGAGCTACAGATAGAAGTTACTTATAATGTTGATTCGGGACATGAGTATAGGAGCACGATCAATGTTATTCCTTCAACTGATGAAATCAAACATCAGCCGATAATGGATATATGTAGTAAAACACAAAAAAGCGTCCCCGTTGATTGTCTTGCTAAATGCGAAATCAGTGGCAAACAAGTGCTTAAGCATCTGTTAGTAAGGTCAGAAATAAGTGGTCGACAAGCGCTTCCAGAGTACGGCGTAGCATGTTCGCTTACTGGGAAGCAGATTCTTATGGATGAGTCTGAGAAATCCGCGATGACGGGTAAGGCGGTCACAAGATCGTTGTTAAAAGCATCTGCGCTCAGTGGCAAGCTCGCAGAGCCACAGTTCATCCGCGAATGTGAGTTTAGTCTCACGGATGTTCTCGAAAACGAGACTGCTATCAGCCAAGTATCTGGCAAGATTTATAGGATTGATGAGCAGGCTCGATCCGCGGTGTCAGGTAAGACCGGCCATAAACAAGAGTTTATTCATTGCTCCGTTACCGACCAGCCACTTCTTTTACAGGAGGCAGAAAAATGCGAAGTTACTAACAAGATTGTATTGCCGGGAATTTTGGAGGTATGCGAAGTAAGCGGTAAGAAGGTTTTGCCTACGGAGTTAGAAAAGTCTGCAATCAGTGGGAAGATGGCTTTGAAAAAATACGTCGTATCTAGCAGTCTTTCGGACGCGCGGTTATTAGAGCAGGAGGCGATTAGATCAGTAGCTGGAAAGTTCTGCGCACCGCTTGAAGCCAAAATCTGTCTTTGGAGTGGGCGTAGATGTCATCCTGATGACATTAGAATCTGTCAGCTTACTGGAATACATACTCATTTTGAATATGTAACAACAGGAGGTGTTTCTCGTCTTGAGCCGCTCGTCAATCTCCTTAACGGAATTACAAGACGGTCAGACCAGTCAGATCTTTGGTTGAAGGTAACTGAGAAGTATTCAAAAACAAATAAAGGCGAAGCAAAGGTTGAAAGCGCCGAATCCTCACCCGACGGGAAACATCTGGCGGTATGTTTGGAGGTCAGTACTCTACTTGGACTAAAAAAACGACATGCCGGATTGCTGTACTCTGTCGAGGCGAGCGAGATCGTCGGTAAAATCGCCACTGGGAAACGAAGTCCTGAGGGCTGGAGGGAATAGAGCTACGAGATGGATATTTCCTCTGGATTATAGGAGCAACGACAGAACCCATATTTGCTATTTTCTGTCATATGATAGGTGCAATTCTGGCATGGCAGTAATGGATTTCTTGTCGCTTCTTCAATCGTATAGATTTTATCGGCTTGTTCCTTGCATGCTACGCAAGATTGATCGCCAGCGCTTACGATTTTTACAGTCTTAACCACCCCCATAGCTTTAAGCTGCTTTAATTTCATCTTGTGATCTATCGCTAGCATTTTAGAAGGATCGCGACCTTCTTCGTCCAAGAAAAGGGCCATTGTATAATAAGGCATATCCCCTCGTTTTGAGGATTCATTAAACAACGACCATATAACATCTCGAAACGGAGGTTCGAAACCGAACTGTGCGCGAAGAGCGTCCTTGGTCTTTTGGATATCTTCATCTGTCGCGCCCATATCTTTCACTGTACGAATCCAGCGACTATGGGATGCCTCTACCTTCCATAGCTCGTCAATTTTCTGCGCCTCAGCTTCCGTAACTAGAATGCGCTGTTCATCATGGGGATTAGTTCTAACGTAAATATATTGGCTGCATTTTTTGCATTTTGTCTTTCTTGACGGAACTTGTTCAAGCTCGCTTGAACAATGAGGACACAGGATTTTTGCAACCACTTTTCTCTTTAAGAAGTTGAACATATCTTCATTCTATAGCTACAAGGGTAAATTGAACATCTATAGTTGGAGTGGAAGGAAATAGGGGATCGACAGAGTTTTGCGATT
>CAZTQP010000040.1:0-9041 GCA_964615825.1 uncultured Gammaproteobacteria bacterium
ACGATGGAACTCGTCCTTCGCGATATCTGCAACTCTCTGCAACCTTATGCAGCCAATATCGTATTTGCTTCATGGCATGGCGGAAACATAAGCATGTTAAACCGCTTCGTGAAAAAGAATATGGATTCGTTTTCAGGCGTTCATATAGAACACCTGCTATTCGATTCTGAAGAAGTCTTGAATAAAACATCCAAGATACTGGGCGGTCCCGTTGATGAACATGCGGGGAACTCCGAGATATCCATGACCCTCGTCTGTGAGCCTTCACTCGTCACGATTCCACCCAAAGACTATCCAAAACATAAAATCGAGAATGCATGGGATACTGATCGACTCGTCGATATTTCAAAAGACGGAATTGTAGACAACCATCCCGCATGGATTATCAACGCAGAACTGGGCAAGCAGTGCATCCAGATGGCAGCAGAAGAGTTAATTAAAGGATTGCGGAGAATTTTAAAAGGAAAATGAAAAATAAAGAGCGCACCTGACACGGCGCGAGCGATATATCCGTCGACATGACGAGTACGCCCTTCGACGCGTTAGGTGCGCAGAATCAGTTCCAGCCGGGAGCACGTTTCAGAGCGAAGAGAAGCTCCGGGAGAATCCCCGGTGTGACATGGAAGGTTCGTTGGGTGGCGTAGTACTCTACCCGGTCTCTTGGATGGCGCCACACGAGCATCTGAAGGCGGGGGTTCACCCAGATGAGTCGTTGTCCGTTCCCCATGTTGGTGGACTTCTGCCCATGGAGAATGTACTGCGCGATTTCTTCCGAGGTCGGGATGATGGTCACCATTCCGTGTTCGATCCGCTTGATGACCTGCAGACATGCTTCGATCCAGCGCATTTTCACGCCTTCTTGCGACCTCCTGTGATGCTGTGCACTGGCGAGGTAGTGGTTACGGAACGCGACATCGAGAGTGACGAGGCCGTGGGTGACCAGAGCTCCCTGCGCAGGAGTGGTGCTCAGTGAATCACTGCGGCGAGCGTTCGCGACGAGAGTGGCCGCCTCGGACAGAACGATCGTGCGCATCGAGCCACTGCCCACGCGCATCAGATCGGGGTTCGAGATGAGAATGTCTCCCCAGACAGCGAATGCGTAATTCTCCAGATCAAACAGGTCCCCGCTGATCTGAGCAGCCAAATCTTCCGGATTCGAATCCATGACGTCTCCATTCCACCCTTAGTGGGCAACCGTTACTTACATCTCCACGAGAAAATTGTCTAGAGTACAGCCAATATCTTACTATTCATTACTGACTTTTGACCTTAAAAGGCTCAGCACGCTATGCTTCAGCCATGAACGTATATATCGCACACTCATCAGCCTATGATTTCACAAAAGAGCTGTATGAGCCTTTACAAAATACCTTTACTAGACCCGATCACCATTTCATTTTTCCTCATGCACTAGATCCCATCAATTCTAAAACCGTTATTGCGGAATGCGATCTCGTGATTGCGGAGACATCTTATCCTTCCACAGGACTTGGCATTGAGCTCGGATGGGCAAATGCTTCCGGGACACCAATTATCTGCATCCATAAGGTTGGTACAGAGCCTTCTAGCTCATTGAATTTTATCTGTGACACTTTTTACAGCTATTCTTCGCCCTCAGAACTTATTTCCTGTATTCAAAAATTGATCGCATCGAAATCATCTAATACCTCTTCTTAAGTGGACGTGCGACGTGAGATCTTCAAAAGCAGGTACGCGCGTCTAGATCGAACCTAATTCCGCTTGCTATCGTCAAAATATGAAAGAATATATTAAAAACACCATCGACGTTTACGATAAACTCGGCAATACCTATTTATCCAGCGTTAGCAATGCAGCCCCTGAGGAAATTCATACCTTTATTCGTGAACTCCCACCCAGTGCCAAGGTCTTAGATGTAGGTTGCGCTGGCGGAAGAGATAGCAAAATCTTTGCAGATCATGGCTTTTATGTCACGGGTATAGATCTCTGCGAACCATTTCTACAAGAAGCGCGTAAGAACGTTCCTAGTGGCACGTTTATCAAGCAGGATGTGTTAGACCTTGGTTTCGAGGATGGTCATTTTAACGGTATCTGGGCTTGTGCCGTTCTTCTGCATCTCGAGAAGAAAGATCTTCCGCAGGTATTGGCTGACTTCCATCGCATATTAAAACAAGATGGTTTTTTGTTTATAGGGGTAAAGCAGGGCGAGGGTGAGCAATCTGTTGTCGATCGCTTATCAGGTGGAAACAGTCGGTTTTTCTCGTTCTATCAACAAGATGAGATTGAGGCACTAGTCAGAGCAGCCGGATTCACTATCAGCTACTCCAAAATAAAAGATGATGATACAGGCAGAGCCGAGGTGAAATGGATAAGAATGATTGCGAAGAAGACGGAGAACAAGAATTCTGTTTATCGCAAACTCGCGTAGTGGAACGTCATGTAGACACGCACACGATCTTTTGCGATCGGGTCAAAATAAAATCCGCCCCCGTACCGATTCCAATCTGGACTAAAAATTGTGCGGTAATGATCTCCTTCCGGTCCTTCATCCACCATGGAGGTAAGCACTTGATCCAGACCTTTTTGCAGGCTTTTTATCGAAGTGTCGGCATAGGCACGGCCAATATTTTCGGTAAACGTATTTCTATACCCGCCACCAGGTCCGCGAGTCATGAATGGTAGATTGTAGGCTTTGATCCATTCACTCACCTTTTCCCCATTGGGGCGATCATGGCTCAAAATCTGTGTCGTCCCCATATGAACCGCCCAAACCTTTGCCGTGTCAGCTAAGCGAGCATCAAAAGTGAGTGGCTCAAGCTGATTTTTTTGACGTAGCTCATTAACTCTAGAAAGCCAATACATATTCATGACCTCTTCGTTAACGGTAGAGCCGTCTTCTGTTATCTCTAGCTTCGTCGAGGTTGTCGCAGGAGTAGGCGGAGCAATCACAGCAGGCTTCGGAGGATCTAGTATTATATTATTATCATTCAGAGAAACCGCCTCTGCGGCGGACTTATTACTATGGCGTGCATACACAAACCATCCCAAGGCCATAACCAAGATGAGACCCGCAACGGATATCGCGCCTAAAACGATCTTCTTATTCATTAATATACTATAGCACCCACTGCGCATATTCGATCGTTAGATGATAACTACGAGCCCCAGGATACACAGCAAAGAGCCGGTCTAGACACCTTTGTGCCGTTTTTTTAACTTCCTGAGAAGGTTGCTTGGGATCTTCTTTTGATGGAATACCAAATGTGATGATGAGACTGTTTGGAAAGGTTCCTGGATCAAGGCCGAGTAACGTCAATCGAGGGCTTCTGATGGCATTTGAGCCGAGAGAATCGTGTTCATTCGCTAGATACTCATTTAGGAGGATATTGATTTGTTCAGGAGTAGGAGGAGTGATCATACAGTAACCATAGACTCTTCGCGGATCTGTCGCAATGACAGACCCTACATACCCTTGAACATTTTCTGCTAGAATACCGAGCAAATGTCCACACGCCGCTTTTTTGTTGTGACAGGAATCGCTTTTCTAGGAATCTTGATGGCATTTTTTTGTTTTCGGACGGACTTGGTAAAAGCCGGGTTTGGAACGTCGCTACTCCGTTCTCTCTTTGTGCCGCCGACGGTTAGCGCTCCTGCAACGAGACCGTCCGCGCTCTCCCTCACAGGGAATAATTCCGACACTCCATCGCGTGAGAGAGATAAACCATCAACTTCCTTCCTACGACGACACCTCCCCTGGTTGCAACGCATTACATCGTCTCTTCACTCAATCCCCCTTTTACCTGTTTCACCCCCCACCCCTGTCCTTCCCACCCGTTACTCACTCAGTGGGAGAGTCACCGGTATCTCTGGGACGATTATTTTGCGAATGAATGATAACGATACCGTTTCGATCTCTCCCGGCCAACCAGCTTCCTTTACCTTTGCACGGTCCATCCCTAATGGGAGTGTGTACCATGTTGCTATTGAACAAGTTCCACCTGGCCAGCACTGCTCTCTTTCGCATCAAGCAAATGGAACCATTCAGGGACGCAACGTGATGGACATATACGTCGCCTGCGCTCCCCTGTCGCAGATTCTACCAGTTCTCCAGGAGGGAACGGGTGGCGGAGGCGGCAGTATCATAAATACAGCCGCAGATCCCGTTATTCCTACGCGCTATACGATTGGAGGAAGCATATCGGGACTAGATGGGATGATCGTGCTGCAAAATAACAGTGGGGATAATCTTTCCCTATCTTCCGATGGAGCCTTCACGTTTGCTACCACGGTTCTTGATGGAGGAACATACGCGATCACCCTCCTGAGTCAGCCCGCTGATCAAACGTGTGTCATTACTTTTGGATCGGGGACGGTGAGTCACACAGATGTGAGCGCGGTACGCGTTACTTGTACCGATAATCTTATCGTTCCCACCATCAGCCTTGGAAGTATTACAAAAGTATTTGGCGACGCGGCATTTACCCCCTCCCCTACTTCCGATAGCCCGGGAACATTCACCTACTCCACCGATGATGTATCCGTAGCCACTGTTGCAGGAACTACGGTGACGATTGTGGGCGTAGGTAGTACCACGATTACTGCTATCCAAGCAGCCGCAGGTGCGTATACGAGCGGATCTGTTACGACCACTCTTAGCATTGCTCGCGCGACGCCTAACCTTGTCTTTGATGCAATCACCAAGACCTATGGAGATGCATCTTTTGCCCTATCCGTTACTTCGACGAGCCCTGCAAGCTTCACCTATACCAGCGGTAGCTCCACGATCGCCCTGATTACAGGCGAGACAGTTACGATTGTAGGCGCAGGCACCGCCACTCTTACCGCTAGTCAAGCTACCTCTAGCAATTACACAGCGGCGTCAGCAACCACAACTCTCACCATCAACAGAGCAACACCCAGCATCTCCTTTAACGATATAACAAAAACCTACGGGGATGCGCCATTTACCCTTTCCTCCATTTCGAATAGTCCAGGCAGCATCTCGTACATATGTACCGATGCCGGCATCGCCACCATTGTGAGCGATGTGGCAACGATTGTAGGAGCAGGCACAACAACGATTACCCTTACGCAAGCAACGTCCACGAACTACATGGCTTTTTCTCAGATTGCCAACCTATTTGTTCAGACGATTGCCCCTACCATCAGCCTCAGTCCAATCGTGAAATACATCACTTCTGGTCCTTTTACTCCCAGCCCGACTTCCACCAGCAGCGGATTGTTTACCTATGCGAGTAGTAACGCCTCCGTCGCAACTGCGAGCGGAGACACCGTCACCCTTACCGGTGTAGGCACCACCGTCCTAACAGCCAATCAAGCAGCTGCTGGAAATTATCGCAGCGGTTCGGCTACGACCACCCTCCGAGTGTATGCGAATGAATGTATCACGGGACCATGCTTCAATGGGGGCATTTGCACCCCTAACCTTGATAGCTTCCAATGCAGTTGCGAAGCTCCCTTTTCCGGAAGTCTCTGTGAACTCTCTGACGCGAATTGTAGCCCCGATTCTCCGGGCCAATGCCTAAATGGTGGCGCATGTATGCCAACGGTCTTCGGTGGAGAGTGTGCGTGTGCCGCATGTTGGATGGGGGCGCAGTGTGATGAATACGATTCCATTACGTGTGCGTAAGAGGTAAAGACGGTCTTACTAAAAAGGAGGCTATGCGGCCGTGTTGTTTTGTAGGGCGCATTCATCTAAAAGGGTTAAACCAGATCGTGCAGAGTGGATCGCAAAAAGATGCGTCGTATGCTAACGTTTCTCCGCTATGCGAGAAATCGAAATAAAAGCTAAGGTTCACGAGCTTGAGAAGATCTTAGCCGCATTAAAAGTTAATGGGATCGTTCTAGGAGGAGAGAAAAAGCAGCACGATGTTGTTTTTTGCAAACCTGGGCAAAAGGAATACGAACCGAATTCACAGTGGCTACGTATCCGAACAGAGAATGATTCGAGAACAATTTTTACTTTAAAGATGGATACGGGTAGAAAGCTCGATAGCATCGAACATGAAACGGAAGTATCTGATGCAAAGGAGCTTGAAGCGATGCTGCGCTTGATGGGAAATGAGGTGTTTAGCGATATTACAAAGGTAAGACAAAAAGGGAAATATGGAAATATTGAAGTTTGCTTAGATCGTGTTGAAAATCTTGGGACGTATCTCGAAGCTGAGATATTGGCGGAAGATGGTGTCGATGCTCAAAAAATTATGGAGGAGCTTTGGGCTTTTTTTGATCGATTAGGCATCTCTAGAGATGATGAGGAAACGTTAGGGTATGATGTTCTTTATAAGCGAAAGCATGAGACACTACCCTCTCATAGCAATGCCTGCTAAGCTCAATAGCATGATGGAGAAGTATTCAGAGTAGTAACTTCAACGCGCCACTATATAATCTCAATCCTATGAACCCTACCTCATTTTTAGCCCAACTCTGGGCACCCACACTTCTCGCAGTCGCTCTCGGAATCTTTGTCAGCCGCAAGTATTATCTTAAGACATACCGAGATCTACAAAAGGAGACGCTCGCCGTATTTTTATTTGGCATCGTGGCCATCTCGGCTGGGATGGCACATATCAACTACCACAATTCCTGGACGACGTTTCCTGAGGGAGTCATTAGTTTTCTTGGCTGGGGCTTGCTCGCAAAAGGTCTTATATTTGCCATCGCCCCCGGCTTCGTAGATAAAGCTGGGGACTTTGAAGCCGATTCTAAGCTCATCCCAGTCGCTGGCGCACTCACGCTTATCGTCGGTACTTACCTGGCCTGGGTTGGTTTCTTTATGTAATGGTGTAGGCCTTAGAATAATTATGCTCAGCAAACCAAAACAAGTTCTTCTTGCCATTCTCGCCGTGTTTTTCATCACCTGGCTCGCTTGGTATCTCGTAAACTTTTTATATCTGCAACGGAAAACTATTCTCGCTACCGCCGCCGGCATCCTTAATTGTCCGAGCGAACAGATAGAGGTTGGACCTACACAACAATTTACTGACTACGGCCCAACGGAAATGACCGTCGAAGGCTGCGGTAAGTCTGCACGGATTATCTGCACCGACTATACCTCTACCAAGAATATCATCGCTCAATATTTTTCATTTGAAATTACGTGCGCGGAGAAGAAGTAATATTTTCCCATGATCTACCTCATTGGAGGCGCACCGCGCTGCGGCAAAACGATTCTCTCGCGTACGCTGGCTGAGAGGAAGCGTATTTCTTGTATTTCAACTGACACGATCCATCAGATGATTTTGGCATCCACTCCTAAAGCACAACGTGAGAAAAAATTCCCCTACAGCAAACTCCAACGTGAGGCTGAGCCCTATGGAGATGTAAACCAAAATCCGCCGAGCGTGCTTTTGCGTGCGGAAATTACTGAAGCAAAATCTCTCTGGCCAAGTATCAAAGCCATGATTGAGAACTGTATCGAATCTAAACAATCCTACATCATCGAAGGAGTTGCCTTAATGCCCGACTTAGTCGAGTCACTAAAAAAAGAACCGTATTGGCACGAGATAGATCTTGTTTATTTGGTAAAAAATGACTTGGAAGAAATCCTGGATGGATTTGCTCGTAATACTTCGAGTCATGATTGGCTGTCTGGTGCGAAGAATAATCCCGAGCTTCTTAAACGTGTCGCAAAGATGGTGCAAGTGAAGAGCGAATATATTATAAATCTTGCTCACAATATTGGTTTCACGGTTGTAGATACTGGGAAGAATTTTAAAATGAGCATCGAGCAGCTCTCGCAAAAACTTTGAACCGCTCGTCCAAATCTTACACAGGCGAAGAAATAGATTATACTCCTTTTTAATGTCCCGCTCCTCTAAATCTTGGCTCATTGCTAATCTCCCCCTCTGGCTTTACATCACCCTCTTTAAAGCGGGTGGTTGGTTATATTTTATTACATTGCCCGGCTTTGGAGAGCGCGTCTTCCCCATCTGGATGGTGGGGTTATGTATTGGTGCCGCTTCTCTTTTTCAACTTTTTTTAGATGTACCGGCTGGCCTCCTGCTCGACCGCTGGGGATATGCTCGCCTCCTCCGTTTTTCCAGCTTGTCTTTGATGATGGGAGGAGTGATCCTGTCTATTTTTGGTCTCCATTCGTGGACGTATTTGAGCTTCATTCTGTTTAGCGGGATTGGTTGGCTCTTTTTTGGACCCGGGGTAGACGCGTATACGTTAAGGATTGCCCCTCGAGCCTATACAGGACGCTTGATGAGTATTCGACGCTTAACGAGCTCTCTAGGATCTGTCATTGGAGCCACTCTTTTTACCCTCCTCCTAAATAAACCACCTCAAGCTATTGGCGTTGTTATTGCCGCCATCCTAGCGTGTTCGACGATTGTGGGATCTTTATTAAAGAAGGAGCCTCGTCGCACACAACCTCAAGAAAGCGCCGAGAAAACCTCTGTTACACACCCGCATATTTTTGCTCGCGCCCTTCATACCATCAAAGCCTTAAATCCCGCTAGCAGCATGCTCATCTTTTCTGGATTTGCGGCGGCGATGTTTTACGGAATCGTGTCATTTGTTATTCCGTTACATCTTAAAGACGCCGTGCATGCCGGGCCATTACAATTTGCATTAAGCATTTTCGATCTTACGGTCATCTTATGCGGTGGATTCATCGGAAGACTCGCCGATAGCAACAAAAAACGTCTGTTCGTGTTCTTAGGCCTGTGTCTCTTTGCGTTTTCCTCTACCTTCATGAGCATGAATTTGAATAGCTGGTTTTTAGTATTTGGGTTTATGGCCTCGGTTGGTGACGAGCTGCTAACCGTTTCTCTTTGGTCTTGGCTTAACCATCTTAATCATGACCATGTGCACGATGGACTCATCGCCTCGATTATCGCCCTCTTCCAAGATCTTGGCTGGGTGATGGGTCCTATTATTGCTGGCTTTGCCTATACACGCTTTGGAGCTTCACAAACGATTCTTCTAGGTGCTGGCGTCGTCTGTATTAGTTGGGCTATTAATTCAATTGCCTTACGTAATTCAGCTGGTACGATTCTCCATACACTTCCCTCTACGCTACCCGCTCCATACCA
>CAZTQP010000041.1:0-5632 GCA_964615825.1 uncultured Gammaproteobacteria bacterium
GATGGTTGACTGAGATTGATCTGTAACGGGATCGGCTCGAGGAGGAGCTGATTCTCTTCTATGGTTATCTTCATGGCTAATCCTTCTTTGGTCTCACGAGAGAAATCTTGGTCAAAGATAAAATTTCCCAACGAATATACGATCGGCTTATTTTTATAGAGCTCGATCCCCTGCACCCAATGCGGGTGTCCACCAATAACGATATCGGCTCCGTGATCGATAAGCCACTGCGCTTCTTTGATGATGCTGGCCGGGGGACGATTCTTGTATTCTGGTCCCCAATGCATGTAGACAATGACGTGATCAGCAGAGGTATGCGCTAGATCGAGTGTACTAGAAGCTGCATTGAGATCCAGAGGATTATCTGTCGTGTTAAAACCTGCAAATGCAAACTTTTTACCACGAATAGTGGTGGTAGCGAGGGCGATCTCATCGTCTTGCACCTGATCGCCGAAGACGAGCAGGTCAGTCGCTTGTAGACGAGCGCGGGAATCTTGTGCGCCGATGCGTCCTTGGTCTAACGCATGATTGTTGGCTTGCGAAACGGCATCGATTCCCTGCTCTTTAAGGATTGGGATGACGGCCGGGTCAAACTGGAAATCAATCGTTTTTTCTGGTGGACGACGCTTGTCGGTTACGGGTCCTTCTAAGTTTGCGATGGCATAGTCCACTTGTTCGAACCACCTTTCTGGAAGTTTTTGAAAAGGGTATGCCAAGTTTTTCGCTTTTTGACTGCGTTCGGCGACTTGACGATCGAGCATGATGTCACCCACAAAAAGAAGGGTGATCGGTTCAGGCTCAATAAATAAGGGGATCACGGGCTGTGGGAAAGCGTCGGAGACTGATTGCATGAGTTGAGGAATAACGGTTGGAACATATACAGGCGTAGATGACCATTGATGAAGCGCCACACCTCCTAACGTGAGGGCTATCAATCCCAATAGAATCCCGACAACAATCGCGATACAGGCTCTGGGACAAGAAAAACGATGTTTGGCCATGTTTATACCCAAAGCGGGATCAGCAGGAGGTATAATCCGCCCCAAAATAGATTGGTGAGAAGTGCATCAACCACAAACCAAGCATCATGCTTTACGCCAAAGAAGCCATGACCTTCGAGAGGCATGAGCACCAGAGCGGAGCCCAAAAGCATGATGGTTGCAAAGCCTGCCATAGGCAGAATGTGGAAGCCTGAAATCCATCCTCGCTCAACACAGTAGGCGAAGATAATTCCGCTTACAACGCTCGTGCACAGATGGATAAAAATCCCAAGAAAATGGGCTTCTCGATGCGAAATCCTGCGTCCGACAAGATGCGGTTCATCCAGATCATGGATAAAATTCCCTGCCCCAAAACGTGGCGCAACATGCGCGATGAGTGTCAGGAGTGCGCCTGCGATCCCACCTGCATAGGCGCCCGCAAAGAGAAGTGAAGACATATAAAACCTATCTACACTATACGGCAGGCTCCATGATAATCACGGAAGGTGTGCCGCGAGGGACATCTCCCCCGTTCCAATCACGAATGGCTTTAAACAGAATTTCTCGATCGTAGATGTAATCTGCGCCTTTGCGCGTACCCGGATCATTGGTAATCCAGCGACCGTCCGGCAAATATCCTTTGATCACGAGCATGTGATAGGGTGGACCACCATTACGAAAGTTTGGATTTTTAAGCGCTTTGCCATCTGCCGCTGCAATCACAGGAATGCCTTTGGCGAGATACTCTCGGATTTGGTTGATGGTTGGATTTTGAATGACGCGCGCTTTACGCTTAGGGAAATACTTTGGAATAAGCGTGGCGGCTTCGGAAGCGGTTATATCTACGGTTAATCCCTGCGCTTCTTCAAAGGCGACTAAATCAAGGATGGCGCGATCACCCGTATCCGGCGTAAAGGTTTTTGTTTTATCTCCAAAGTACGCATCTACCATGATGAGCGAGGCTTCTTCACAGGCTTCTTGATACGGCATGTCCCAGTTTTGTTTTGGAGCTTGGGCGAGGAATGGAACCGCGAGATTTACTTGTGTTGGAAGAGATGCCGACGTTGGCTCGGCAGGAGCGGGTGGCGTAGCTGGCACAGGAACCGGAGCTGTCCCTGTGGGAGTTTTGCCGGGAGGGGTGGAGGTGGGGACGCAGAACCCTTTTTGACACAATGAGGGCGTAGATGAAGCGGTCGGGATGCTATCCGAAACAAAAGATGTAGGCGGCGGAAGGGAAGGTCTGCGCCAATCTTCAAGAGATTCGCGTAAAAAGCCTCGGGAAGACCAGGTGACTCCTAGCAGCACGATGACGACTCCGGCGATCCACCAAGGTGAGCGTTTCATATACAGGTAGCGTAGCGGGAATTGGAGGAAACGAAAAGAGCGCCGATATACAGCGCTCTTTTTTATCTTAGGGATGCTACCTATTCAATCGTGACGCTTACCATCTTTACTTCTTCGTTGGGACGATCGCTGCTGTTACGTGCCACATCGGCGATTTTGTGAGCGACATCTAGCCCTTCTACGACTTTTCCGAAGACGGAGTAGTCACCCGGAAGTGGGTAATCACCGACCATAATGAAGAATTGGGAACCGTTGGTGTTGCGTCCGGCATTGGCCATTGCGACCCAGCCGTCTTCGTAGACAGGGGCGGTCAACGTTTGACCTTGGATCGTAATCTTCTTGGTTGGCATGTTCTTTACTTCATCATTTTGGAATTGGTAGCCAGGACCACCCATCCCGGTTCCCGTTGGATCTCCGCCTTGGATCATGAAGCCGGGGATAACGCGATGGAAAATCGTGCCGTTGTAAAACCCTTGTTTCACGAGATAGACAAAGTTTGAGGCCGCATTTGGACCCATCTCAACGCTCGTCTGAATGACGATATCCCCCTTGTTGGTCTTGATACGAATTTTTTTGTTGGCTTCGGCCGCAGGGAGGACTCCAGGAAAGGCGAGATCGGAAGGTTGTTGCATAGCGGTATCAGGTTTAGGAGGAGTAGATGGTTCTGGAGATACAGACGGTGTTGAAGGCGCAGAGTAGGCATCGTTCGTTGGTGTGGCTTGATACGGCATGACCTGAGATTGATTGGAGGCGCAGCCCGCACCCAAGAGAACGAGGGTTGCGAGAACCGTCATCGAAGGAAGAAAGGATCGCATAGTTTTTTGATGGTATCACTTCTCCCAAGGGAGCTCAACCACTTGATAATTCGCTTGTAGGGCTAGGGTAAGATAGGGTTCTTTCAGATACCCGTCTGGGATGTGACGCAGATCAAAGCGTGCGATGTCGATGGCTTGGCTGAGATCATCTCCACGTTCGTTGCGGATGCGTAATTGGTGAGGACGTGACTCTAATGGCAGCCACGAGACGGAGACCTGGACTGCTTGCCCAAGTTCGCGACCGACACATTCTTTTGCGACCGCGCGTGCAAGCCAACTGCCCGCGTTTAAGGGATGTGCTGCGTGGAGGCCGATGCCGGAAGGACTGCTGGGCAACAAAGAACTTGCCACATACACCGACGTATTTCTTCCGGAAGAGCCGACACGATACGCGAGTCCTGTACGCGTTTCCTCTCCGGCTGGATTGATACGAATTGGCCCAGGAATTCCTGCCCCGCTCAAAAATTGTTGGATGGTGCTGCGAACTTCGGCAAGGGGTTTCACCTCTGCATGACCGACACGCACGATCGTGACATATTTTTCTTGGACACGTTCAACCGTAACTTCATAATCCGTGTCTACCCAAAACCAATCTTCATCTTCTAAGCGTTTTTTTTCTATCAACTGGGCGACTTTTCGAGCTAATCCCATTTGTTTTGGGAAGCGTGTAACCGTTTCATTGGTGGCGTAGCCAATTACGAGTGCACCTTCACGCGCACCATGCTCACTGGCCCAGTTAGGCGCCATCGGCTCAAGAGCAACAAAGGGCTCAATATCTGTCTGGACACCATTTGCCCCAAGGATGCGTCGCACGACCGCTGACACATCAAAATCGGCGGTAGAAGAAACTTCGCCCGCAACAAACATCGCGCCGTGGCCGCCCATCACCCGAATATGTAAACGGGCGGCGGGATCACGACGACTGTATTCTTCTACAATCCCAGCCGCAACCAAATCACACACTTGGTCTGGATGGCCGGGGCCTCGCACACGTGCCATGGGCATATGTGGCAACCTTAATGCGTGGTCGAGGGTTGGGCAAGGGACTCCCAGTTTAAGCTACTCGTCCGATTTTTTCTTTGTAGTCTCAAACTCTTCTGCATCAGGATCGAATTCTCTTGTTGAGGAAGGTGTGTTTTTTCCAGTGTTTGTCGCAGGAGGGGTCGGAGCACCAGCCCAAAGGCCAAACCAGATAATGAAAAAGATGCCGAACAAAATGGTAAGAATGGTTACATGTAGCCACATTTCTTTGAAGGTTCCGAGACGTGCTTGCGACGGATCGTTTGGCTGGTAATAGAGCGTGACCCTATCCCCTACTTGTCCGGGAGGCGGATTGGAACGCACCTTAGCGAGCAACTCTCGTGTTACGCCTTTTTCATCCGTGAATTGAACGAGGGGGGCGCTTGTAGATGGACCGCGTATTTGAGAAACCGTTTCGTAGCCGATGATCGTTCCTTTTACACGAATAGAGGAGCGGATGAAGCTCACGTTGCGGTACGCAAATCCGGCCACGAGCAAGAACAAAATGATCGTTGGGATGAAGACGGGCCAGAGGAATTCACCTTTAGGATGGAACATGGGGATAGCTTACCTCTTTTCCCTCATCTTCTCCACATCCTCTAACTTTACTGATAACAATTGCGACGTTCCTTCTTCTCCCATCGTAACGCCATAGAGAAGATTCGCCTGTGTCATCGTAGCGCGATTATGCGTTACTACAATACACTGCGTCTTGTCAGAGATACTGCCGAGAATTTCGGCGAATTTGCGTGAATTGGATTCATCAAGCGCAGCGTCAACTTCATCGAGCACGACAAATGGTGAAGGGTTGGTGGCCATAATCGCGCAGATGAGGGCAATTGAAGTAAGGGCGCGTTCACCTCCGGAGAGGAGGGCGATTGATTTGAAACGTTTGCCTGGGGGTGTGGCCTGGATATCAATGCCGATAGTACCCGTATCTGATACGTCTGAATCCCCTTGCTCCTCATCCTTCACTTCTTCTTCCGGTTTTAGTTCGATAATTGAGGCTTCTCCTCCACCGAAGAGTTTTTTGAAATAGAGGCCGAATTCTTGGTTTAAGCGCGTAAACGCGACTTCTCCCCGTTCACGGATGGTGAGATCGAGTTCGCGCACAACTTCATCGAGCGAAGAGAGGGTTTCCCGCAAATCTTCGACCTGCTTACTTAAAAATCCAAATCGCTCTTTGGTGTCTTGATATTCTTTGATCGTTTCTGGATCAATTCCACCGATCCATTCGAGCTGCGAGCGGAGGCGCTGGAGACGAGCTGGAGCGTCGGGAGGGAGAGTATCAGGTATCGGGTATCCAGTGTTGAGTATTGAGTCCGCAGATAAACGACTTTCTAGATCGGGGGCAAAGCGGCGAACTTCATTAAGAAAGGCCTCTTTGCGGGTTTCGAGGCGCGCGAGTTCGACAGAGGCTTCGTTCACGATCCGTTCGGCGGCTTGGGCTTCGTGACGTTTACGATTTAAGTC
>CAZTQP010000041.1:5732-8928 GCA_964615825.1 uncultured Gammaproteobacteria bacterium
ACCGTCTCGATGATTTTTGAAAGCGGCAACGGAGACCACGGTTTTTCAGCGCGAACGGCCGCGACGGCGCGCTTTGTTTCTAACTTAAGCTCACGCTCACGTAATGCGGAGCGTTCCCCCGCGAGCTTATCAAGAGCGCGTCGGATGTCTTGAAAGCCTTCGTTGACAGGGGTTGCTCGCTCTAAGCCACGCATTTGCTCTTCGAGGGCGCGAGCAGCCGCTTCACGCGTCGCAAGCTCGGCGCGTCCTACTTCGAGTTGACCACGAACACGGATAAGCCCGGCATTCACTTCTTGCCAACCATGACCGTAATACGCGCGTTCTAAGTCGCGGAGTTCAACTTCCAGTTTTTCTCGCTCCTCTAACCGCTTGGCCTGACGTTCAAGCATGGTGAGCCGCGGACTGATTTCACGTAACAGCGCTTCGGTCTGGGTGAGGTTATCGCGAGCGGCGGTGATTTTTTGTAAGGCGGATTGTCTCTTTAATTGAAAGGGGCGCAAACCAAAGGCTTCGTCGAAAAATTCTTTGCGTTCTGTTGGACTTGCGACTAAGACATGATCAATCATGCCTTGTCCGATCACACTGTATGATCGTTGGCCGACACCGCATTGCGCTAACAATAATGTTACATCCTGCAGACGTGCAGGTTGGCGATTCACTTCGTATTCTGAATTTCCGTCGCGATAAAGACGACGTGTGATGGCGACTTCGGCCATCTCACCAAACGGGGAATCCGAGACGTCTGCCTTGGTATCATTCTCGATGATAAGGGTGACCTCAGCGAAGCCGCTACGCGAACGCTTGTCGGTGCCGGAAAAAATAATATCTTCGGATTTCTTCCCGCGTAGGAGCTTCATGCTCTGCTCTCCCATAACCCAACGCAAAGAATCGGCAATATTGGACTTTCCGGAGCCATTAGGACCAACAACCGCGGTTACCCCACGACGGCCTGTGCTATCCGGCAGAAATTCTAAGACGGTTTTTTGGGCAAAGGTCTTAAATCCCTGGATTTCGAGGCGACGCAGGTACATATCGCCCTTAGCGTATCGAGTTCTGGGTAATTAGACCAGGGGGTGATCGCTCTCCTCCCTCTTGCCAAAACTGGCTTTATTAGGCAAGATAACCCGTCTTCTATACACTCCCTTTATATGTCTATTTCCATGGAAGCGGGCTTTGAACGGCTCAAAGATGGCTTAGCCGAAATCTTTGCGCGGGATGTTGAATTTCCCCCAGGCATGCTCGTCACGGTCTTAGCGGCCAAAATGACCCAGGACCGCCGTTTTGCCAAGATTACCCTGTCTGTTTTTCCTACAGGTGCGCAAAAACAGGTGTTGGAAATCATCGGCCAGTTCAAGCATGAAATTAATGACGGGCTCGCGAAACGCATGCGTATTCGCGTCATTCCAAAACTGCACTATGTCTTTGATGATACCGAGGCGGAAGCGGCCGTCATTGATGCCGAATTGAATCGGCTGATTGAAGCGGGGGAACTGTAGACAGGACGTAGTACAAAAAGAGAAACGGTATGGATCCTAAACTCGTCACCTTTGGCAAAATTGCGGGGCTCATCCAGGTGGCTGAGCGGGTTTTGCTTGTGGCCGATGGAAAACCGGATGGGGACTCGATCGGATCTTCTACGGCCATGTATACTTGGTTAAAGCGAGAAAGCAAACCGGTCGAAATTTTCTGCGCGAACCCTATCCCTAGTACGCTTCTTTATTTAGATGGAGCACACGATGTGACCCGCGATCCGCAGACGTTTAAACAACCTTTTGATCTGGTGATTACCTTCGATGCGAGTGATGTGCGTCATGCGGGGATTGAGAACCTTCTTCCTCAACTCCCTATCCCCTACCAGCTGGTCGTAATTGACCATCATGCGACAAATACCCGCTACGGACACTTGAATGCGATTTGGACGGATGCGTGTTCGACGGCGGAATTGGTGTACCAGTTTTTTTCGATGCTCGGGATTGAGATTGATTCAAAGATGGCGACCTCGCTTTTGACAGGAATTTTGACAGATACTTCTTGCTTCTCGAATGCAGGGACGACCGCTCCCGGCATGGAAGCAGCGGGGCATTTATGTGCGCTTGGAGCTCGTCAGCCAGAAATCTTGCGCCAGCTTGTACAGAATAAATCGATGCCAACGCTTAAACTGTGGGGGTTAGCGTTATCACGCCTGCATTATAACGAGGAACTTAACTTAACCTCGACGTATTTTCTTCTAGATGATCTTAAGCAGGTTCCAGATGCAGATGAAGAAGCGATGGAAGGCCTCTCCAACTTTTTAAATGCGACCTGCGGAAATTCGGACGCGATGCTCGTGCTACGCGAAATGCCCCAGCGGATGATTAAGGGATCGCTCCGGAGTGTGAAGAGGGATATTTCAAAGTTAGCGAAGCTTTTAGGCGGCGGTGGCCATAAAAAAGCCGCAGGCTTTACCGTTGCCGGACGGATTGTGGTTGATGCGGAGGGTAAACCTTCGATCGTAAACTAGCACTCGCTGCATTTGACTGCTAAATTAGATCGTAGTAGGCTTCTGTTTCAGTCTTTATCTGGTTTTAAGTTACTTTTCTCCCACTATGCCTAACCCTTACACCCTGTCTAACATTGATTCCATGAAAAACTGGTTGATCCCTACCGTCATTGAGAAAACTCACCTGGGGGAACGCGCGTATGATATTTATTCGCGTCTTTTGAAGGACCGTATCATCATGCTTGGCTCTGAGATTAATGATGAGATCTCGAATGTGGTGGTGGCACAGCTTCTCTTTCTTGAAAGCCAAGATAAAACCCAGGATATTAAAATTTACATCAACTCTCCGGGTGGGTCGGTGACGGCAGGGCTCGCGATTTATGACGCGATGCAATATGTGAAGCCGGATGTTTCGACCATTTGTATTGGCATGGCAGCCTCGATGGGAGCAGTCTTGCTTGCAGGTGGAGCAAAGGGCAAGCGCCTCTCCTTACCGAACTCGGAAGTCATGATTCATCAGGTACTGGGTGGTATGCAGGGTCAAGCGACGGATATCAAGATCCATGCGGAGCGGATTCTTAAGACAAAGGATCAGCTTAACAAGATCCTGGCGAAACATACGGGCCAACCATTTAAGACGATTGAGAATGATACGGAGCGTGATAACTTTATGAGCGCGAATGAGGCGCTTAAGTACGGGCTGATTGATAAAGTTAT
>CAZTQP010000042.1:0-1822 GCA_964615825.1 uncultured Gammaproteobacteria bacterium
GCGGGGTTTATAGAGGTGAACATAGTAAATATTTTATTATCTTAGTTCTTTTGCCAATGTGGGAATTTCTTTTGTAAAAACGCGGGCGTTCTCAGAATAGTCGATGGGAACTTCGATGAGGTGGACGCCAGGCGTTTTTAGGCAATAGTTTAATTGAGTTTCGAGATCTTCTGCTCGTTCAATGCGGTGGCCTTCGGCGCCAAATGATTCTGCGTATTTTACGAAGTCAGGATTACCGTAGGTGAGGCCGAAGTCTTGGAAATCCATACCAGCTTGTTTCCATTTAATCATGCCGTAGCCGTTGTCGTTTAAGATGAGGACGGTAAGGTGGAGGCCGAGACGGACGGCGGTTTCGAGTTCCATGCTGCTCATCATGAAGCCACCATCGCCACACACCGCGAGGACTGAGCGGTCGGGATGGAGGAGTTTGGCGGCCATGGCAGAAGGGAGGCCGGCGCCCATCGTCGCCAAGGCGTTGTCGAGAAGGAGGGTATTGGGTTCGTGTGCTTGGTATTGGCGCGCGAACCAGAGCTTGTACATGCCGTTGTCGAGACAGACGATTCCGTCTGATGGCATGGCTTTGCGCACCTCGGCGACGATGCGTTGAGGGAGAAGGGGAGAGGTATCGTCCGTTATGTTTTCTTGTAGGTGGCTTTGCAAACGGTCGCGTAGCGCGAAGCAACGAGAAAAATTCCAATGAGACTGCGGAGAAAGGACTTCGGAAAATTGCCAGATAGCGTTGGCGATATCGCCGATGACTTCGTGGTGAGGAAAGTAGACATCGTCGACACTGGCCGAGACGAAATTGATGTGGATGACACGGGCGCCGTCACGTTTCATGAGAAAGGGAGGTTTTTCGATGACGTCATGGCCGACGTTGATGATGAGGTCGGCTTCGGCGAGGGCGGCGTGCATGAGATCGTTGGCGGAGAGAGCGGTTGTGCCAAGCCAGCGTGGGTCGCGTTCATCGATCACGCCTTTGCCCATTTGGGTATCGACAAACGGGATGCCGGTTTTTTCGACAAACAGCCGTAGCATTTTGCTTGTGCGCTTGCGATTGGCGGCTGCGCCTACGAGGAGGATCGGGCAGCGGGCTGCTTTGATCATCTCGATGGCTTTATTGATCGCCTTTTGTTCGGGGATGGGACGGCGGACGGTTTGAGGTTCGTAGGGGAGAGTGCTCGTGTCTTCTGCGGCGATATCTTCCGGAAGTTCGATATGGACGGCGCCGGGGCGTTCTTCGTCGGCGAGCCGAATGGCTTCGCGGACGGTGCTTGCAATGAGATCGCCGCTAATAACTTGCTTAGTGAATTTTGTGAGAGGACGCATCATTTCGACGGTGTTCACGATTTGGAAGCGACCTTGTTTGCTTTTTTTGATGGGTTTTTGACCGGTGACCATGAGCATAGGCATAGCGCCCAGGTGCGCGTAGGCGGCAGGGGTGACGAGGTTGGTGGCGCCGGGGCCAAGGGTCGATAAGCAGACGCCAGCGCGACCCGTGAGGCGGCCAATGGTGGCGGCCATAAAACCTGCGAAGGCTTCATGGCGCGTGGTGATCATTTTTATCGAAGAATTGCGCAAGGATTCCAGGAGATCGAGATTTTCTTCCCCGGGAACGCCGAAGATATATTGAATGCCTTCTGCTTCTAAGCATTTCACAAACAGGTCGGAGGATTTCATATGTGTTTATCCTAGAACGTGAGCCGTGAAACGTGAAGCGGATCGTGTTCCCCTCCTCCGGCGAGGAGGGGTTAGGGAAGGAGTTCCAAGAATCTAGATAGGTATCCTCCGATTCCCCTGTAGGGGTACATACCGTGCTTCC
>CAZTQP010000042.1:1922-8924 GCA_964615825.1 uncultured Gammaproteobacteria bacterium
GTGCAGAACATCCTCATGTTGCTCGTGGAAGTGGTAGTGATGTATATGGCAGTGCGATTATGGGCGCAGGGCACGTTTACGGTGGGCGATGTTGTCTTGTTCCAGGGGTATATTCTCCTCTTATTTAACAAGTTATTTGATTTTGGGAAGACGGTTCGTTCCTTGTATGAAGCGTTTGCCGAGGCGCAGGAGATGGTTGAACTTATGGCCTTGCCGCATGGGATTGTGGATCGAACCGGGGCAAAAACGCTCCGCGTTACGCAAGGAGAGATCAAGTTTGAAGGGGTGAATTTTCAGTATCAGGCGGGGCAGACGGTGCTTAAGAAAATGGATTTGACGATTGCTCCCGGGGAAAAAGTGGCATTGGTGGGGCCATCAGGGGCGGGTAAATCAACGGTTGTGAAAATGTTGTTTCGTTTTTATGACGTGACGAAGGGTAAAATATTGATTGATGGGCAAGATATTTTAAAAGTTACGCAAGACAGCGTGCGGGAGTCGATTTCCTTGGTGCCGCAAGACCCGATTTTGTTCCATCGGACGCTTAAGGAGAATATTCGGTATGGAAAACCGGATGCGAGTGATGCAGAGGTGGTCGCAGCCGCAAAGCAGGCACATTGCCATGAATTTATTGCCGGTTTAGAAAACGGGTATGACACGTATGTGGGGGAGCGAGGGGTTAAGCTATCGGGTGGAGAGCGTCAACGAGTGGCAATTGCTCGTGCGATTTTGAAAAATGCTCCTATTTTGGTTTTAGATGAAGCGACATCAAGTTTAGATTCGGAGTCGGAACATCTTATCCAGGATGCGTTAGACGCCCTTATGAAAGATAAGACGGTGATTGTGATTGCGCATCGATTATCCACAATTATGCAGATGGATCGAATTGTGGTGTTGGAACAAGGAGGGGTAGCGGCGATGGGAACGCATCAACAGCTTCTGCAGACAGAAGGAGGATTGTATAAGAAGTTATGGCAGTTGCAGGCAGGGGTATTTTTGGCGGAGTAGTGCCCTTCTTATTCTCTTGGAAAAATGGAATGGAATAGCTTCTCTGCCAAGCGCAGCATCTATCCTGTATACTCTTTCAATATGGTTATTGGGATTGAAGCTTCGCGTGCGAATCGGCCTCAGAAGACGGGGGTTGAGTGGTATGGGTACCACATGATCCAGCATCTTAAACGCTTGTCCGAAGCGGATCAGCATTCTTGGTTGCTGTATGGGAATACGCCGCTGACACATGGGCTTGAGATTGGGCCGCCTGCGTGGCATGAGGTGCGGTTGCCCTGGCCGCCGAAATATTTGTGGACACAGGGATGTTTATCTCTTGAGATGCAGCGTCGGCCACCGGATGTGTTGTATGTGCCTTCACATGTTTTGCCGCGTGTGATCCCGAAGAAGACGGTGGTGGTTATCCATGACGTAGGATTTCGTCGCTTACCGGATTTATATAAGCCGATCCAGCGCGCCTATCATGAGTGGACAACGAAGGATATTGTGAAACGTGCTTCGCGGATTTTGACCGTGTCGGAATTTTCCAAGCAGGAAATTGTGGAAACGTTTAAGGCCTCGCCGGACCAGATCCAGGTTATTTATCCTGGGATTGATCATGACCGGTATTACCGTCGCGACATTCATGATTCACGCCGTTTACTCGAGCGTTTCCAGGTTCCTACGCCCTTCTTCTTGTATATTGGTCGGATTGAGTTGAAAAAAAATGTTGGGATGATTATCCAGGCCTTTGAGAAGTTTAAGGAGCGTCGGGGAGTGGGAGATCCGTTTCGGTTGGTGTTGGTCGGGCAGCCGGGAGTAGGCTATGAAGAAGTAGAGCGTTTGCTCGCGAAAAGTACCGTTCGTGACATGATCCATGTGACGGGATATGTGAATGAAGATGAGAAGATCGCTTTTCTTTCATCTGCGGCAGCTCTTATCCATCCCGCCTGGTATGAGGGGTTTGGGTTTCCGATTTTGGAAGCGATGGCTACAGGATGCCCCGTTATCTCCTCAAAGGTGGCTTCCCTGCCTGAAGTGGCAGGAGAGGACCATGTGCTTTGGTTTGATCCGACGAATGTGTATGATTTAGTGAAGCAAATGGCCGTTGCACTCCACCCAGATACTGAGCAAGAGAAGCGGGCACGGGCAGCGATGGAATGGAGTCGTCGTTATACGTGGGAGCAGGCCGCGCAGCAGACGTTTAAAGCTTTAACGGATTGGAGTTAGGATATGCTGGATACGTTACGTTCGCATTTAGGGGCCGCGGGACTTTCTGAAAAAGAGGCAAATATTTATTTGGCGCTGTTGCAGACAGGGTCGGCTACACCCCAGGTGTTAGCAGAGCGGGCTAAGGTGAACCGCTCGACGGCATATTTAGCCTTGGCATCGTTACAGAAACGAGGATTGGTTTCTTCGGTGGAGGCGCGCGGAAAACAGTGTTTTGTAGCAGAGCCGCCGGATCGCTTAACGCGATTAGTGGATGATGCGGTTCGTCGGGTGGAGGATGGAAGGAATAAGATTTTAGAGGCGCTTCCTTCTCTCATGGCTTTGTTTCAGGTCGCGGATCCGGCGCCGCGCGTACGATTTTTTGAAGGGGCGGAGGCGCTCCAAGCAGCTCGTGAAGAAATTTGGGCAACGAGAGCACCAATCTCGGAGATTTTTGCCTTGGATGAAGATATGTTGCGGGTGGCGGCTATTAAACAAGAAGAGCGGGTTAAGTTAACCCGCCATATTCGTGGTGCGCGGGCGTTGGTTGCGATTAAACCAGGGCTATCTTTTCCGCCACGTGATCCGGATTCGTTTGAAATTCGCTTATTAGATTTTCAGCGCTGTCCGTTTAGAGGTTCGTTGTTCGTGGCTGGGCATAAGATGTGTATTATCACGACACATGCAGATGGTATGGGGATCATGGTCAATCATCCAGAGATTACCGCGGTTTTTCAAGCATTATTTGAAAGTGCGTGGGCGACGGCTATTCCGCATCAGGCCTAAAATACAGTAGCGCCTCTCAGGGAAGAGGCGCTACAAGTTTAAGTATGGGGGAGGGCTATCTTCGTCATCATTCGTTCCCCCTTACGCACCGCCCCCACACCGTGCCACCGGGCGGAGGAAGTAATGACGACACACGAGGGGCACCACACGCTCTGACTGAACCTTCATATCGGGCTCTTTCCCAACGACCAGGAATAAGGCTGCATGGGTCGAAGGACGTCTGAGGGGTAAACCCCTATCCGGAGGATGCGCGGTCTGGTTGCGCCAGCGTCTTCGGTGAGTATGTGGTAGGGAGTTCTCCCCTGGGCGTTGACTCTTGCATAGAGGGGTTCTCCTGTCCCCTGTACACAGTATTTATCGGCCCTTTCTCCACCTATGCATCCTCTGTCTTTGCGTGTGTTTCTTCGTGTCGTCGCATTATTCCAGTCACTGCTTAAATTTTTTCTAAAAATATTCTTTAGAGAGGGTTCTCTTCGGTATGGGTTCATACCTGTCCTTCGTGTCCATGTGCTATTCTATGGTCGATGAAGTGGCCTTCCGTTCCTTCTTCATGGCTCACCGTGAGTTGGGCTGGTTTTTTAATTCTCGCTGTCATGGCATTTTTGGCGGTGAGCGGATTTTCGTTGAGTATCGCTTTCGGATTGGGATTTTTGGTAGCAATCTTGTTCGTATGGCAATTTCCGTTCGGAAGTTTGTACGTGGCATTCTGTAGTTTATTGCTGACGGGAATCATCGTGCCAATTTCGACGGGAACGTTGCAGTTTGGTGAACGTGCCTTTGGAACAGCGATTGAGGTGTCGTTGGGAGAGTTGGTCACGTTAGTGGTTATCCTGGGCTGGGCGCTACGCTTAGTTACCCTGCGTGACAAAGCAGCGCTTGAGCCTGCGCGTCCTTGGTTGCCATTAAGTTTAGGTTTTTTGGCGATTATTATCGCTCACTTGGCCTCAGTCTTTTCTCCGGCGCTGCCTGATCCCGTCATGGTTGTTAAATACACGTTGCGACCGGTTTTATTCGTATACTTGGCGGCGGTGGCGTTGCCAGCAAATTTTATTCGGTCATGGCGACGGATGGATGAAGCCTGTTTTGCATTTGTCGTATTAGCCTTTTGGTTTGCTTTTGATGGGTTACGCTCTCTCTTTGTGCTTGGTGGCGATGCGCTGGGATTGTATCGTGCTCACCCGCTTTTATTTTTTGGTGTAAATCCTTTGGGGGGGAATCATCATGCGCTAGCTGAGCTTATGGTGCTTGTCGCCCCGCTGGCATTGGCATTGGCAGCGCGTGCAACACAAGAAAAGACGCGACGCGTATATCAGGTCTTGGCGGGCTTATTTTGGGGGGTGGCGCTCCTCACGTTTGCGCGTGCGGCATGGCTCGTAGTTGCGCTACAGATAGGCGTATTGGCAGTGACTGTATGGCGTCGCTGGGGGCGGATGCATCTTCGATTTATCTTGATGGGCGTTCTCCTTTTGTTGCCGGTCGTTGCCTACATGGTTTGGTTTTCGTTGAGTGTAGGAGTCGGAGAGTCTACCTCGGCTCGCAGTGTTCTTTTGGAGGTGGCCTGGAATTTCTTTCATGATAGTCCATTGGTGGGGGTTGGGGCGGGTACGTTTCGTGATCGACTTGCTCATGTCTGGGCCTTTACCGTGGAATTTGGAGCGCCAGAAGATGCGCATGGGATGTGGCAAAAGCTTGGAGCTGAGACAGGGCTGTTAGGGGTAGGCTCGGTTCTGGGTACCTTCGGTATTCTTTTTTCCTTGGTTCGAACGCAATGGCAACGTTTTATAATGGGCTCAAAAGAGCATTATTGGTTTGTTTGTCTACTGACAAGCGTCGTAGGTGTGTTTGTCTACCAGTTTTTTAGCACCTCTTTATGGTCGCCACGTGTCTGGATTGCGGTGGGGTTGTTGCTCGCTGGGATGCGTCTTTTGCGCACGCAGGTGGCGCGACGTGATCCGGATTTTCTTCGTTTGTAAGGGCGTTTATCTTTGATGTTGGTATGGCTTATCCTCTTATTACCCATGTTCTTTGGAAGCTTGACCGTGCTGGTGCCGAGCGCATGGTATTGGCATTGGCTGAACGGTTACCGCAGCATGGATTCCGAGTGCGGGTCGTGGCCGCGGGGGGTGGAGGGGCTATGGCGAAGGATTTTCGAGCGGCAGGTATTCCTCTTGCGATTGGTCCAAATGCGGAAGCGCATCAACGTCGACATACCTTGATATTTTTACAAAAGGAGCTGCGTGGCCATTGGCCAGGTCTTTTGCACACGCATTTAGGAGGTGATATTTGGGGGGGGATGGTCGGGCTTCGTTTGGGGGTACATCCTTGGGTTGCGACCGTGCATGATACGCAGTCACACGGCTGGATGAAGCGTTGGTTACATGGACAGGCGCTGCGTCGCGCAGATGAGGTCGTGTGTATTTCTGAGACGGTGCGTACGCATCTAATAGATGTGTATGGAAGAACCAAACAGGTTGAGGTTATCCGTTTAGGAGTCGAGATTGAGGAAAAAATTTCCGCCCTACACGTGGAGCGGAGATTGCAGCGCTTTATTGTGGTGGGTCGATTGGTGGCGGATAAGCGAGTGGATCTTCTTATTACCGCCTTGGCCGGTATTCGAGAACCTTGGCATTTGGTTGTGGCGGGAGAGGGGCCAGAGCGTTGGAGGCTTGAGCAGCTTGTTGAACGTTTAGGCATACGGGCGCGGGTTCAATTCGTCGGATCTGTTCCAAATGTACGTCTTTATCTGCAACAAGCAGATGTCTGTTTGTTTGCTTCGCGTAGTGAGGGTCAGGGACTCGCGTTGCTAGAAGCGGCTGGGGTAGGCATTCCTGTGATTACGACGGACTTGCCAGCGGTCCGAGAATTGTTTTCTGATGAGGCGATGACGTTTGTTCCCCATGAGGCAGATGCCGGTCTATGGACACACATGATTCAGACGGTCATGTATGATCCATTGGCTGCTTTTGAGCGGGCGCTATTCGCGCATACGATCGTTCAAGCGCGATGTTCAGTTGATAGAATGGTTGAAGAGTATGCGGGGTTATATCGAAAACTTCTTCTCAAGAAGGGGTAATTGTCTGTTATGCGTATTCTCCATATAAATAAATTTTTTGACTTGAGTGATGGGGTGGATATTTATTTGCATCAAATCATGCAGAGGCAAGAGGCGCTGGGACATGAGACGCATATTTTATCCACGCGAGATCCGAAGAATGTGCCGACAGCAGACTCAAAGTATTTTGTGGAGCGCTTTGATTTGAGTCGTTCTGAAGGGCCGCGTCAGGATGCGGAAAAAGCCATTCGGTTTTTATGGAATCGAGAGGCGCAGCATTCCTTGCAGGAGATGATTCGTGTGCAGCGCCCGGACGTGATCCATCTGCATAACATTTACCATCATTTATCGACTTCGATTTTAGCCCCGATCCGTGAAGCGGGAATTCCCTGTGTACAGACGTTGCATGATTACAAGCTCGCCTGTCCAAACTACCGTATGTTTACGGAAGGGGAGGTGTGTGAACGCTGTAAGGGAGGGAAGTATTTTGAAGCAGTGAAGCATGGGTGTTTGGCTTCGGGGTTTGTCCCTAATGTATTGGCGGCACTTGAAATGGGGATGACGAAGGCTCGCCAATCCTATGAACGGACGGTACGGTTGTTCCTTTGTCCATCGCGCTTCATGTTAGAAAAAATGGAAGACTGGGGGGAGCCCGTGGGCAAATTACGTCATCTTGCAAATCCGGTGGAGCTTCCTTCTGAGCCGATGATGGGGGGAGGTGGATATCTTTTGTATGCTGGGAGATTGGCGGCGGAGAAGGGACTCGCATCTTTTTTGGAGGCGGCGATTCGTATTCCGGAGTTGCCGGTAAAGATTGCGGGGCGTGGGCCAGAAGAAGAGCGATTGCGTTCGCTGGTGCGCGCGAGCGGCGTAACGCATATTGAATTTGTTGGGTTTCAGACGGGCGAGGCGTTACGTACATTACGCGCACGTGCTGAAGCTTTGATCTCGCCTTCGATTTGGTACGAGAA
>CAZTQP010000043.1:0-8831 GCA_964615825.1 uncultured Gammaproteobacteria bacterium
CATAGTCGCGCAAGCTCCACGCATCCGCATCTTGCACATGGGTCGTGAGACATACATGCGCCATGCCACGCTCGACTGCAATGACGATGTCATACCCCTCCGTCGTCAATCCAAGCTTGGCGACGGCCGCCGGACTCACGTCTCCTTGTTCATCCGCAAACCAACGTACCGAGCGATCAAATTTTTTCATTGCCCGCTTTACTTCCAAAGGCAAACGTTGCACGGCACTATGCGGAACGCCGATCACGGTTAAAGCAAAGGTAAGTTTTGAAGTTCCCTCACGGATAGGTAATGCTTCAACGATTCGCTCTGCGGTGAGCTCTTTTAATGCACAACAAAAAAGTTCATCACCCAATTTGGTAGTTCCCGCCAACCGTCCCTGAAGCCAACCCCCATCCCACGCTTCGCGCTCCAATAGCGCCATAGGCCCGACCAGTGTAGGTGCCCCCCCACCCAAAACAGCCCGTGCCTCTGCCAGAGATAGACGCGGTTGCGAACCCACCATCAAAAAATGAAACATAAAAGAGTATGGAGTATACAGTATCGGGTATCGCGTATTCCGCATAGTCCTCATTCCCACTACACCCTCATCTAGTGCCCGCGTCTGGTACGGATAAAAAGGAGGCTATTTAGACGCGACCGGCGGCTAAATTTGAGCAGATTTTCTAGCAGGAAAATATGCGTACTCCTTTTTATCCGTACCAGACGCGGGCTCATCGCCTACATCCCCCTTCTGCCCGAAGGGCGCGTACCCCCGTTTTCTTCTTGACCCCTCCCCAAATATCTGATGTGATTTCAAGTACGCCTTATCCAAGTCGTTTTTTTGCTCAGTATAGCGTAGCGATACGCTCTGAGTACAAACATGATGCGGATGCGGCAAGGATCAAAAAACAACGGGAGACCGGTGGTTTCCCAAGGAGTCGGTCATGCACAAGTCCATGCAGCAGTTCGTCGCCAGGCTCTCGTGGTTCCTGGCGGTCATGATGACGCTCGTCGTCATGGCCATTCCCGCGGCGGGGCAGGCTCAACAGCTGGCACCGCGCGTTTCCGCCGAGTACCCGGCCACGGTTAAGCTCAAGCGCTACGAGTCGTTCGCCCGCGTCTTCGCCGGCCTCGCCGACGGAATCGCGCCCCGCGACCTCGAGCCGTGCATCCTGCTGGGGTCATGCCCCACCCGGAACATCCTCACCCGTCCCGCAAGCGAGTACACCTCGCGCACGCTTCCTGGTCTGGAGAGTGAGGTCGGTGGCGCGACGTCGTCTCCCGCAGAGATCGCACTTCAACTCCAAGCCAACGGCGCGCTCTCCGTGCGCTGCCGCACGGAGGTGACAACGGCCAACGGCGCGCGAGAGCTTCACTGGCGGCGCACCCGCCTTAATGAAGATCGAGTGCGGCGATATCCCTGGCGTCCAGATCGGTGGCTTCCTAGCCACTGCCTATCCTCCGACCTCCGCGTCCGTCCCGGGCGCGAGATCTCATATACCGCGCACCGTCGTGACGTCGAGCGTCGCATACGAGACTTCCTCATGCTTCACTCGCCAAATGATGTGCCCATGGATCCAGTCGCGACCAACGACGCGGTACGCACTCTTCTCCCTCACCTTCCCTCTGACGAGGGGAGTAACACTCTTCCCTCGGCCGCCCTCCTTCCACTCGTGCACCGCCTTATCTGGCTTCTTCAGACGAAGCCCGTTCCCGTGGCGAGCGGCCAGGTCGTGTATCGTGTACCCGCCGGGTACGTTCCCGTAAGCCATCTCGAGAGCCTGAGGCATAACTGGATGATTCTGTGTCTGGTGGTGATCGCGCTAGCCTTCATCGTAACAGCTTTTCTCCATCTTCGTTACACCGGGCGCCTGCAAGATCTCGTAGAGAAATGGCAACGAAAGTTTGATCTCGCTCAAGAAGAGTTTTCCGTGCATCTGAGGGCAGCTGAGACAGCTGCCCTCGTCCGTGGTCGTGCCGAAGGTAGACTGGCTGCCGAGGAAGAGTTTGAGACAATTATCAATTTTCTCCTCAGCGCCATGCGCAAGGTGTCTCTGCAAGTACACCCGGGAACGCTGTCGGAAAGAGTGGCCGAGGTGTTCGCGGGATGGGGTAAGTACCTTGCAGAAGTAGAAGATCAGGGTCGACAAAAGGCCCTTACAGAGTCTGCTGCCCACGAAGAGGATCTGCGCCGGCAAGAAAGAGAAAGTGTTCTCACGGTGCTTCAAGAAGAGATGATCGCCCTGTTCATTCGGTTCGGAGTGAAGCTCACAAAAGCGGCGAGACCCGACATGACAAGTCTCACCGGGGTCGTCCTCGAAGGCGTCGCCACGCTCCAGAATGCGCATAACGAGCATGTAAGAATGTTTACGGTGCGAAACACCATGGAGTATGGAGACCGTCAGACGCAGATGATCCTGGTCGCCGAAGAAGTGGTCGCTCTCGCCAGTCTCCTGCGCTTCGTTCTCGATCTCGCGCCTGAAACAGATAGTCGGCGTGCCGCCTCTCCGGGAAGTCCCAAGTCGATCGCCATCGCTCACCACGTCCTGCGAGATGAGGTGAAGAAGCGACAGGCAGCAGAGGATCAACTGGCCAATGACCTCCTCGTTTTCGCTGGGGAGCTGAGATGGTCAGTCGAGTCCATTACCGGGCAGGCAACCGGAGAAATGCCCTCTCATCCGCCGGTAAGAGACTTCCTCACCCCCGAAGCCGCTCTGCGAGAGTTTCAGACGGCCTACGCACTCCTGTTTCAGGTGATGGGTGAAGTCTCGCGCAAATGGGTCGACTGGACAAATCCGCCGGATGATATTCGTGGACTCGTAGATGATGTCCTCCGCATGTTTTCTCCCCGTACTTCTGCACCCGACGAGCTGAACTATCTCGACCGTGCTCGTAGAGCAAGAGAGGCTCTGGTAGAGAGCGCGGCGGTCCTAATGGGGGCACCCTCTAACTAATAAGACTTTAAACTCTTTACTCCTTTTCTCCCCGTTTGAGCCTCGCTCACGGGGTTTTACTGTTTTAAACAGGCTACTCTTGTCACAAAGGGAAAAATATGTTCCCCTAAACACGCCAAAACCTAAGGAGGGTACGATGGCAAGAGCAAGCGTACGAAAAAAACCCGTAGCGCAAATGTCTTATAACGTGATCATGCAGCTCTTGCGCCGCGTCGCGGAGCTGGAAAACGAAAGGCTTCGAGATCCCGAATATCGGTCGCTCCGTGGTGAGCTGGCTGCCGTGAATGCGAAGCTCTTTGCGGTTCAGCAAGGGGCAGAGCGTCACGCGAGGCAACAGGAGTCGGCTCTGAAAGCGCTCCAATGCGCTTCCGCTGTGAACCTTTATGATGCAGAGTGCGCATATGCCGAGCTGCGAGCGGTACGCGCCGCTCTGATGGAAGCAAGTAGCGCGGTGTTCCGCGTCTCGGCAGAAGCCCTTCACGCCCTGCGCGAGGCGGCCGTGGACGAGGTTAGGGTAGAGCTCGAAACGCTCAGAGAGCTGGTCGATGAACTCGATCAGGCCGGCCAAGACATGGCCGGAGAGATTTCTCGGCTGAGAGAGAAGCTGGCAGAAGAGCAGCAGTGGGGCGCCCATGAAGCGCTCGAGCGTCGAACCCGTATCGCAGACCTGGAAGGGCGCTTCTTCGCCCCGGCTCGCAGCGCCCTTCTCAACGGCAGTCTCCCCCCGTGGGAACAACCACCGCTGACATTCTATCTCCGCAGTACGGGTGAAGGAACTTACGAAGCCTATCTCGCCTTTGACGAATCTTCTCGCGTGTAAATGGCTGATATTAGCCAAATTTTAACCACTTTTCTTCTTTATCTGCCCGTGCGCTCTCCGCCGGGCGTTTGTGTTTTTATAAAGAAAAAATAAAAGATCCTTTTTTCCTGTGGATAACATTGACAAAAATGCCAAAATATGGTGATATACGCAGTCGCGCCGGGAGCCACAAGCTCGCGGGCGATAAGCGTTTCAATGCAGGGAAGTCGATCCTCGACAACCCGAGATAGTTCCCAAGAACCATCCCTCTCGCACGGGGGGATGGTTAGAAGTATAGGAGTGCACCATGGAAAAGTTCATGTGTTTTGCCAGGGCCGTCGCCCTGGCTGTCGCGTTCGTCCTCATGACGAGCGTGAACTTCATCACCACCGTGGGAGCACAGGCTCTCCCCGTGGTGAGCCAGGAGGCCGCCTGCGGCCCCTGGAACCAGCCTCTGAACATCGCCATTCCGGCGCGTCAGCGCGTGTCCATCGGGCGCATCGTTGAGATGCTGGCCGAGGACTGCACCAATGCGCAGGCTGCGCTGGCCCAGGCGCCCGCGCAGCTGCCCTTCCCGCGTCTCGCGACCCGCGACCGCACCTCGTCGGGCGTCTCGACCGTCGAGGCGCTCGTCAACGCGGTCTACGCGGGAAATAACGAGGCCGTCAAGGCCGCGCTCATCCGTGAGGTCACGTCCATGATCCGGCGGCTAGGCCCCAACCGCCTCTCCCTCGAGGAGACCTGGTTGTGGTGCCCGGTCGTCGACGCCTCAGGTGCGCCCATCCTCGACGCCGTCACGGGTCGGCCGCGCCACATCTCGCCGACCAGCGGCGTATGCGCAGACGGCTCCATCCCGCGAACAGGGTCGCGCTCGCGCATGCTCACGAACTCGTTCGCGGGGGATTTCTACGCGGACAGCATGGTCCCCTGGACCAACGGTCGCGCGCCCGTCGACTACCACGGTTGGCGGGGTCACAGCCTGCGCGTCACCATCAAGAACGGATCAGCCTTCTCGATCCCGCGCGTCTACACCGCCGACAACCACCCCCGTCCCGGCGCGCAGCTCTGTCGCCGCATCCCGCAGCTCGTCGACGAGGCCGCCACGGCTACGAGCTCCACGGCCAAGCAGGCCGTACTCGACGAGCAGGCACGATTGACCACCGCGGCCATCGCGGAGGGCGACCTCCCGACCGCCATGTGGGCAACCATGTTCGCTGCCTCCGCGGTCAACCCCGCGGTGGCCAACCTCGCGGTTACTCGTGACTGCGAGGCACGTGAGTCCGTTCTTCAAGGGCAACTCGCCACGGCCAACCGCCGTATCGACGCTCTCACCGGCCAGCTCAAGGCCGCGCTTGCGCGGGGCAACAGTTGGCGCACCAACGCCAACGTCGGCTACGGCTTCCTCATGGTCGCGACCGCCCTCTTCATCATCTTCGTGCTTCGTACGCGCAGCGCGATGGATAAGTCCACGCAGAGCTGGCAGAAGAGGGTCTCTGCCGCGGCCACCGATGCAAAGAATCAGTTCTGGAACGGACTCGAGTTCGAGCTCAGCCAGATGGTCAGTGCCGTCCACGGCTTCCTCCCCGCCGGTGAGAGCCTCACCTGGGCACGTAGCTTCGATGGCGTCCCCTCGATCGCGCGCGTAACGGCGGATGACCCCAACGGGTTCTTCCACAACCTGCGCACGGCGTTCGCGACTGCTCTCAACGCCCGCAAGGCGTCCTCCACCCCTCCTGCGCTCCCCCCCTCGGGCACGCAGCCCGCTGCGGGGTCCAATCCCCCTCCCTCCACCACCCCCATCTCCTACGTCGATAACGATGGTCTCGGCATGGAGATCAATGCGCAGACCGACTTCGATGCCGCGGCCAAGGCTATCGCCGCCGCCGCCTTCCAGCGCGGTGTCGAGAGCGTCGCCACCGTCAACGCGGCCCTCTGCGCCCCCTACACGGGCGTGACTCACGCGGCTTCCCCGACCGCTCCGTCGGTCTTCACCCTCTCCGCCCTCCCCCTCGAGCCGTCGGAGGTTGAGTTCACCCTCACCACCGTCCACATCGAGCCGGCGCTCGCCGACTACTACCGGAGGGCAGTGCTCGCTCATCGAGTGGAGAACGTCGTCATGGCTCGAATCCGGCGGGAGTACATCGAAGCCCTCGACTTCAGCTTTGACCGCGGGTATGAGCGCGGTTACCGCGTCGGCTTCGACTCGCGCTTCGAAGAGTGCGCGAATCTCCGCGATAACCTCACGGCAGAGCGGAATGCGCGTCAAAAGGCCGAAGGCGAGCTCAAGCTCGCGCAGATCGACCACAGCACCATGAGGGAAGAGGTAGCCTCCGCCGAAGCGGCAGTGCGCCGAACCGATCCCGCTGGCGCTCTCGGTCACCGCACCAACATCCTCACCAAGCTCGCCCAAGCGGGGATCATCCACCGCTCCCTCGCGGTCGCTCCGTTCGACACCGTCAAAGACAGCATCGAAGATGACATCGCGGAAGCAGGACGTCGTCTGACCGCGGAGGCTATCATGCGCCCCCTCCTCAGCGATATGCTCGGCGTCAGCCGGCTTCACGGCGTGCTGAATGGCGAGAAGGGTGTCATCGAAGAGCTCCGACTCGGTGTCCTCATTCTGGCAACCGGTGAGGTCTGCCTGTTCGGGGTCTTCGACCCGGCCTGGATCACAGAGTTCTGGAAGCGCTGGAACGCGAAATCCGCAGACGAAAAGCTGCCCGCTGCCAGGCCCGCTCAAGCAATGACCGGTCGTATGGCGCTCGTCACCACTGGCGACCTTCCCGCCACCCCCGCCACCTCCGTCCGCGACCTGGACTTCACGGGTTCCTGCGAGGTTGCCACGATTCGTGATTTCACCGGTCCCATCTCCATCAACCCCGAGCAGCTCGTGACCACGGCGGAACACGACGCCATCTGCCTCGATGCTCACCGCCGAGAGATCAACAGCCTGACGGCTCAGCGCAAGGTTCCGACCCGGCTGCTGGTGAAGGCTCACGGTCGCACCAGGACGCGCGCCTCGAGCATTCCCCCTGGCTTCGTCTTCGACGGCGGACTCTTGATCCCCGCTCACCTGTCACAGTCCGCGATCCTCGCCCCGCCCGGCGACGCAGAGTAAGAAAAGTCCCAGACTCGATCCAGCTCACGACCTAAAACCGAGCACACACGCAGAACGCATCTTCGCACACGCACCGAGGGCTCCTCGAGGATGAAGCCCTGTCCCGCCGCGGACAAAACCTCGCTCACACCCCGCCCCTTCCCTCCCTCACCGCCCCGCGCATCCGCAAGGATTCGTGGGGCTTCATCATTTTTAGACAAAAGAGTATCCTCCCAAGTGGAGGTTTTTATGCCAGACAGCGGATGCCCGCCTCCTGCTCCAGCCTTGCACACAGATGCCCACGAGGGACAGACAGCTCTTCTAGAAGCCCTCGCGGCTAGCCTAGAGGCCAGCCTCAAAGACGAATCATTAAAACTCCCTCAACCCGTCCCTTTCGACGAGTAACTCTTCTTTAATCCGCCCCCGCGGATTTCTGCTTTTTATACGCATTTCCCTTTCCCCCCTCCCCACCCACCTCCCCCCATCTAGGGCTCGCATGCCCTGTTGTTTTTTCTCCCTACAGCTGTCTGAGCAAGGAGACATCCCCCGTTGCGGTCGAGTTGCCGTTGCACGGGGTGGCTCCGGTCCGCCACAAATAAAGCTCATCGGCGGAATGCGAGTTCAGTAGGGAGAAAAAGCCATGACCTGCGAGCCCATCGCCTATCTATCACAATCCAATCCTTGACGTTTCCCTCTTTTTCCCTTAATCTAACGCCACTTTTACTCTTGATCGCAATCGGCCACATCTGCCCAGCAGATACCCCAAATAGGGGACGTATTGCCCATCATATGACAACCTCTCGCTACGAGCTGTTGTACATCATTCCAACCACCTTCACAGACGAAGAAGTTGGCACCGTCGAACAAAAAATCGGCGGCTTATTTACCAAAGTCGGGGCGACCGTAGAATCGACACGCCGTCTCGGCAAGTTCCGCTTGGCCTATACCATCAAGGAACAACGCCACGGCCACTACGTGCTCGTCATGTTCACGGCTGAACACGGCTCCATTGCCAAGTTCGATGAACTTTTACGCATCACCCCAGAAGTCCTTCGCCATTTGATTATCCGTGCCGAAGAAGGCGGAGAAGAGGCCAAGTTCGACCTCGTCCAATTCACCGAAGTGGTTGTTGAAGGAGGTCGTGATGATCGCCGCCGCCGTGAAAAGGCTGCCGAATCCAAAGAAGAAACAAAAGAAGAAGGTAAGGACGCTGCCACGGGTGAAGCCAAAGCAGACGCCAAAGAACCTTCTATGACGGAAGCAGATCTTGAAACCAAGATCGACTCCGCCTTGAGCGAAGACAGCAAAGCAGTATAAGATCTACGTATATGGATCTCAATCGTGCAACGATCATTGGAAACGTCACTCGTGACCCAGAAGTGCGCACCACCCCAAGCGGGCAAAGCGTCGCGTCCTTCGGCGTCGCGACCAACATGGTATGGACCGATCCCCAAGGCCAAAAACAGCAACGGGCAGAATTCCATAACATTGTCGCGTGGGGCAAGCTTGCCGATATTTGCAAGCAATATCTCACTAAGGGAAAAAAGATTTACCTTGAAGGTCGCTTACAAACACGCGAATGGGAAACCCCAGACGCCCAAAAGCGCACCCGCACAGAAATCGTGGCCGAAAACATGATCATGCTCGACCGTGGCGGCGCTCCCTCTTCCGGAGGAGCGTCCTACCAATCTCCTACGCCTAGCGTGGCACCAGCTGCTTCCACCCCTGCCATCGACCACGGCGTCGGAGACCAAGAGATCCGCATCGAAGACATTCCATTTTAAACTATATTATCTATGATCAAGACTGACCGTCGCTGTCACTTTTGCCAAGTGAACGCTCAAGACGTGAACTACAAAGACACCAACACCTTGCGCCGCTACTTGTCCTCCTTCGGCAAGATCGTTCCTCGCAAACGCTCCGGCGTCTGCGTCTGGCACCAGCGCAAATTGACCAACGCCATCAAACGCTCCCGTTTCATGGCCCTCATCCCATACTT
>CAZTQP010000044.1:0-8555 GCA_964615825.1 uncultured Gammaproteobacteria bacterium
TCTATACGCTTGCCGACGACCTTAAGCGCATTCAACAAGCCGGCGAGGATCACGATCGCTGTTCCATGTTGGTCATCGTGCATGACGGGAATAGAGAGACGCTCTTGGAGACGTGCTTCGATTTCAAAACAACGCGGTGCAGAAATATCTTCGAGTTGGATGGCGCCGAAGCTTGGTTCAAGGGCAGAAATGGTCGTAATGAGTTCTTCAACGTCTTGCGTGTTAAGGACGAGCGGAATCGCGTTAATGTTCGCAAAGCGTTTGAAAATAGCGGACTTTCCTTCCATGACCGGGAGTGCTGCAGCGGGACCGATATTCCCGAGCCCGAGGACGGCAGAGCCATCAGAGATAACAGCAACCGTATTTTTACGCCAAGTCAGCGCATCGGCTTCCGTAGGGTCTTCGGCGATACGACTCGAGACAGCTCCAACTCCAGGAGTATAGACACGGGTCAGGTCGGCTAAGGAGTCAATTGGGGTGGTAGCTTCAATACGAATTTTTCCGTGTAAGCGGCGGTGGAGGTCGATGGATTCTTGGGCGATCGAAGAAGGAGTGGACATAGGAGATTTGAACGTATCCTAGTCACGAAAAAAGAGCAACTCTGCTATACTTGGACGCAATACCCTTTCTATGTTATTTGCTTCTTTTACGTCTGTTTCTTCAGAAAATGCTCTTAAGACCGCTGACACACGCCTAGACGGCCTTACATCCATTGAAGCACAGAAACGCCTGCTTCATGATGGGACAAATGAGATCACCTCAAAAGACGCGGGCGCATGGCAGCTCTTTATCCGACAATTACGCTCCCCGTTCATTTATTTATTAGGCGGAGCGGCCCTCATCTCCTTTGCCCTCCAAAACGTGACTGAGGGTGTTTTTATTTTGGTGTTTGTCTGTATTAATACCCTGCTTGGATTCTCTCAAGAATACCATTCCGCAAAAGCACTGGAATTATTGAAGCAATTTGTCGTGGCGACGGCACGTGTTCGACGTGATGGACATAGCACCCCTATCCCTAGTCGTGAACTCGTACAGGGCGATATCCTCCTGTTAGAAGCTGGTGATGTCGTCCCAGCTGATGCGCGTTTGGTCGAGACCCAAGCACTGATGGTTGATGAGAGTATTTTGACCGGTGAATCGGTGCAGGCAATAAAAATGGCGGATGCTCTCGCAAAACCAACAGAAGAAGCCTATGAGGCGACAAATATTGTTTTTTCTGGGACAACCATTGCGAGTGGACGGGGCACGGCGATCGTGATTGCCACTGGAAGCAAGACGACACTTGGAGCGATTTCTCATTTGACGGCTGACACGGCACACCAAAGCAGTTTTGAAAAAGGTCTGAGCCGCTTTAGTTCATTTATCTTGAAATTGGTCGTCGTGACGCTGCTTGCGATGTTCGCCACGCATTTGTTTCTTCGCCGGGGAGAAGCAAATGCGTTAGAGCTCTTATTATTCTCAATCGCCTTAGCGGTAAGCGTGATTCCAGAAGCGTTACCCGTAGTTACCACCATCGCCCTCTCGAAAGGAGCGTTACAGTTAGCCAAGGATAAAGTGGTGGTGAAACGTCTATCCGCCATTGAAGACCTAGGCAGCATCGAGGTCTTATGTACGGATAAAACAGGAACGATCACGGAAAATCGCATGCGCGTGAGCCACATCTACGGGGTGCAACCAGAGCAGATTTTGTGGTATGCCACGCTGACTTCTTCCTGTTTAGGGGATACGAAACAGCAGGCGAATAACAGTTTTGATATTGCCCTGTGGCAAGCGGTCGATAAGGAAAAGCGCGAGCGACTCAAGACGGTGCGATGTTTAGCAGAGCTTCCGTTTGATCCGATGCGTAAGCGGAATAGCGCCTTGGTGCAAGAAGGAACGAGCGCCATCCTTATTCAACGTGGAGCTCCAGAGATGGTTTTGGAGAGCTGCTTGATGAGTAGCGAACAAGTAGCGCAAGCACATGCTTGGTCTAAACAAGAGGGCCTCCAGGGTCGCCGTATCCTTGCGATTGCCACAAAAGCCATGGGTGATGCACAGTCCTATACGCCTGCCCAAGAAGGGCATGGATTTACCCTTCAAGGATTGATTGCGTTTGAAGATCCAATTAAAGAGAGTACCTATCAAGCGGTAAAAGATGCACAGGCCTTGGGAGTCGCCATGAAGATTCTTACCGGGGATAGCGCTGATGTGGCAGGGGCGGTTGCACGCACGATTGGATTGATTACGAGTGATACACAAGTGATGACGGGGGCGGAATTTGTCGCGCTCTCCCCCGCGGCCCAACAAGAAGCGGTTATCACGCATCATGTTTTTGCTCGCGTCTCTCCCGAGCAAAAACATCGCGTTATTCAAACTCTGAAAGAACGGTTTGAGGTTGGATTTTTAGGCGAAGGGATTAATGATGCCCCGGCCCTTAAAGCCGCGAACATTGGGATTGTGGTACAGGGCGCGTCTGACGTGGCACGTGAGGCCGCGGATGTCGTCTTGCTTCAGCAAAGCTTAGAGGTGATTATCGGCGGCATTCGCCAAGGCCGTGAGGTGTTTGCGAATACATCAAAATATGTGAAGGCCACACTCGCTTCAAACTTTGGAAATTTTTATGCGGTGGCCATCTCCTCATTTTTCATTCCGACCTTGCCGATGTTGCCGCTCCAGATCTTACTCCTGAACCTGCTCTCGGACTTTCCGATGATTGCAATTGCCACGGACACGGTGGACGCACAAGAACTACACCGTCCTCACTCGTATCAAGTCCGTGAGATTATTCGGCTTGCAACCGTTCTCGGTCTTACGAGTACCATCTTTGATTTTCTTTTCTTTGGTATTTTTTATCGCTTTGAACCCGCAGTCCTGCAAACAAATTGGTTCATTGGGAGTATTTTAACGGAATTAATCTTCATCTATTCAATCCGCACGAAGCTCCCATTCTGGCGTGCGCGGAGACCGGCCTGGACTCTCGTCGCCCTTACGAGCGTAGCAGGTATTGTTACGCTAGCCCTACCTTATACACAGATAGGAAAGAATATCTTTGAATTCCAGGCTCCTTCTAACGATCATTTGCTCATCATTCTAGGGGTAGTCGCGGCGTATTTCGTCACAACGGAAGCGGTGAAATTGGGATATGAACGATGGATAGCAGGACGCAAGATGGTTACGGGGTAGAATGGGTTGAGTAGTAATGTATAGGCGATGGGCTCGCAGGCGCGGTCCTAGATGAGGAGAGGAGGAAGGGAAGGGAAAATCAAAAGAACGAGGCATAACCTCGTTCTTTTGTATGCTCAATCGTTGTTAGTTTGCAGCGCCTGCAGCTTGGATTTGGCTCTTCATGCTGGCGTATGGAACCGCACCGCTGACCAATTGGCCATTGATGAACGTAGCCGGCGTCCCTTCGACACCGGAGTCGTTACCCGAGGCAACGTCTGCGTCGACGCGACCAGCCATCTCACCGGAATCAAGACATTTCTTGAAGTTGGCTTCGTTCAAGCCGAGTCCTTTAGCGGCAGCAACCAACGCGTCAGGAGATAAGGCTGGGGAAATTTCGAACAACTTGTCATGCATCTTCCAGAAGGCGTCGTTTCCTCCCAACTTGTTAGCACATTCAGCCGCTTCGGCCGCTTTTTGTGCGTTTGGATGGATGGAGGTCAATGGGTAGTGGCGGTAGACGACGCGGACATCGTTTGGAAAATCTTTCAACGCTTGAACCATGCTTGGTTCGTGGCGCTTACAGAATGGACATTCGTAGTCTGAGTATTCAATCAAGGTCACCTTGGCGTTCTTGTTGCCACGGATGTGGTCTTCTGCGCCTACTTCTTTGACAGGCTTAGAAGGAACCGTTGGCTGAGGGACGTTTGGGTCAGCGGAAGGAGAAGGAAGGTTAGGTAACTGAGCAACCTGGTTCGCAGGTGCGCCTCCCATCATGGACTTACCGCTCCAAGCCATGCCGAGCACGCTTGCTAGACCCAACGTAGTGGTGACGGCGATCCCGAGGAATAACCCCATGTAAAACATGGACTTCGGACTTCCGGCCCAAAAGGACTGATTCTCCATAGTGCAAAATAAGAATTGAAGAGCGAATTAATTGGTGAACGTATTGTACGTAGCCAGAATGGGTAATTCAAGACGTCCGTCAAGAGTTTGGCTCCCTATTGTTGTGTGGAAGAGGCTTCTGCGAGTGCGGCATCAAGATTTTTCTTCCATTCCGCACTTGTCATGGCAAAATAACGGCGGTTGTTGATGAAAACCGTGGGAGTGCGATCGACATCATTCGCAAACCCTTCATTGATATCCCGTCGGACGAGGGCGGTTTGCGCACGCGCCTGTAAACACGCAGAAAAAGAAGAGTTGGTAATGGCTACCTGCGCCGCTTCTTCAACCAATTTTGCAAATGGGTTAGACAATCCCTCCCATTCTGCTTGCTTGGTGAATAGCTGATCGTGATATTCCCAAAATTTTCCCTCTACAGCTGCACATCGACCGGCTTCTGAAGCGATGCGGGCGTTTGGATGGATCGTTTCAAGAGGAAAATCTTTCCAAATGAATTTTACTCGATCTTTGTATAGCTCCATCGCTGCTTTTACGGCAGGTTCTGCATAGCGGCAGGCGGGACATTGAAAGTCGCTGAACAATCGGACTACAACTTTTGCATCCGCGGGCCCAACAGAAGGATTGCTTTCATCGTTAAAGGTGACATTTTCTGGTTGACCTGCATTACTCACAGAGGGAGAGGCGGGAGTACGAGCGAGGAGCCAAGCGAGTCCGCCGAATAAAATCACGGTTACAGCAATAATACCGACAATCAAGGACGTATTTTTGGAATCAGACATAGGATTAGGCGGTGGTTTGAAGATATTGGATAATCGATAAGGCGGCTTTTGCTCCTTCTCCGACGGCGACCGCGATCTGTTTTTGGGTGACGTCGGTGACATCCCCCGCGGCCCAGATCCCTTCGACATTGGTGGCATTCGTCTTACTGACGACGATCTGCCCTCGTTTATCTTTTGCCACAAAATCCACCATTTGAGAAGCAGGCACCAATCCGATCTCAATCAGGATCCCATCCGCGACTTCCACTCGCTCTGATCCGTCTGGCGCTGTGAGCTTGATACCTGTCACCTTTGTCTCGCCCAATACTTCTTGGACTTTGGTTTGGGCTTTGACCTTGATTTTAGCAGAAGCGTTGATTTTTTTCTGCATAATTTCGTCCCCTTTTAGCTCTTTATTTACGGTAATAATAGTGACGCGCTCGGCATATTTTTCTAATAGGAGTGCTGCGTCCATGGCGGAATTACCGCCTCCAATAACGAAGACAACCTTATCGCGAAAGAGTGGCCCATCACAGGTTGCACAATACGTGACTCCACGGCCATAGAGTTTTTTCTCCCCGGGAACATCGAGGGCGCGATGCTCGGAACCGGTCGCAATTAAAACAGTCTTTGCTTCGTATGACTCTCCCGTACTCGTCTGTGCCCGAAAGCTACTCCCTGTCTTTTCCAGCTTAGATACACTCTCCCCTTCTTTGAGGGCAAAGTTGCTTTTATAATCTTCTAGATGCGTGCGGAAGCGCTTCACCAATTCGACCCCGTCTAACAAATGGAAGCCGAGATAATTTTCGACATCAGACGACCAACTAACCTGCCCCCCAATCTGGGGCGCAATGATCGCAAACGAGAGTTTTTGACGCGCAATATAGACCGCCGCAGCCAGGGCTGCCGGTCCACCTCCGATAATAAGAACGTCAAACATAGATTGCGAGAGAGTATAGCACGCGGGAGATAAAGAGAAGATCACTTGGAAGACCTACGCAACAACCATCCTCCAACGAGAACGAGGGGAATGGAAAGATACTGGGCAGGCGTCAGGCCAAGATAGCGAGCATCTACGATCCGTAAAAAATCTAATAAAAAGCGGATGATTCCCTCAATCATCATGTAGGTTCCGAACCAAAAGCCTGGGGCGCGCTGTTTGCGGTTGAGGTACAAGAACACGCCGCCGGTTGCGAATCCAATCAAAGAAAGATACAAGCCGAGATCATGGCGTACGGAACCGTCGGGATATTGCACACCCAGAAAGGAATGTGTGAGTGTGCCCGGATGGTCATGGATAAGAAAACATCCGAGACGGCCTATCCCACATCCCCAAGGTAACCCCCAGATGAGGGCATCAGCATATTCAATCCATTTTAAGGAGCGTCGATAGGCATACGTGAAGAAGGCCACGGCCGCACCAATAAACCCTCCAAAAATGGCAAATCCTGGCTTACGGAGGTCTATCGCCTCCCAAGGATGGGCGAGATAGTACTGGGGCTCATAAACAAGCACATGAAACAAACGTGAGCCAATAAAACTCGCTAGAAAAATCCAGAAGGCGAGTTCGAGAATGTGATTGGGGTCAAGCTTTTTTTGTTGGGCGCGCTTATAGGCAATCCACGTTGCTGCCGCAAAAGCGAGCGCAATAAACGTCCCCCATGTTTGGAATGTGAGACCCGCGATCGTGTAGGTATGCGAGGAAATAAAGGGGAGCATGCTACAAAACATTCAACACCTTCAGCGCATCTTTGTACTCATCCAGTGCTTGGCGTGCTTGGCGGGAGGCCATCTCGAAGGAGGTGTCGTGAACGAGTTGGTTACGAAGACGGTGGGCGCTCCAAACTTTGCGGATATTCGGATAGCGGTAGGCGGTTGATTTAAGCCGTTCACCGAGGGTGGTTCCGGGCATGGCCATGGAACGTAGCACTTGGTCGAGCAATTTATCCGCTTCGATAATGGCGAGCTTTGATCCCATGACACCTTGTGCCGCTGTAAGCTCCACCTGTTCCCAACGCTTGAGGATTTGTTCACGGGAGGTGCCATGCAATTCCGGCCGACGCAGCAGGCGCATCATCCGGTAGATTCCAATCCCAAGAAGGGTAACGACAACGACTGCCGTTATAAACAACCCAACGATTGTACCCGCCTGTTTATCAGCGGCGGACGCAGGGAGTTCTTCGATGGTAGGCGGTGAAGGTTCGAGGATGATTTGGAACATAGAGCGCCTTTTTTATGATACTTGCTCAAATGCGTAGGCGATGGATAAGAGGCGGGCGTCGGCAAAATGATTACCAATGAATTGGATACCGACGGGGAGACCTTCGTGCATTCCGCATGGAAGAGAAACGGCAGGTAAACCGGCTACATTTACGCCGACTGTGAAAACATCTTCAAGATACATGGAGAGCGGATCGGAGATTTTTTCGCCGATTCTAAAGGCGGTGGAAGGTGTGGTTGGTGTTACAAGAACATCCACCTCTTGAAAAGCGGTTGTATAGGCACGACGAATCAATGTTTGGACTTTGCGCGCTTGGCGATAGTAGGCGTCGTAGTAGCCTTTAGATAATGCGTAAGCACCTAACATAATACGACGACGCGCTTCGTTACCTAACCCTTCCCCACGAGAGTGGGTGTACGTTTCGAGGAGGTTTTCTGCTTGGGCGCGTTGGCCATAGCGAATCCCATCAAAGCGCGAGAGATTAGCCGATACCTCACAGGGCATGAGAATATAATAGACGGCGAGCGCTTCATCGGCGTAGGGAAGATCTACTTCTTTTACTTCAGCTCCAAGACGACGCAGCGCTTCTACGGCTTGGGTCGTATGTAAACGGACACCATCATCAATCCCCTGTCCCCAAGCCTGGCGTGGGAGTCCGACGCGGATACCTTTGAGGTCATGGCGCTTTTCAAGATTGTGCGCGACCGTTGGAACGGTGGTTTGGTCATGCGCATCCTGGGCGCGCAAGAGGTTAAATAACAGCGAAGCATCTTCGACCGTTTTCGTCATCGGACCGACCTGATCGAGGGACGAGGCCATCGCCATCACGCCGTAGCGCGAGACACTCCCATAAGTGGGTTTATGACCGACAATGCCACAGAAGGCAGCAGGCTGACGGATGGAACCACCCGTATCAGAACCGAGAGCCGCGATACACATGTCACCTGCAACGGCAGCTGCAGAACCACCAGAAGAGCCACCTGGCACACGTTCAATGTCGCCAGGATGTTTCGTAGGGCCAAAGGCGGAGTGCTCGGTAGATGAGCCCATGGCGAATTCATCCAAATTGGTTTTTCCAAGAAACACAGAGCCCGCCTCCTTCAACTGACGGATAACCGTTGCGTCGTAGGGCGCGATATACTTATCGAGGATTTTGGATCCCCCCGTTGCTCGCACGCCTTGTATTAAAATATTATCTTTAATCGCGAGTGGGACGCCGTCGAGAGGGCCCAAATCTTTTCCAGATGCGCGACGTGCATCTGAAGCACGCGCGGAGGCTAAGGCTCCCTCTTCATCGAGGGTGAGATAGGCATTCAGCGCCACATTCAAGCCACGCGCTTGCTGCAGATACGCGGCAGTGAGTTCTTCTGAGGAGAAGGCTTTTTTTACAAGCGCCTCGTGCGCAGAGGCAATGGTTTGGTTTAAAGGATGCATAGGAGGTTATTTTTTTGGTTTTTCGAAGACTGCCGGAACGCGTAAGGCACCTGCGAGACTATCAGGAAAGTTTTTTACGATCTGTTCGCGTACGCTTG
>CAZTQP010000045.1:0-8355 GCA_964615825.1 uncultured Gammaproteobacteria bacterium
TAAAGCGCCCCGTTCGTTGAGATCCAACCCAGAGGTTGGCAACAAACGGGGCAAGAAAGATAGGTGAAGGACACCCCCTCTTCAGGCAGGCGTGAGTACGATCAGGCGATGATCGTACAGGTGGACACGCACATCCGCAGGCGGTGAAACATGCAGCACCGCGATGTGCGAGGTATTCGCCTGCGAGAAGAGCCTCTTCAGGTTGGCACGATCCTTCACATCGAGAGGAGACAGGTCGATCTCGGCCGGATCCTGGAAGACGTAGAGCTCGAAGGCATCATCATCTTCTCCGAGACGCCTCCTGATCCGAGCCAGAACCTCCTCTCCGAGAAAGAGCACTTCACCCTGACGACGCGCGAAGTCAAACGAACTGATGCTGATCATACACTGATCCTCCTGGAGTCGGCCTATTCCGAAGCTCCTTTTGCCGCACGTGACGCCTCACATCCGGCCAAAGGAATTTCTCAATACGTTACCCAGGTAAAACAAAAAAACCGCCTCAATCTTCGAAAGGCGGCCCGTGATCTATATACAATCACTAATCACGCCTTCGAGATAAAAGCGTATGGTGCGCGGTCGATGATTGTCGGTCTAACGCTAAACGATACCCGCCCGCCCCTGTTTGCAACCAACGCGAAATACGCGCCACGGTAGTAGAACTAAGTCCTGTTTCTTTTTGAATCGTCACGTAGGAAACCGCTTCATTTAAAAGACGTGCGGCCTGCCAACGCTTGGAAAACTCCTCGATCTCCTCTTCCGTCAGAAGGTCACGAAAAAAACGCTTGGCCTCATCCAAGGTTTTTAAGCTCAAAATCGCCTTGTACAGCGCTTCTGAAGAAGTGGAATTAGATTTCATGAGAAGCACTTTATTCTACTAAAGTGCTTCTGTCAAATGAACCAAGCAAAACCTAGCGCACTCATCATTTCAACCCTCTTTCATCCTCCGAGAGAAGAAAAAAGGATTGAGGACGCTACACAGCATCCTGTAAGGAGGGAAAGGGCGAGGGGTCAGGGGGCGAAGCGGACGTACGTCGGAACCAGGTCGTTGAGAAGACCGTCGTCCGTCCAGTCATTCGAGCCCATCGGGTAGGGACGAGCCACGTGCGGAACTTCGGAGAGGTCGGACCAGAGAAAGGCCGCCGGCACTGTTGCCGTGGAGCCCGTTGAAGCGATCATCTGAATGAACGAGGGGCCAGCCACGTCACGCCCACCGATCATGAGACCATAGTCATCCCCGGTCATCCAGCCCGTACCCGGAAGGGCATGGCCGCTACGAAGTGGAGTGGTGCGGATCGTGTCACCCGTAGTGCCGCCACGAGGCAAAGCGATGAGACGGTAGGCATGACGCACACCTGACTCGATCACCTCCTCATTGCGCCACCGGATCGTAACGTAGAACGTACCGGACAGTCGCAGGAGGGTAAGCAGATCCCGATTCATGCCATCCACGATCTCGTAGTCAGCAAGCGGGACGGCAACGCCGTTGCGAAGGAGTTGGAACTCACTGAGTGTGCTGTCGCCCTCAGTCTCAAGCATGAACGTCATCTTCCTCCAGGAGAGGTTACCGCCGATGTGCTCGGCCTCAATCTCCCAGTCATAGAGGACATTAAGCATCTCCACGACGATGAAAGGACTGGATGCGGGAGGAATGACATGGATATGCGGCCGACTACGGCGCACGACACGATGGGTCCCGAACGTCGTTCGACCAGGAGCATAGAGAAGCGTACGTGAGTCGTCCCCAATCACATCGGTATTAAAGGAAGTGACGTAGGAAGGACCCCACGAACCACCCGTCTCCCCTGCCTCGAGCCCCATCTGGATGTAGGAACCACTGAAAGCAGCTGGGGTACCAGGGGGAACGGATGAACGAGCCTGGATAGGACTCATCACGCCCACGATAGAGAACACCTTCCACTGATCACGCACAAACTGCATCGGCGTCGTAAACTCAATATCAACATGCGGATCAGCACCCGTAGAAGGAATACCTGCACCATGAGAAAAAGAAATCATTCCTCGCTCAAAACTCACGATCGCCACCTCCCGAACAGAGACGCTGTGTCCATGGATAGGAACACGCAGCCTACGCATCGTGGCATTCTCCCCGTGCGAACGGCCGCGAAAAGTCGCGAAGAGTCCAGGAGAACCAGGAACGATATTGAACGACCCCGGCATCTCATACGGTTCGATCTCGAACGACGAGGCGACGGGAACATCCGCCTCCCCCACGTCGAGCGAAACATCGGGCGAGGGAGCGTCGGGGATGAGGACGTCGATGACATCCTCCCCCACCTCCGCGTCGACCGAGGCATCGGCCGCGACATCCGTATCCGCGTCTGGCATCACGATGACGACTTCGACGTCGTCGGAGTCAGCATCCGCTACGACGACCTTGTCGGTCGTGAGCGGAGCGTCGGGGTCGACCACATCGACAGAGCGGGTGTCAGGAACGACATAGCCGTCGACCTCCTGAGAGGCATCGGGCGACTGAGTCGATCCGCTGCCCGTCACCGTCGACGAACAAGCCGCGAGCACGACGCTGAGAGCGAGAACGATGAGACTACGCATGGAGCACCAATCACTTTCTCTGATTTTGACAGAGCAGGGACGGCAAACGCCTACACATCGAACCGTTCGACGTTATCCCTTTTAATACCAGCCGCCTATATCTAGTGATAGACGGAATTCTGGCTATCATTAGCCAATATTTCTGTCTACAACGACACAAAAAGCGCGAGATATTACAAAAGAGTATAATACGCAAAAAAAGCCATTTTGTCAATGATTTAAGGCCTTTTTCCCCGTAAATCAAAACTTAACCCTCCTCACCCTCATCTTCCCATCACGCGTATCGAATACTACGTCCATGTCTGCTCTAGGGTCATCATTAAAACGCGTTTTCACAACTTGCGCAGGAGAAATTCCTCCCGTAGCCAAATCCGTAAAAATGTTCTCTCGAAACGTTTTAGAAGAATGCTCTACTCCAGAGTAATCTCGATCAGCTACATCTCCCTCGGGCGATGCTCCTGCAAGGAAAACGTGTACACGAGCAAGTTCAGGAAGAGACGTTCGAACACGCGCGAACATATCCAAAAGCGGCTCATCTCTGGGAGAAACATGGGAAGCAACCGCTCGTCTCGTAATGGGATCATAAAAAATCACCGCCGCACATACGCCTACACCCGTGATAGACACCTCGTCCCCCGGCGGCACTTCCATAATCATCCCCGCACGAGGGATCGTATGAGATTCAAAAGGCACTTCCTCAGGCACATGATGATACGGATTTTCTATAGACGGATTTGAGGCAGGTCGAGAGGGTGGTCGGTCTTTATTCATAGCTACGGGCAATAATATCTCATTTGTTGAGAGACAGCTACGTATATATCTTCCTTATCCTTCATTGACTCCATAGCCATAATCTGCTAAGTTTCCTTACTCATTGTCACCAGGTAAAACCGCTTATTTCATCTGACATAAGCCATTTTATCTGAGGACAATTTCAACCTCCTCGGAAAGGACTACGCCATGCGTCGCACCTCGAACACGCTCCTCGCACTCGCCCTTCTACTCTGCACCAGCCTCGTGCTGGCGCAGACCCGTCCCAACCTTCCGCCCCTGCGCCCCGCAAGCGCCGGTCCCGGACTCCCCTACCTCGCGCCGATCTGCGCACGAGGAGAGACTATGGTCACGGTACAGTGGCAAGAATGGTACAACGGCAACGACCCGATCCAGCTCAGAGAGGTTCGTAGGCACCTTAGAGCACGACAGGTCTCAACGAGGGACGACCATGGTCGACTTCTGGGTCCTGTAAGAACCCTGCAACAGCTGATCAACACCCACCAAGACCAATGCATGTCACGAGCACCCGCCACGACAGGCGATGGCATGGACGCCGTGGTAGCGGAGGATGGGACGGAACGAGTACCCGGCCCGCAATATTCATTCCATTACAGTAGCGGCGGCCTAAGGCCTGCCGAGCCCTGTCGAGAAGCCGTACTCCTCTTCCAGCTCCAACTTCCCGCCCGCAGCTGGTGTCGCCAACCGGGACGAAGCTTCACGACCTTCAGGGCTGGCGTCATGTTCTACCACCGCATCATGGGTCTCGCCCGCGTAATAGGAGCTCTTCCGATCGTTTCCAGGCAAAGGGGCAACTTCCAACAAGTCCCTCGCGGAGAGGATGCAATAACGCTGATGGGGACTCTCCGCGAGTCTCAGTAGCAAACCCTCTCCTCCACCTCCCTTCCTTCCCGCCCTCGGCAACCTCACCCGTTGCCGAGGGCTCTTAAATAGACAAAACAAACAAGATATCAATCTAGATTTACAGTAAAAGAGGCGAGCACATTGACAGCCTCTACAGGCCTGATACCATCCTCCTCTTGATCGTGTCAGCTCCCTGTTCTCAATATTTTGAGGCCAGAGAGTCGACTCGACCACGAGCGACAGAAAGGCAACCGCCATGAGCGGAATGGGGTACGGTAAAGGCGCTCCATACAGAGGGGCGCCGGAAGATCCACTCGCCGAGTTACGAAAGGAGACCAGGATCCAGAAGAAGGTCATCGCGAGCCTATTCGTCATCTCCGGGCTGCTCGCTCTGGGCTGGGTGGCCACCATCATCCGACATGAGCGAACGGTCGGAACGCGTGCCGAGGACAACTTCTTCCGCGGCGCTCCGATCTACATCATCACCGTGGAGCACGAGTACCGGCAACGCGCCAGCGGAGCACGAGCAACGGCTCTCTTCACCTGGCACGGTCTCGAGTGCTTCGGCTACTGCAACCATTATGGGCGCGGTCTGCCCAACTGCGAGCAGTTCACCTGGACATACTGCTTCCTGCGGACTGCGCCTCAGCCCATCTGCCGCTGAACAACTTCTGACCCCCCTCTCACCCACGACCCAGTGGGTTTCGCTATATCTAAAACGGTAAAAAGGCGTACTGGATGCGGACTATTTCTGATTCATGGATCGCGCGTCCATCTGCCCCAACCACAAACGCACGATAGAGGTAGTTATTATTTAGAATCATACCGGATTCCGTCACTACCGCTCTACAAACAGATGTCGTGCACGTTTGGACAATCGTTCCAGAGCTCCCCGCCGCCAACTGACGGATTTCAAGATGCGAACCCGTCGGTAACTGAACATCTGCAAAAGAAGCTGTAAGAACGGAACTCGTAGTAACACCTTGAGAAATAAGGTCGCGGTCAGCACGCAACGTGAGATCGGGACCAACCGTTAGACATTCTGGAAGCGCACGATAAGCCGCCCGCATACTTGCCGAGGGAGAATAGTTAGAAAATCCCTTGGTCGTATTACGCATATCAAGCGAACGAAAGAGATAATCTCCTGCCTCCTGAAGATCACGCTCACAATACGGAGAATCAATGTTCTTGATAATAATTAAGCTCGTGCCTTCATTGCCGATAATATCAAACCCAAGCGGAGCATCTTGTGTTGAATAACGAAAAGAATCTAACCGTGAATATACCCCTGTATCTATATTATATTTCCAAATGATGAAAACCCCCTCTCGTCCTCCCTCCGCCCGCACCTGATGATTGGTAGAAACATATACAATATTCTTTACCACTGGATCACGCGGAACGAATGTTTGCGTCAAACCGCCTAAATCGGACAGGAGTGTTTTAAAGACAGGCTTAAAGGCTCGTCTTTTTCCACTAATGATCATGGCATCAAAGACGACGTGGCCCATTTCGTCCGGAGCAACGGTAGAGGTCAACTCAAACCCTCTATAAAATGTCGTAGCCGCCTGCACACTCCCTCCAACCAAGAAAAAGAGCCCGACCAAAAGAGCAACTCCAAGTTTTTTCATAACAAAACGAAAGATATAAAAGGTTAAGGAGAGTATATCACCTTAGCATCCCCAAACAAAAAGACGAATTGTTGACCAACCCATAAAAAACCATTAGGGTTTCTCCACCGGCAACACCAAGGAGGAGCTCATGCAGAAAATACGCGTCCTAATCGGACTGGCACTGTTGGCACTCCTCGGGTGCCAACAGCAAGCAAAACGCAACAACCCCCACCAGAACTTCCATATCCTCACGAATGCCGGCACAGCAGCCCCTTGTGAGGGGAGAAACGTCCGCCTGTACAATGGACCCGCCTACCTTCTTCCCTTCGGAGAAGCCGGAGAAGAACCTTTCAACGTCAGGGAGCAGATCGTGCACTGGAATGACTACGTATGCCTCGTAAGAGAAACTTCCAGCGCACCCGCCTGCGAGGCAAACTGCTGGAAGCAAATGCCGCCTCCTACCCAGTAAACAATCCAACACTTACCCCTTATTCCCCACCCCCCTCGCGCCGGTGGGTCTTACTTTTTATAAGGCTAGCCCGCCTCGCTCCATTTCTTTATATACCCCTCCACATCAAACTTCTTTTCCATCCCCCCTCGGCTCATATATCTCACACTTCCAAAAATCGGACGATTAAACCACGGACGGTCGTGCAACCCACCAATCGACCAGGCAATTCCTACATATCCATTCGGATCTCGTCCATCCAATTCATAGCGATCATTTAGATAGATCGCAATCTTAAATGCCTCTTCCGGTGACTTGGTCCATTCCAAAATCTTCTTCGCCCAATACATGCGCACATACCCATGCATTTTGCCCATTTTCACCATCTCCAATTGTGCCGCATTCCAAAGGTCATCATGCGTACGCGCGTGCTCAAACTCTGCTCGGGAATACGTAAACTCTCGTGGATCTTTACGATGCGCATCCAACGTCTTCCTCGCCCATTCAGGCAACCCTTCAAACGAATCGTAGTAAGATTGATAAAAACAATAGTTGTCCGACAACTCACGGCGCACCACCAATTCTTCAATAAACGCATCCCGCGCAAGCTTTGGCGCCGTATCGTTCAGGACCTCATACGCCACCCGTTGCGGCGACAAGTGTCCATAATGAAAATACGGAGACAGATCCGATAACGCCTGCGCCAAGGGATCATTCCGACGTTCGTGATAGTCAGGCAATCTCTCTGAGATAAATCGTTTTAATGCTTGCTTTGCCGCTGCCTCTCCTCCTTCAATCCAATCAACTTTTTCTGGAGCAGACCCAGCCGGAACCAGCTCCTCAAGCGCCTTCCAATCAATCGTTTGATACGTAAACGGAGCATGAGATGTTTGCGAAGCGAGCTTAGGAATATCCGTCAGATACGTTTTAAGCTGCGCATGAATCTTCGGGCGAATCGTGCGGGCGGCAAATTCCTGTTTTTGGCTCGTAATCCAACTTGGAATCACATTATGCGCGTCTACTTGATACACAGGGCAAGTAAGACCTTCAACCACTTCCTTGAGCCAGCGCTGTGGCAATCGTAAGGGAAAGAAATCCGTTACCATCCCCCCAACCTTCTCCTTTTTCATCCAACGCAGCATGTCTTGATGCGCTTCCTCCCCTACAAAGAGATAAAATGGAATCCCTTGCGCATGCAAATCTTTCTCAACAGCTCGCAGTCCAGCCAACTTAAAACGCCATTGCCGTTCTCCACCTCCTAAAAACCCTGGGAGAAGATTATGGGCCACGGCAAACGCCACTCCTTCCTTCTTCGCCCAGGCCTGTGTCGCGAGTAACGCCCAATGATCCTGGACGCGTTGGTCACGGTTCATCCAGTACACGAGTGGCCGCCCTGTGACGGAACCTTCCCTCAATCTTCTCCCTCTTTGTTCCAATATCGACGTGGGCATGTTCGCAGTATATCCTAGCTCATCATATGACGGTACTCACCTGTGGACTCCACGACCCCAAGGCGGGGCTCGAATGGCTTTCTGACAAACATTCCAAAAAACTCCTATCGATGTTTGATCAGATCGTGATTTCGGCTTCTCCTCTGACAGACAAGACCTATCTACAAAAACTCACCGGTCAAGGATACATCATCCACCGCCGCAAAACGAACCACATTACTACCAGCTATCTTGAAGCCATCAAACAAGCATACATCTTACATCCAGATACTATTCTCTATTGCGACTTTGATCGCGTGATGCACTGGGTACACACACAAGCAAAAGAATTGTCGTGCGTCGCAAAACATATTGATCCTACCGGCTACTTCATCGGCATGCGGGGACCCAAAGAATACGCCACCCACCACGACGCCCTGCGCTACACCGAAGAACTCCCCAACGCCATCATCTCCGATTTCATGGGCGAGTCTTCACGTAAAGACTACTTATCTGGTTGTTACGGATTTTCTCATGCAGCCGCCGAATTCGTCATTAAAAACCTCCCTTTCAAATCCTGGGCCACGTTTGGCGAATGGCCCCTCATCATGAAGAAAAATGGCTATCCTCCCACCTACGCCGTCTGCAAAGGCCTGGC
>CAZTQP010000046.1:0-7951 GCA_964615825.1 uncultured Gammaproteobacteria bacterium
GGATTATTTAACCCCGTTTCATCGACTCCGCTAGGTGTCGGCTGTGTTAAGGCGGTTACCCCTTTTAGACAGACTGCCTGCCAAGGGCGATAGCGGCTTTTGAACGTCTCTTTCTCTACACGACCATCTGCATGGGTGACGGTGTAGGTGAATTCGGCGTCGGCACCGGCGTGGGCGCTTTCGGTGCATTTTTCGACGCCAGGGGGGAGGTCGAGGGTTTCGATGATTTTCTTTGGTGGGGGAGCGACGATGTTATAAACGATTGGGGTTGTTTGTTCTATATTTCGTCCGTCTTTCGTGCCCCAGACGGTGAAGGCCATTTCGTCACCTTTGATACTGGTGGTAATCAAGGCGTAGGTGGGCATGTCGTTTTTGAATTTGAAGTCGGGGGCTGGGTCGTAAATCGTAGCATCGGTGCCAGCTGGTTCGTAGTAGCGCACGCGGTAACTGTGGTTGCGGCGTTCGGTGATCTTAAGGCCACTCGCGAGGGCGGCACGGAACATGGTTGTTCCCACTTGGCACAAGCCTCCACCGAATTCTGGAACGGTCTGATTCCCTTTGATGACAAGTTCTGGGAGCCAGCCGTTGGCGCCGTCGATTTCACCTAAAACCGTTAGCATGGAGAACTCTTGTCCGGGAGCGAGGAGCGTTGTATGAACTTTTTTCGCGCCGAGAGCAATGTTCTTGCGACGGTTAGATGGGGAGCCGGAGAAGTTGGAACGACCAACGCCAATAACCTCTTCGATGCCTAAGCGTTCTCCGTCACCTAAAATGCGCGGTGTGACTTTGCTTAAGACAAGATCCATCGTCGTAGAGCTATTCTGCCAGCCTAATAAAATATTATTGATCGTTTTTGGGACGTCTACATCTAGGCCTTGGACAGGGGTTTCGAAAGCGGTGACGGTGCTGCTCGCATTTACTTCGATGAACCCGTCTTTAGCTGGTTGGAGAAAATCTTTGGCTAAGACACGCAGACGTTCTTTTACAGCGACAGGTGAGAGGGTGAGCTCCAGCGGTTTTGTACCGGTTGTGACCGTGATCCATGGGGCAAGGTCCGTTTTGCTAATCGTCCATTGCTTACCTTCGGCTTGGAGGATGAAGGGAGGTTTTTCTAGCCATTGTTGAGCCTGTGAGACGAGGGGTTCAAGGTCGGTCGCGAGGATGGAAGGGGGGGTTGTATCTGTGCGCAATTCTACAGACTCATTTGATCCGGTGTTGAGGCGGTCTTCTAGATCTTGAGCCAGGGTTTCTAAATCGAGACGTCGCCCGGCTTTTTCTGGTTCTACAAAAACGGCTGATGAAGTTGTGGAGGCTTGAACGATGAGTTGGGCGTCACGTGCGGTTTCGATATCGTTGCCTAGAGCAGTTTCAACACGTGTTTTTAGGATGGTTTCATCCACGCTTACTTCGATGGGGAGATTGTATCCTTTTATACGCGCCATAACCGGAGCGAGGAGGCGTCGTGGCCAAGAACCCGTGTGTCCAATGTTGATTGCCTGGGTAATAGCGCTGTCTACATCATATGTAACGAGACCTGCTTGTGTCCCAAGATCGAGCACGCGCGATTCTAGATTTGTCTGAAGGTTGGTGGGTAGCTTGGTCTTTAATGCCTGTTCTACGGAATTTTGTGCGCTGACGGGGGGTTGTCCTCCGACCGGGGTGCCACCTATGGAAACGCCCTTGAGGATCGTATCGCTTTGAAGTTGGGAGTAGGACCAAGCAGTGGTTAAGCCTAAACTTGCAATGAGGATGACGCAAAGAACGCCGATGACGAGGGCGTGACGTTTGAGAGGGGAGACCATAGGGGAATGGGTGGAGGCAGGAGAGGTCTCGGTGGGGGTGGAAGAAGGGGAGGTCATGCGAGGGGTTCAAGAAGATGTTGAATGACGGTTTGAGCGAGGGGATGTTGCAGGCCGGGTTCGTTGCCGGTGACGGCGGCCAGGAGAAAGAGAGGTTGATTTAGCTGGGCTTTTCCTAGAATAGCGGTGAGAGGGAGGGAAAGACGTTGCCCATCACTCGTCGTTGCGATGACCTGATCTGGTTGTACGTCTGTGACGGTGAGGATGAGGGGTGTGGGCATACTCGGCATCCTAGCGAAAAATGGTTAGTCAAGCAATGTGGGTTTAATGGTGATGGCGCGACCTTGTTCGCGGATAGGAAGACGAATGTCGAGAATGCCTTGTTTGAGCGAGGCGCGGATATCATTTATATGAACGTCGATGGGGAGAATGACGGAACGGCTAAAGCCCCCCCAGTAACATTCGCGATAAAACCAATCTTCTTCGTGGATAGGTGTTTGCAATTGGCGCTGTCCCCGGATGGTGAGCAGATCCCCATCGACGGCAATGTCCAAGTCTTCTACTTCTACACCCGCGACAGGGGTGCGAATGACGAGCATGCCATCTTCGCGAAAAACATCAATCGCAAGACGGCCTTCGGGGGGTTGGGAGAGCCAGTCTTGCTCAGGAGAGGGAGGAGTAGGGGAAGAAAAGAGCATACAATTGTTCTACGTATATCATAGGGAAAATATATGGGTTTGTCACCCCTCCCATAATTGTCTCGATGTTGGTATACTCTCAACATGCCTGATGACGTTCGACCATCACGATTTGCTTGGTTGCGGAATATTTGGAATGGATGGACTTCGGAGCAGCAACTGGGAGTAAGCGTGTTTGGTATTTGTGGGGCGTTGACGCTGATATTTTCTAGTTGGTATTTACATGCGCAAATCCAGGCGCCGTTTTTGGCTTCGCGTACACAATTGGCCGCTTCGCGCGAATTAGTGAATGAGTTAAGTAAGAATCAACAGACACAGGACGCTTTGCGCTTGAAGGACACGGATGGAGACGGCTTGAATGATTGGGATGAATTGAATACGTATCGTACTTCGCCGTATTTGGCGGACTCGGATTCAGATGGGCTGCAGGATGGGTTAGAGCTTTCGCGGGGGACAGATCCAAATTGTCCGCAGGGACGTGAGTGTCAGCCGCGTTTAGATGGTCTTACACAGCGCTCGACCACGTCTTCTGGAGCAGGACTCTTGCAAGGCACGGCCGCCGCGGGGGCAGCGGCCGCCACCGGCCAAACAGTAACGCCTCCGGCACAGCTTACGGCCCCGGAGATCCGAGCCCTGCTTCTCTCGAATCGCTTGGTGACAGAGGAAGAGTTGAAAGGTCTGTCTGACCAAGCTGTCATCGAGTTATACCGCCGTGGCACTTCTAGTCCGTCCCCATCTCCCGCTCCAGCGACAAATCCTGTACCATCTCCGTAATTCTCACCTGCTCCTCCTTCCTCCCTCCCTTTCCTATTTTATGGGTAACCCGCTTTCTCGGTACTTTCGCTCGTTCAAACGTGGCATGATTGCTTGGACGCTTGTCGTCGTGGCATTTTGGCCGTTTCTGGCTTCTCCCGCCAACGCGCAGCTCGTGGTTGTCGATGTCCAGCGACAGGCGGATACGATTTTGGAGACGATTTTTACATCGCTCTCGCGTGCGGCCATGGTGGGATTGTTTAATGCGTTCCAAACCTTTTTAGGCCAACTGGCCTATGATGCCGCCGATTATATTGCAACGGGGGGGTCGGGACAGTCGGCAACGTTTTACAAGAAAGGTCCCGGACAGTATTTGCAAGATGTGGCTTCGGATGCGGCGGGAGAATTTATTGGGTCGCTCTCGAATGAAGATTTTTTTCGCACAGCGGGCTTTAATTTATGTCGGCCGGATGCGCGGGTCTTGCTACGGGTGCAATTATCGCTCGGAAATTTTTTCCCCGGTCTGCAAGGCCGGTTTCAGCGTCCAGAGCCAAAATGTGATTTTAAAGATATTGTCAATAATTACGACCAATTATACCAAAGCTTGACGAATGACGATGTTTTGAAAAATGTTCAGCTTGGGCTGAATACGAGTGCCAGTGATTTGGGGGTAACCTTTAATTTGTTTAACCAATTTAGCAAGAAGATTGCGACCAACGTCAATGATAGTTTGTTGGCAAGAACAGAAGGGGGCGGGTTTAAATCCGTGAATAATTTATTATCGGGAAATATTAAGACGCCATCTCAAGTGGTGAATGAGGTTGCTCGTGAGCAGCTAGTGCGTTTTCCGAACCAAAGCATGCTCGCCACGGTACAAGCGACCCTTACCAGTGGGTTTAGTCAGGGATTTGTGCAGTTGTTGGCGTATACCTCGTCTATCTTTGTTAACACGCTGACTTCCAAATTGTTGCGTCGGGTGTTTGAAGGGGGTTTGGATTCGAGTGTAGCTCAGATCCAATTAGAATCAGCCGATTTTATTCCGGATCGTCGTCAAGCGGACGCGCGTAATATTAACGTGTCGCTCAAGACACCAAATCTTCAACGTGTCGAGAATTTTGATGTCTTGGCAGAATTGGCCGCATGTCCTGCGGATACACGAGGAACGTGGAATTGTGCGATTGACCAGGGGTTGCGTTCGGCGCTTGTGCGTAGTGATCAAGGAGGGATGACGGTGCAGGCAGCTTTGGCAGCAAATTTACTCCACGGAGATTGGAAATTAATCCCTTCTTCTGATACGCGCCGTAACCAAGATAAAAATTGTTATACGACCGCGTATTGTGCGGGGAATTTGCAAAAGTTGCGCGTGTTGCGCATTTTGTCGACGGGCTTTGAATTGGCAGCGAATTCTCCTGAAAATGTCAGACGTTGTAGCCCCCAGGGGAGTGGCTGTGTGAGCTTGCAAGAGGTGGTTGAAGGGTTCTCTCAGTGTGGAGGGGCAGCACCGAGTCCATGGTGTCGCATGATTGATCCGAATTGGATTTTGACGAGTTTGCCGCAACAGTGTGTCTTGGATGGGTATAGTGACCAGCTCATTTCAAGCACGCTCGGTCAACGACGCCAACAATGTCAGGATGTGCAGACATGTTTAAAACGGAATGACCAGGGTGAATGTATTGGTGGTTATGGCTATTGTGTAGCGGAGAAATCCGTCTATCGTTTTGGGGCAGATGAATGTTTGCCTCGTGAAGCAAGTTGTCGTACCTATCAACCAAGAAGTGGGCAATCGGTTTCCTACTTGCGAAATACGACGGACCAGGCTGCTTGTAGCGCGGATAATACGGGATGTTTGTGGTATTCGAGCGTGCGCAACCCATCGTTAGGAACGGATGCTTGGACCGGGACAACATCAACGGGTTCTCGCGTGTACTTTGATCGTGATGTGACAGCATGTGCGGCTAATGGGGAAGGTTGTACGAAATTGAAAGAAGCCGTGGTTGGCCGTTCAAGTTTGAACTTAGTCATCAATCCTTCTTTTGAAGCGGTGACCGAAGAGGGGACGTCTATCTCTTTAAATGATTGGATCGTGACCCCAGCTGCGTTTGTCTCGCGGGCAGGAACGGCTCCTACCGTAGCTGTTGGTACCCCAGCGTTGATTGGAGTTCGGGCGGTTGATACGGTGACTCCCACGGGAGCTGTTCCGACTTATACCCAGCCACTTACCTTGAGTCCAGGGCGTGCCTATACTGTGTCTTTGTTTGCGCGCGCAAAAACGGCGACAGGTCCAGCTCCGCGCGTTAATACTTCCTTGAGTCAGTATGCCTTTGTGAATAATGCTTACCGTTTGGTGAGTGTGGAAGGGGCGTATCGGAGCAGTGGGTGTGCGCGTCCAAGTACGAATGCTGGTATCGTAGAGCCCCGAGCGGGCCAGGCCTTGGGTACGGATTGGCAGCGCTATGAGTGTACGTTTGTCACGGCTTCGACGACGATGTCTGGGTTGTTGCAGGTACAGGGCGAGAATATCTTATTAGATGCCGTTCAGGTTGAGGAGAGCGAATATGCGACGGATTTTGTGGAAGGTTTAAATGAGGCGTTGGTAGAACGTCATTTGAAGATTGCTCCAGATGAGTTCGCTTGTAATGGAACGGAGGGCGATCACCCACTGTGTGACCGTTTTGCAAGCGTGTGTCGTCAAACAGAGGCGGGCTGTAATGGATATACGGATGTACAGGGGAATGGGTCAGAAGTGCCAGCGATCTTATCGACAAATGATTTGTGTCCTACTCAGTGTGTGGGCTATAGTGAGTATAAGAAGGGAGCTTCTGCGTTTGACTTGGTAGCGGATGCGGATGCACGTTTTAGTGACCCAGGTGATGCAAGTTCGACCTATTTTATTCCATCTACAGGGGCTGTCTGCCGTCAGGAAGAAGTGGGATGTGAGGCGTTTACGAATGTGGAAGGGACGGGCGGCGAACAGCAGGCTTATTTTAGCTATGTGCGCTCCTGCCGCAAGCCTGGTGCAGATGCGCAAACCTTCTTTACATGGGAAGGATCTGATTCGGCCGGGTACCAATTGCGTACCTGGAGTTTAGTGCGTGATGCCTCGACGCCTCCAGCTCCCTTGATTGTCGCTAAGCGTGAACCTGGACGGTTGACTTTGAAGGAGCCAGCAACTTGTAATGAAGCGACTTGGCGTACGGCCTTGGATCCAGATTGCCGTCAATTTTATGATGCAGAAGGCAATACTTCGTATCGTTATTATTCCCAGACCGTTTTATCTACCCCAAGCTGTACGGATTTCCGTGTTGCGCGTACTAACCGTGCTGATTGTGAAAAAACGGATGGTGTCTTTGATGCGGGGGCAAATGAATGTTTGTACCGTGTCTTTGTGCCACAAAGCCGTGTGTGTTCTGCAGCGGCGGTTGGATGTCGTGAATATCGGGGCTCGACATCGGGAGCGGTGTTACCTGTCTTGAGTGAAACGTTTCGTAATGCAACGGGTAGTGGAATCTTTAGTTCGGGGCGCGTCTCAAATGAGTCCTTGCTTGTGGGTGACCAGTCCTTGCGTATTGATGTAGGCGCCCGCAATTCGATCACCGTGTCCGCCCCTTTTCTGACCCTGCAAGCAGATGCGATCTACAATGTCACATTCTGGGCGAAGCCGGCCTTAGCAAGTAGCACGCTTCAGTTAACCGTACGTGATCCATCGAATAATGCTCGTCCACCGGTGTTTGTGGGGACGGTCGCCCTTGGGACGGATTGGCAGCGTTACACGGTTGGTCCATTCAGCAGTTATCCCGGGACAGCCACTTCCAGCTTAGCGTGGACGGCCCCTGGGTTATCAAATGCGTATGTCGTCTTCTTGGATGAAGTCGTGATTACGCGTGTTCAGGATGTGGTCTACATGCGCCGAGATTCTTGGTCCACCCCGGATGCGTGTAACCAAAATGCGTACGGAGTTCCTCAACCGCAAGCCATGCTAGGATGTCGTACCTATCGTAATCGCCAACAGCAAACTGTGAATGTACGCCAATTTACGCAATTATGTCGTGAAGCGGCGATTGGGTGTAAAGGGTTTGTGGATACACGCAATTCGAATTCTGTTGCCGCCGAGACATTTGTGCGGGGAGATTCACCTGCGATCGCTGGCTTTGGAGTGGCTACAACGACTCGTGCCCCTGATCGGATGATCTACGTTATCGATGATCCAAGTAAGCGGTGTACGGCCGACCAAGATAGCTGTCGTGCTTTCGGAAAGCCTCAGTTCTCGCCCGACCGTCAAGAGGTTACGGGTTTTACCACGGTCTATTTGAAGGATGATATTACCGCATACAACCGTTCTTTGTGTCGTCCGTCGGAATTATTCTGTGAAGAATTTACCTATAACGGCAGCAAGGAATACTTCCGTGCACCAGAAACACATACCTGCCAATATCGCCAAGATGTGACCGAGGTGGTGGGGATGCCAGAGGGAAGATATTCTGGCTGGTTTGAGACGAATTCTGCACCTGCTAAGCCTTGTTATCCAGAATTGCTTGAATCGGGTCAAGCGTTTGGAGTGGCTCGTCGTGCTGACCCTGTTTATCGTGGGTGGGTCGGGACCTGTAGCCCGTCTGCAGATTCTTGTACAGAATTACGTGATCCTTTGGATACGTCGAATGCGGATAACCCATCTGGAAAGCCCTATTACTTTCTGCGTAACGA
>CAZTQP010000047.1:0-7848 GCA_964615825.1 uncultured Gammaproteobacteria bacterium
ATAAAAACCCTCCGAAAATATCGGAGGGTTTTTATGCATTCTCTTTCGTCTTTGGGAAAACACGAAACGGAATGAGGAGCGAAGAGTGTCTTCGCGAGAAGGAAAATGTACGCTGAGCGGGGTCTAGGGACAGTAGGGAGTGCTCATGAGCCCCGGATAGTCGATCCCTGAAGCGACTCCTTCCTGAGAGAAGGGAACGACGAGGTGCGGCTGATTGGGGGTCGTAGAGAAGACCCAGAGCATGGCATCACCCTGGCTGAGTGAGGCGGTCGTGGTCACGTTGACGCGTACTCTCCCCGACTCCCAGTTGACTGAGTCTACATAGCCACTATCCAGACCCTCCACCTGGAGGCAGTGGTTCTGGCCGTTCACCGTCACCTTTTGCAGACGATAGATGGGGCGGACGACAGCAGAACTCCAGGTCGAACGATCCAGGCACGTGGTTTGCGTCGAGGGGATGGCGACCGTAAAGGAAGTAGATCCTCGTCCAGCCCCTAGGGCGAGAGCGAGGATGGTAATGAGTGAGAGTAACGTCCAGACAGACAGTGAGAATGACCTATCCGACATGGCTCCTCCGGGTCTCCGGGAACTATTTCACGGAGTGATTTATGCTAGCATGATTTGTGAAAAAATCAAGTATAGGTGGACGGAATGGAGCCGTCTCGCTACCATTCGAACCATATGCAAGATCTTGTGTTTTCTGGGGTACAGCCGACGAGTGGACTCCATATCGGCAACTATATTGGGGCTTTGAAGCAGTGGGTTGAGCTTCAGCATCGCTATCCATGTCTCTTTTGTATTGTGGATTTGCATGCGATTACGGTGCCACAGGAACCGGCCGAGCTACGCAAGAATATCTTGGAAGCGGCGGCTACTTATCTCGCAATTGGGGTGAACCCGGAGCGGTCGACGATTTATGTCCAGAGTGAGGTGCCAGAGCATGCGGAATTGTCTTGGATCTTGAGCACGATGGCCAAGATTGGGCAGATGGAACGGATGACGCAATACAAAGACAAGTCGCAGAAATACGGAGACAAAGTGGGGTTAGGGTTGTTTAGCTATCCCGTACTGATGGCCGCTGATATTCTTTTGTATGACACGACGGTGGTGCCGGTTGGTGATGATCAAATGCAACATATTGAATTAGCCCGTGACTTGGCAGACCGTTTTAATCATCACTTTGGATCGACGTTTACGCTTCCAGAGACCTACGTGCAAAAACATGGAGCGCGGATTATGAGTTTGCAGGATGCGAGTAAGAAGATGAGTAAGAGCGATGTGTCTGAACTGAGCAAGATTACCCTTACGGATGATGCGGATACGATTCGTAAGAAAATTATGAAAGCCGTCACGGATACGGAACCCGGTGTCACGTTTGATCTTGAGAAGAAACCGGCGGTGGCGAATTTGATGACGATCTATCATCAATTATCCGGCAGGACGCTGGAGGAAATTGAGACGGAGTTTGCTGGGAAAGGCTATGGGGATTTTAAGAAGGCGTTGGCAGAACTTGTCGTCGCGGAGATCGAACCTATTTCGAAGAAGATCCATTCCTACTTACAAGATCCAGCCGAGCTTACGCGCGTGTTGAATACGGGGCGGAACCGCGCGCATGAGCTAGCGAGTAAAAAAATGAAATTAGTAAGAGATCGAGTGGGATTGGGGAGATAACAATACTCCCCCATTCTGTCATTCCGAAAGAGGAGTCCGACGACGACCGAGGAATCTCGATTGGAACATGGAATCGTCCAGGGCTACTCGTTCCGCTGCGAGATCCCTCGGCTCCGTCAGACTCCACTCGGGATGACGAAAAAAGAACAAGACAGAAGAAAGATACAAAAACATCCCGGTTAGGGATGTTTTTGTATGGGTAGGCAAGGCTATAAGCCGAGTTTTGTTTTCCTGACCGAAGCCAGAATTGACGACCATCTCTCTCGACGTCGCATCGCTGCGACGCTCTAGCGAGCGACCATTCCTTGAAAAAACTGTTGCGCTGAATTGCTTCATAGCAACTGCCTTCTCGCGGACTTGCTCTTGCACCAGAGAGGGTTTACCACACTCCGCTGTTACCAACGGAGGAACGACGTGGCCAAACCATTGCTCCCGAAGGAGGTAGCGACCTCGAAGTACTTTTCACCTTTCACCGAGCTCACGCCCGATTAGTATTGTCTCTGTGGCACTTTCCCTAGGCTTATCAGAACGTTCGGCACGTGTCCGTTCGTTCTGAGTATACCTGGCAGCCGTTAACTGCTCTCACGACGATGTACCTTGCGGTACAAAGGGGGCTCGGACTTTCCTCACTGACTTGCGTCAGCGCGGTCATCTGCCTTACCTAACGCGAACAGTAGCAGAAAACGTGGGAAAAATCAAGGGGTGCGCATCGACTAAATCTCCTTGAACAGAGAGAAAGAAATTTAGGGATACGGAGGACATCGGACGATGTCCTCGAGGAGGGAAGGAACGAACGTTCAGCGGGTGGAGGGGGGCGGATTGGAATTCTTCTTGCGGGAGGCAGGGGTATAGCGGAGCGGTACCGGCGCGAGGGGGATGATGCTGATGACCTGGCGCGACTCATTGGAGTTCACGGTGGGATTTACGGGACGGCAGTACCACCATCCCTCGGTCATTCCCTGCTCGTGTTTCAGATGTACGACGTACCTCACACCGCCCTGCTCCGTCTGCTGGAAGTACTCCCACTGTCCGAGCTCCACGTTCCGACGCAGATAGAGTTTGAAGCCCTCTCCCCTGCTCACCTCATCCTCACACTGATCCGCCTGAGCGTTGCTGGCTTGAGTACGCAGACGCACCCAGGTGAAGGAGGGATTTACCTTGCCGTCGGCGTTCTTGAAGGTGTTGAAATCCACCGAGAGCATGATGCGCTCAGAGGAGGGATCGAAGAGCATCCTGGCCAGGGGGGCAGTGCCCACATCGATGCGGGCGATCTCGACGAGACCCGCAGGTTCCGTAGACGACACCCAGGGCAGCAACGAACGGAGTTCCTGCAGGAGCTCCGACACGTCTCCGCCCCTCTCCTTGCACGCACAAGTGAGCGTCGTCCTGCCACCGATCAGGAACGAGATGAGCTTCTCCCTGCTCCGATCGTAAGCCCCCATACAGAGGGGGCAGCGAGGAGCGTGCACGGTGAGGAGCGCGTCGAGACGAGTGATAAGCTTCTCATCCTCTGCGTTTGCGTGGAGACAGAGGTCCGGGATGGCGTGACGCACCGCCACCTCACGGTCGAGCGTCCAGACCTCCCACCAACGCGCGCTGTGGATGCGCGCGAGGGCGCCGTAGGCATACACCCGTTCGCCGGCGCACTCTCCGATGTCGAGGACGCATACCGGGGAGGCGAAATCCGGTTGAAATGCCTCCAGCGAAGGCTGGCAGCGCCGAGCCTCCCACGCTGCGAAGAGCTCCTGCACGGTGGACTTGTTCTGGGGGATTGAGGTCATGACGAGCTCACTTTCTTTTTCACGAGTTGTCTACGAACATGGGATACGGAAGGAGAACCATTTCCCCAACTACTCCCATACCTACGCGCAAAAACGCGCATGTATGGATGTGGTTAGAAACGTCAAAATATACCTTATTTTAGGCATTTTGTCAAGATGTAGAAAAAGGCCTCAAGATCAGGAACTGGGCAGGAGAACGTTGGTCAGAATTACTAAGCCTAATAAAATAATACAAAGGACAAGATACCCTATCACCCAGGAACGGCTGATTTTCCCTCCTGTGAAGAGCTGATGAAAGGCTTCTTTTGGTGCGAACATGGAAGCAGCGCCTAGAAACAGAGGGGCAAGTACGAGGATTCCTAAGAGGGTGAGGAGGATCTTCGATACAGGGTTTGTAGCAACTTCTTCTGCTTTTTGGATCTGTCCCAGGATCAGGGTCAGGATAAAAAAGAAGAGCGCGACCATCAGACAGATAATCCCGATAATGGAAAGTACTTTTTCTAGTCGAGGCCAGGTGGTGTGATAGTCTGTATCGCGTCGTGACCAGGCAAAGTATAGAGCTACGGGGAGGATGAGAATTAAGGCGGTGAATCCATGCAACGCGTTGTCAGAGACCTGCTGAAACCTCTCAGGAGAAAAGGCTGGAACGGCAACGGAAGCGAGAAAGTAGACGATGGAGAAGACGGTTAAGAAGACGGGTTTGGCATATTCGCCAAAACGCCAGGGCTTGAAGAGCGCGAATACAGTGGCCGCTCCGACTACAGAGCAGAGAATGTAAAAGAGGAGGACGGCTTCGCCAGAAAAATGAGGCATAACGTTTTATTACCAACTTCCTCCCCCGCCTCCGCCCATGCCACCGCCAGAACCACCACCGGAGAAGCCAGAGCTGCCCGCACCTCCAGATGAGGGAGATGCATACATACTCGATGTATTCGTGTCGTGGATGGCGCGGGTTAAACTTGAGATCTGTAAGGCGGTCAATCCATTTACAGATGAACCGTGGAGATAGCTGGGGGGCGACATCATCATGCCGTCGAATTGGTGGGCCCATTCTTTTTCGATGCCAAAGGCCACGGCGGCGGGCAAGAAGCGCGCAAATTGTTCAGGTTTTTTGGCAGGGGCGTCCGTAAATTGCAACCGTTTTTCTTCGGTGAGCGACAAGAACCAGCGGAAGCCCTCGACTTCCTCAACGACGACCGCGGCTTCTTTTGTCATACGCGGCATGTACCAACCGAACGCTCCTACAATAAGGCCGCACATGATTGAGGAGGCGACCTGGATAGGAAGTTGATCGGAAGCCAGGATAAGAAGGACAGCCACAACAACTCCTCCCGTGATCCAGAGGGCGCGAGTGGTGCTCGGATTGCCTGGAAACCAGCCTAAGGATTTTAGTTCTTTAAAAGCAGCTTCACGAGCTTTCTCGATGTCTTTGTAGAAGGTAGTGCGAAGATCAGAGGGGTCAACAACAAGATCGCTTGCATCAAATAAGCCGTTAAAAATGATTTTCTCGAAGTCATGCATGCCGCCTGCGGTGGTTGGCTTTTCACGCACGAAGACAAATTTATGTTCCTTGGTCCAGCGAGCCACTTTCTCTAAAAAGCTGCCCCCTTCTTTTTCTTCTTGCCATTCAATCGTTAAGTAGCCACGTCGTGCGAGATCAAGAATCGTGGCGGTAATGGCACGCGAGGAGAGATGTTGGTCGCGCAAGGCAACTTGCAATCCAGGTGGCAGGGCGCGGGGTTCTTCGTAGTGCGGGATGATGGTGCCGCGACCTTTTGGTTCTTTGCCGTAGCGATACCAAATGAACCACATACCAAGAAAGACGAGGAGCGGGAGCCCGAGCCAACCGTTATCTTGTAGATACCGTTGAACATGATCCCACGTTGATAACGAGGTAAACGCACTTCCAGGAAATTCGAAGACGACGGTCATCCCCTCTCCATCGTCTAAGGCGCGCGTTGAGGAGGCCTGTACGTAGTCTGCGGTGTCCTTCCAGACACACTTCGGGTCTTGAGAACCGACAACACCCACAAAACAGGCGCGACGCGTAGACGATGGAGCCACGAGCTCGAGTGAGACGTGATTAATGGGTACGAGCCATCCGTTCCCTGTGAGGTTCCAATACCACTCGACATTACCTTCGATATCATTGAGAGAACGGTTGGTCGCGTATTGGATCACATAGGTATGCTTCCCGGTCAGATAACGATCTGGATCACCGATTTTTATCTCAACATCCCGGTTCTTGCGTTGAACTTTATACGGAACATCCTTTCCATCAAGTTGAACACCTTGGATATCCAAATGGAGTTTGTAGTTTCCGCCGTTGCGATTGTAGACATCGGGAATGAGGCGATAGATTCCATGCCGGTCGCTGACGCCAAAATCATAGGTAATGCGTTCTTCGATGGTTGCAGAGCGGTCTTGGTTGAGTTTTGCGCGCACATCAAAGTGCTCGATGCTTTCGAGGGCGAAGGCAGGGGTACCAACTACGAACAGACAGAAGATGGCGAAGACCGTTCGGGAAATGAGGGTTCTCATACAGTAGTTTTATCCTATCATGCACTCCTTATTCGCGGTATGATAGGGGTGTCATGCGACAGCTTTCATCTTTAAAACATGTTCTCTTAGAGAACCAGATCATCGTCGTGTTATTGGCGATGGTGTTGGGGCTCTTGTTTCCTGATACCTTCCAGCCTTTGAAGGCGTTTTCTACCCAGCTGCTCATCGTCGTGTTTTTTGCTTCGAGTATACGCCTGTCGATTGAAGAGGTGACCTCGTATGTGCGCGACAAGAAGCTTATGTTGTGGGCGAACGTGTTTATGTTGGGGATCCTTCCCCTGGCCTTGTATGCGCCGGTAGCCCTGATTGGGCATTTTTTCCAAGTGGACTGGTTGGAACCGTGGGCACTCGCCCTCCTCATCTTTGGCGCGGTTCCGACGGGGATGACCATTGCGCTCATCGCAGATTTTATTGGGGGCGTGACGTCGCTCGCGCTTGTGATTACAACGACCACGTCTCTCTTAGCACCGCTCACCATTCCATTCATTTTTAAGCTCACGATCGGACAATATGTGCCGATTCCGGTGGTGTCGATGTTTTGGTCATTAGCGCTCACGATTATTGCGCCGTTTTTTATGGCGATGTTGGTAAAGAAAAGCGCTCCACGGTTCGTAAACCGGTGGAGCGAATGGCTACGTGGCATATCGGTGATTGCCTTTGGCTTGTTGATCGCGGGGATTGTGGCCGAGACGGGTGGAGCGAGCTTGCTGCATTGGGAATGGCGGGATGGAATCGTCCTTTTAGGCGCAATTGGGTGGATGGGAGCGCTGACCTGGGGACTCTATCGCCTTCTCTCTTGGCGCAAGGCTTCGGAACGGCTGACGGTTGCGCTATGTATGATTTACATGAATAACACCTTGGCATTATTTATTGCCAATCGCTTTTTCCCTGACTCGGGGGCGCTTCCAAAACTCCTTCTATTGCTACTCGCCGCGAATATCTTGCTTTTTCCGATTAAGCGGGAGGCAAAAAAGTTGATGCTCGTTAGATAATATACCTATTCTCCCGATCTCAATACTTCTTCGATCTTTTCAAGGGTTTTTGTGAGATTACCGTGCTTTTCTACGAGTTCTTGAAGGGTTCTGTGCTCCGAATGACCGGCCAACTTTCCTAGGCGGCTGGAAAACCAGTCACGCACACGGCTGACGGCTCCTACACGAAATGTCCCCGCTTGAATACGTTCCATGGTGACCCTTACTTCATCTCTAGAACGCGTGGATCCTAATTCGCGCTCTATCTGGAACGTCGTCACACGAAGCTCTTCTTCAATGCGTTTTTTATCAACTTTGGCAGCCTCTTTCTGACGGCGTGTCTGTTTATTTTCAGACACCGTTTCCAAAATTGGAGATCGTGCCGAATGAAGGATGGTTCTCGCTTTTGTATCCCGTTCATCTATTTCAAATGGTTTTTTCTTATACGATGTTACTTCTGGTTTTTTCTCTAGAGCCTCTCCTATCTTTTTTTCTTCCTGTATGCGATTAGCATAATACTCGAAGCGTCGACGCGTATTTGAAAAAAATATCACATCCCGACCCCCTCTTACGCGATCCATGATCCCTTGCGCATCTCTAAGAGCATCTTCGAGCTGCTCTACATGTAAACCATGATCTTCCGCTCTTAATTGACGGACTTTTTCTAAGGCCATTTCAACTCGCTCCCAGGTTGGATGGCAAGCAAGTAAACGGTCTTGGAGCTCTCTAGCCTGACTAGGAGCTAATCCTCCAACCTTTTTCCATCCATCATCCCATGCCTGTTGTTGATAGACGGGCATGGGACGATTTGCTAAATCTTCGAGAAACGCTACTTGTTCCACAATGTCCTCATACTCAAGCCT
>CAZTQP010000048.1:0-2881 GCA_964615825.1 uncultured Gammaproteobacteria bacterium
GCGATCGCCGGACCTCCAAGGGTCGTTAGTGTCTTTTTGAGAGCGGGGGAGAGTAGTGACCCCTCCTTCACAATGAGCGGATCTAGAGTATCTGGATCAAGTCCTTTAGAAATACTCGCAACCACGGCTCCTTGTGCTAAATGAGGAAGGGCTTTTTGCATCACATCGGCCACGGCAAAGGAGGGTACTGCGACAAACACAGTATCTGCACCCTGTATAACAAACCCAATATCCGAACTCGCGACAATATTCTCTGGTAATACCGTATCTGCCAAATATTTTTGGTTTTGATGACGAGTATTTATATCTTCCTCAACATCCTTTTCAATACAATACAACCGAACCGGACGTCCATGGCGTGCGAGATTGAGCGCTAACGCACTCGCCATATTGCCAGCGCCTAGAATCGCGATAGGGGACATATGAACGCGATCTTAGGCCGATCCTCGCCAACGCGCAATAGGATGGGTGCGGTACCATTCACGCAGCATCCTATAATGAGATTGTGTAAATTCAGGGTCACCACGCTTTGGCATTGATTTCTGTTGTACGTAGTACTCTTTTTGCGCCGCAATAAGCGAGGCATAAGCGGCTCGACGTACAAGGTCGGGCGTTGAGAGAGAAAGCCTCTCTCCAAGAGTATCGAGTTTTTTAAATGTTTCTGGATGGTCTACGATGTCTTCCAGGTCATAGACGGTAGATATAAAGGCTTCATTCTCAGCCTTTTCTGCAGCGAGTTCGGCAACGATTTCATCTGAAAAACGCTTAAGCGGCGCCCGAGCCTTTATTACTTTCTCCTCGACTTCCTCTTGAATATCTCTCTGAAGAAAGTAGAGCTTGTCTCGGCCTCTAGAGGATTCTCGCCATGAGCTACCTGTTTCTTCAATGATTTTAAAAAAGAGTTCATAAAAACGGAATTGAGCAGAATCCTGTGTCTCCCCGCTACGATAACCGACTTCCAGTGTGTCAAGAAGGTCTCCCTTTTTTTGAAGCAGGAACCTTTGCACGTCTTTTTGCGGGATAGATTCAACTAATCTGCGCATACCGGGTTGTAATACGTCCGCATCCACCGTTCCAATGATCCAGTTGTCTACTTCCACGATTTCATCTTCGCGTTCATGAGACTTCTTTACACGTGTTTTGGTTGGAGAGGGTTCTTTCCCCTGAGAAGCGTATCGTTGCAGCTCAGATAAAAACAGGTCGTAGGCTTGAAGTGTTCTGACACGCTTCTCGACCTCTTCTTTCTCATGCTTAGCTTTTTTATCAATGCCAATAGGGTCGTGAAGAGTTCTATCTATCTCATCCATATACTCGGACCGCGTAACTCCTCCCGTATGCTCTATAGAATAGGCAAATGGTTGGGAAATTGTTTTTACGGCTTCGGCTCGCCAGCGATCCACTTTTTCTAGGAGGGCGTAATGAACGTATTCACGAATACCTTTAAAGATCGGATTTTGTAAATCTACTTGTTCAACATGGATTTTAAGATGAGCTTGTTTCAGAATAACCTCAACTCCGTCAATAAAAGAAGCGAGAGGAAGGTCGGCAATATTTCGAAATCTTCGTTCAGTCGCAGGAGCGATCTCTGCAAGATGGCGAAGGGCTGCTTCGGTCCCAAGATGGGTATGATGAATTTTGTGTCGGGCTACTTCGAGTGCATTCGTAAGTTCCGCGCCTTCGTATCCTCGTCCCTCTAACAACGTCCGTTGGGCTTCAAAGGCGGCCCCGGCCGATCGTTCACGAGTCTTAAGATCGCCTCCATCAGCAAACGCTCCCTGTAAATCTCCTACCTGTTCTGTGTCTCGTGTATCACGCAAGGCGTATTCATGTAAGTTTAGGAAGAAAAGGCCCCCAGGATCTTGTTTATGGGCTCGACGTACCTGCTCGGGAGTAAGGACTGTAACGTATTCGGCTACGGCTGCATAAAACTCTTCCTGCGCCGCAAGAATGTTCTGACGCGAGTGAGTTTTTCCCATAGTTTGTCGTAATACATCTGCAAAATCATGGGCCAGCTCACGGATCGCGTCATATTCATTGAGAAGCAAGTTAATAGCATGCCGCTCTTCCGTGGTGGGAGGAGGTTCTTTTTTAGACGAGCCCAATGAAGTCGGTATTTCTTTAACCAATCTCTCTTTAATGTTGTCGAGACCTTCGCCGATTTTATCAAAAATTCCCATATTACTTTTTTATGGCGTGGTACATCCATTTGGCAAACGGCACCTTCTTTCCCCATTTCTTGATTTTCTCCCATCTCTGCCTAGCTTTTAATTGGATAACGGACGCCCTTGTTCCGATATACACGATATAACTCTCCCCATCGTTAAACGACACCGAAGGTCCAAGTCTACGTAGTTTACTCATTGTCCATTGCGAAACATGGGTCTCGTGTTCATTATCAAACGCATCTTCTTGGTGGCCAATATCTTTTGGGGTTGAAATTAAAATCCCTCGATGGTGTTGCAAAACGTATTTGATGAAGGCTGCTCCTTTCGCCTCGGTCAAATGTTCCAATACGTCAATAAATAAAATAAGATCGTACGATGTTTTGAGGGTTTTAATCACATCCTGCGCCTCCCCAAGATAGACATGATTGTAAATGTAGCTGTGAAGTGGCGTTAAATAATCTTCAAAGGCTTCAATTCCATCAATCCGTCGCAAGAATGTGTGATAGTCTTCGCGTCCATCCCAGAGCTCTAAATATTCACGACAGAGCACGCCATACTTTCCAAACCCTACACCAATATCCAGCACCGATTGCGGATTAAGGTGGATGACCGCATCCATAATCGTCGAGATCTGTCGGTGATGGCTCGTAGGCATAAAATGATCGCCTCTATTCTAGCATAAAATAAGAAACACCCCACTCATCAATGAAGATAAG
>CAZTQP010000048.1:2981-7802 GCA_964615825.1 uncultured Gammaproteobacteria bacterium
ATCAATGAAGATAAGCGAGGCGCAAGATAAGGAGGGGATAAGGGACGAGAACGTTTGCTCTCCGAATTAGTTGTCTACCCAGGTGGGCCTAGGACCCGTCTCACGCATGCCGCCGAAACCTCCGAAGCTACCAGGAGCGGGAGCGGGTGGAGTGGGGCAGTACTCCTCAGGAACCCGCTGTTGCTGTTCGCGCAGTAATCGGCAGAGATAGACGCGTTGTTCAGGACTGATAGCTCGCTGCCACTGCCTGAGTCGAGGAAAGGTGACGGATATACCGTTGGGTAGTGTCACGCGAGGTCGACTTGACTGGCTTCCTCGTCGTGGACGAACAGGGGTGGCCGCATCTGCTGTCACAGACGCATCCGCAGGTTGCGGGGCGGTCGCGTCCACCACGGTTGTGGGGATGCTGTACGAGCCCGCTGGCGTTATCGGATGCGCGCTCTCCCACCACAGCCACCCCACGACCAGGGCGCCGAGGAAGATAGCGAGGAGGAAGATCGTAGTGAACCATTTCACGACTCGAGGAACCGAGTCGTGGTGCTCATCTGTCGCGTCCGGATCGTCCGATGCCTTGGGGGCAGGAGGTAGACCGTACAGTACAGCGGGAGCAGGCATCATTTGCGGCATCACGGCGGTAGGAGCAACGGCAGGGGTGGACTCAGCTCCCCCCGAAACAGGGGGTGCCACGAACAGGTCGGGCCGGCACAGTTCGAGGGCGATGATGAGTCCTGCGACGTCCTGGTAGCGACCTTCCCGGTCAAAGGTCGTAGCTTTCCTGATGATGTCCATGAGGCTCGTATCGAGACCAGGGATTTCGGGAATGCCCTTCGTCTGCATCCCGTAGACAACGGCCGCACTCTTGCCGTCGAAGGCATGCTTCCCGGTCAGAAGGAAGTAGAGCACGAGGCCGAGCGAATAAATATCGGAGCGGTAATCCAGATCTTTTACGCTTGCGAGCTGCTCCGGAGAGGCATAGGCGAGCGTACCCAGCCACAGACCCGTACGTGTGAGCCTGTCGATATCGTCTTCATCGCGAACCTTGGCGATTCCGAAGTCGATCACTCTTACGCCGGTAATACGACCATCGCCTGCATGAACCAGAAAGATGTTGGCGGGTTTGATATCGCGATGAAGGATTTCTGCCTCATGCGCTGCGTGAATGCCGCGACATGCCTGCGCGATGATCCAGATCGCCTCCTCGACGGGTCGAGGTCCATATTTCTCGACATACTGCTCGAGGGTACATCCCTGAAGAAAACGCATGGCCAGGTAGTAAAGCGGTTTTCTTTTCCCGCGTCTGTGCACGCCGTGCGCGACATATTCCGCGATATATGGATGTCTAAGGGCAGCGAGATTGGTGGCTTCTGCCTCAAACCTCTCTACCGACGTGGGGTTGTCAGCCAATCCTTCGCGCATGATCTTAAGCGCAACGTGTCCGTGCGACTTGTGATGAATCGCTTCGTATACCGCACCCATGCCTCCCTCACCGAGGAGGCGTTTTAGGTAAAACCCCGCGAGCTTCTTGTAAGGAAGGGGTGTGTCATCTGCACTTGCTTCTGCCATCGATCTGCTCCTTCATCTATTGTTGACGTGCGAGGGCCTTATAGCCCCATCTTTATGCTCAAATAAGCGTAAAGATTGATCTAAAAAGCAAAGGACAAGGGTAACGAATTATAATAAAATAGTCAATAACAAAAGCGCGCCCGACAACCTTTATGACAAGGAAGCGGGCGCAAGGAAGGGAAAAGAACGTTCAGTAACCGTTACAGTACGGACCGAAGAGGGGAGCGGTGCTATGACCCCGTCGTCGGAGGTGGCGGCACTGCCGCTGCCGCCTATCCACTGGGATTTGTTCCCAACAACGCTGGTCAGCCGCAGCCTTAATATCCCCGATGCGTACGAAGTCGAACTGTCGCGCCCTTCCCCGTGACGCCCAGCACTGAAGCGGTCTTTCTTCTCTAGGGACGTCGGCGGAGATTTCGATGGGATTCGACGGGATCGGATCCGTCTGAGACGGATCAGGGGCAATGTGCGCTTCAGGCTGGTCGGCCGGGTTAGCGGGGTAGAAGCTGCTAAGCACGAACAGGCTCAGGGATGTGCTAAAGAGGGAAGTGAGGAATACTCCCGCGGTGCGCAGCCAAACAGGCATAGTCATGCGTCGCGGCGGGGGAGGAGGGGCCACCTGTACTCTCACAGGGGGCGTTACCCTCTTAGGCAAAGTAAGCTCATCGGTCATGTGCTGGATCGTGTCACCGACGGTCTTGGCCGAGGCGGGACGCTGCTCGCGTTCATATGCCGTTAGAGAGTGCAGTAGGCTAAGAAGGCCGGGGTTTATCCCACGCAGCAACGGATCGTTTGCGATACGTTCCGCATTCTTCTGCATCATCTCGATGGCTTCTATGGGATGGAGGGCGGAGTTAAGGGTTTGGCCGGTAAGCATGAAGTACAGGACGCATCCGAGCGCATACAGATCTGAGCGTACATCCAGAATCTCGCCTCCGCACTGTTCAGGCGACATATAGCTGGGGGTACCGCTAACCATTCCAGTCTCAGATGCTCCAGAATCCTCGACACGCACGGTAAGGCCAAAGTCCAGAATCTTTACCTGCCAACCCTTCGAAATTTCAACCAGGAAAATATTGTCAGGCTTAAGGTCTCGATGTACAAGGCCGAGTTCATGGATGACTTCTAGCCCTCGACAGATCTGGAGCATGATATCGAGCACATGAAGAAGGGAAAACGAAGTTCCACTTTCCGCGAATGCTACGAGATCTGCTCCTTCGAGAAGCTCTGTAACGATATGTGTCGGTCCATTACCCAGGTATTCCAGCAGATTGGGGTGGCGCTGGTTGGACAGGGCGGAATGGACACCGCTCTCTGCTCGTAGAGAGTAACCACTGGTTCCATTTTCGAACTGGGGTTTGAGGAGCTTGATGGCAACTGCTCGTCCAGTAGTGGGTGAAAAGCCTCTATATACCCACGCCATACCACCCCTGCCGATAGGTACGACATCTGACACTCGGTAACCGCAAAAATCCATTTTTAGCAGTTCTGTTCCGGTCATGGTTCGCCTCTTCTGTTGTCAGGGTGCGAGCACGCGTAGTTGCGTGCTCTGGAGAAAGATAGCTCTCTCCACAGAACGCAAAAACCATCCTACAAGGGTAGGATAGTTCACCATAAAAAACCTATTTTGTCAATCAATAAGCACAAAAATGGCCTAATATAAGGCTATTTTTTGCTCCAAATAACGACAGGTCCAAATCGCTTTTCCTCTTGCCAGCCAGAGCCAGCGTTTTCTTGGATAAATAAAGCGTTTTTCGCACGCGTTGTAATAATCACATCCGCCCCTGTCTCTTTGAGCATTTCTTGTACTCGTTGTGGATTTGGACTCACAAATAGCTCTTCCAAAAAGTCCCTCCTCTTCCTCCATTCGGGCGTCTCATGGTCATGCCCAATCCATACGTGTCGCTCACTATTCGGTGGTGTCCAAACGCCTACCCAGGCATCATCCGGCAAGATCACGGTATCTCCCGGCGTCGAACGGCGCAGCCATTGCCAAGCTTGTACCAAGTTCTGTGACATAAAAAACTCATCCCCACGCCCCATCGGTCGCGTCACCCACGCCACCTGGCTCTGCACCAAAGACAGGGGAGAGAGCAGGATCATTGCCCACATCCCCATATGTGCAATCTTCCCCGTCCGTTTCGCCCACGCCAATACGTCTTTCCAAACAGGAAATGCGAGTAACAGAATGCCAATCGCGAGCCCTTCCAACATCTTACGTTTAAAATGCAAAGAGGGGATTGAAATGAGAATGAGAGCCACCGCCACCCAAGTAATGATCCAGTATTCTTGTTTTGTAAGAGGATATTTACGAACACGCCAGGCAATAAATCCAATCCAAGGCAGAAAGGAAAAAATATTCGCCATCAACGATCCAAGGGGGAGATGATTCTCTTGAATAAAAAAGCGTCGATACGGATCATGCCACTGTGACCAAGTGTGTGGCGCAATCGCTAGCAAAAGAATTGGTCCATAGATACACGCAAGTTTCGCGATATATCGCCACGGCAAACGCTTGTACGCCATCAACACGAGTACGTACAGTCCGACTAAAGGAACGAAGTATGGATGTATCGCAAACAGCGCCGTAACGCTCGCAAGGGATCGAGTATGCGACCGTGAGTCTGGCTCAAGCTCGATCCAGAGTCGATGTAGTCCATACGCGAGGAGAGCGGTAGACAGCATGATATGCGCTCCGCCGATAATTGTGGGAAAGAAAAACGTTTCCGAGGTCACATCCGCCGGTGCAGAAAAATCCGCCGGAAAAATTCCATTCAATGCCTGATATACGACAACCATCCATCCAATTCCTCCCCCCAACACAATCGTCGCCGTCGCGATCCGTGCATCACGTTCATCCTTCGTCATCGTCTGCGCGATCCGATACAAGAGGTAGACAGCGATAAATGTCACAAGCCACCTGCCTGATTCATGCGCCCACAAAGGTGTGAGCTTGAAGATCGCCGCCAGCCATCCAATCGGCACAAACAACAAATGGATAAACCGATCCGCCTCAACCGGCGCATACAAATTCCGAAATGTGAGCGCCCCCTGTTTCGCCTGTTCAATATACGTAAAATACACTGCCTGGTCCGCGCTATTCCACAAATAATCCCCAAGCCACACGCGATTAGGCCCCGCTTGTCGGTTAATAAACCAAGCCAGAAACATCTGGACAGCGATCAACCCAAGCGCAAGCAAGAACGGAAACAGCAAACGACGAAGACGTGGAGACATGGCCGTAGTGTAGCGGATGGA
>CAZTQP010000049.1:0-7687 GCA_964615825.1 uncultured Gammaproteobacteria bacterium
CTGTAGCCGAAAAAATAACAACCTGTCGGAGCCCATCGCCTATAGATCACTATCCAACCCCTAATCGCTCATAAATTACTGTTTAGGTTCTTGGAACTCCTCCCCCTAACCCCTCCTCGCCTGAGGAAGGGAACCGGATACCTGTCTTGACACTCCCATTGGCGAAGTCGTGTAAGCCAGCTACACTACCGGTGTTTAATTCTTCTTATTTTTTTCCCTCATCTCTATGATGATGAACTACTCCAGAGAAAAGTGCACAGACTGGGCCTTATTCTTGCTTCGCCTCGTTGTCGGTATCGTATTCGTGTACCACGGTTACGGTAAATTATTTGGCATGGCTCCTGGCATGGAAGGCTTTACCATGATGGTAGGAAAAATGGGCCTCCCTGTTGCCGGCTTTTTTGCCTACGTGGTCGCGATCGGAGAATTCGTTGGTGGTCTTGCCATGTTGGCAGGTGTCTACACAAAATACGCCGGGTACTTCTTGGCCTTCATCATGGCCGTGGTCATCGTCTTCGTCAAAAAGTTTGCCTACCCAATGATCGAATTGGACCTCGTCCTCTTGGTCTCATCATTAGCCATCGCTTGGATGGGTCCAGGTTCAATGGTTGTCATGAAGAACGCTCCCGGGGACTGCTCCAACTGCTGCTGCAACAAGGATGGCTGCAAAATGTGCGCTCCAGGCCAGAAAAAATAGTCTTCATCCCAACAACACCCCGGACATCCGGGGTGTTTGCTATACTAACCAAAACCTTATGAAACACATCTCCTCTCTTTTGATCCTCGTCACCCTCGTGAATGTACTCCCCGTCACCGCTTCCGCTCAAACAAGCACCGGCCCCGTCGCTTCTACCCCAACCTGCGACAGCCAAGCATTCACCAAGTCGTTAGAGATGACAGCCGCCCCTCAATGGCGCACCGTCACACTTCCCAACGGCATCAAAACCATGATCCCCTACAACAAAGCTTGGAAAAAAGGAGGTATCTCTCTTGTCCCATTAGAAATACATCGTTCTGTCGGCCTCTTCGGCACAGGTAAAGAAAGTCCTCTTGTCTCCTGTCAGTTAGAACGTGAATACGTCATGCAATGGGAAAAAGGCACGACCTACCAACCAAGCACTCAAAATTATTCTGCTCGCATGGAAAAAATCGGCTCTCACACCGTCACCATCTACAAACCTCTCGGCGAAAGCGATTGTGGTGGCGAACGTGCCATCCTCTTCCTCAAAGGCTACGTCGTCAGCGTCCAACACAGCTGCACAAGCCTCGATGCAACGGCGAGACGCGTGATCCAAAACCTACGCTAAACAAAAAACTCTCTCGATACGAATCGGGGGAGTTTTTTGTTTTATTACTTCGTCAAAAATCTTCCCAACCACCTAACCCTCGGTACCACAAACATCCCCACCATCTCCACACGCTCCCCACCCCACCCCTCTTTAAAACGCGTGACCCCTTCTAAGGATGTTTTATACAAAGGATGTGCTTTATCCATGGGATTACATCCACCAAAATCATACCAATCTGCCTCATTCTTCAAGGCGTCTTGGATCGCCTGCCATTGCAACACATTCGGTGCTTTTACTTCACGCTGCGCAGATGAAGATGCGCCATGTAAATACGTCACCGTATCTCCAAACGCGACCTCAATACTCGCCGCCAATACCGTGCCTGCATATTCGGCTACACGCAATTGAGCCATCCCGCGTTTCGCCATCGCAAAAAACGTCTCACGCAAATAACGGTCGCTATGCACCGCAATCTTATTCCGTTTCGCCATCTCATGCGTAAGCGTTAAAAACGTTTTAAAATCCGCTTCGCTCGTTGATAAGTGCGTCGTCACTCCCTGTTTTTCCCCTAATTTCACATTGTAACGCGTCTTCTGCTCCATCCCTTCCAGAATCTGAGCCGACGTCTTCTCTCTAAGATCCAACATCCATCGAATCGCGGGATTGAAAGATTTCGTCGGGATCCAGAGAGAAGAACTAACGATCGGAAATTGAGAATCGTGTTCCCACAAAGGCTCAATCCGCAAAAACACCGCCATCCCTCGCAATAATTTTTTCTTTAAAAGCTCCGTAACTTCCTGCCATACTCGATACTCGATAGTCTCCATCGATTTTTGATTTACCTCAATCGGTCCCCCCGGCACAAACCAATACGCCAACCCCTTCCGCGTCTCTTTGATCGCTTGCGCAATAAATCGAGCCTCCCCATCTTCCTCGATCACAAATCGTTTCACCTCTTTACCCAATGCCGCCTGCCCCTCTCCCCACGCCCAAGACTGCAAAAACGTGGCATGCGCCACAGACGAAGCCAGCACATCCCACGTTTTTTGATCTAATACTTCACGTAACTTCATAAACTAGCGAGCAAGGTATTTTAACGCCTCCCTCACCCGTTCCGACACATCTTTCGTTTCACTCGAAATCAATTTCACCGCTTCACGCGCATCATGGCTGTTATAGCCAAGCGATTGCAGCGCCTCAATCACTTCCACATCGCCACTTGGCATCGACGCCTCCTCTACCAATTGCCCCTTGAGCTCCAAAATGATCTTCTGCGCGGTTTTTTTCCCAACTCCCGGCGCAGAACTCAACATCCCCACATCGCCCTTCATAACCGCATTTCTGACCACCTCTGCCCCTAATGACAAAATATTCGCCGCCGCCTTGGGACCAATCCCAGAAATCGTAATCAACCGTTGAAACAATTCAAGATCCCCAAGTGTCAAAAACCCATACAAATCCCGCGCGTCTTCGCGAATATGGTCGTGTACGTATAAAAACGTCTCACCTTCCTGTCGTAGCTCAGACAAAACCGACGGCGGCAAAAACACTTTATATCCAACCCCACCCACCTCCAAAAGCGCCCACGTCAGGTTTTTTTCGATAACGCTTCCCCGCAAAGATCCAATCATAAACAGAATCCTAACAAGAACGAGCCCAAGGGACAATAAAGCTCCTTAAAATAAATGCGTCCTGAAAACAGCGAAGGCAGTACGATTCTACAAACAAACAAACAAACAAACAACCATCACAAGAAAGATCTTCCCAGGATGGCTACTCAGCAGGTTTATTCAAGAGATAATCCAACAACTCCTTATCGGGCGCAGAAAAATGTTTAAACACTACGACATACACATATTCAGGCGCAGACGGCACACGAATCACCCGCAGCTGGGTAGACGCCTGCACAGGCATGGCATACATCGCGACCAGAAACACCACTGCCATCGTCGCCAACCCCACCTGCACCACACGAAACACATCATCCTTTTTCACCACTGCCACCCTTTCAGGGAGAGAAGTTCCCTACCTACCCCGTTCCATATTTCGGAATAAATGTCAAGGGGCAGAATAGCAAAATACAAAGAAAGAACTCTTACAAGTTCTTTCCAGAAAGTTGAATCAATTTATAATGCTTGAAAAATGACCTTATCACCAACAGCTACAGCAGCAAACTCTGGACCCGAAAAAGGAAGTGAACGACGTTCGCCATCTTTCTTATTATACCATACACCATGTGCCGAAAAAGCAGGCTTACCTAACCAAACGACCTCAAGAGGTATATCAACAGGAAGCTGGATACTGGTTAAAAAATCTTGCGAATAGCGAACAATATGGGGGGCTCGTTCTTTAGAGGGTGGAGTTTCACGCATATACTTTAAAAAGATGAATAAATAAACCTAAAGGATTACACAAACGCCACACTACTCACCAAATCTCCAGCTTCCTTAAAGCGCATCACTCTGACCCCTTGCGTATCGCGTCCCAACGATGGAACCGACTTGAACGGCATGCGAATCACAATCCCTTTCTTCGAGATCAAGATCAAATCACTTTCACTGTCCTTGTGGGAGATAAACGCCCCCACCACACCACCTGTCTTATCCGTCACCTTGGCCGTACGCACACCCGACCCTCCACGACCCTGTTGTTTGTACTCGGCCAAGCTCGTGCGCTTGCCAAGACCATTTTCCGTAATCGTAAAGAGTTCCAAATCGCCCTTATCCGCGAGCACAGGATTGATAATATCCATTCCCACCACATAATCCTGCGCATTCTTAAGCTTGATCCCGCGTACTCCCGCAGCCGTACGACCCATTGAACGGACATCATCCTCGTTAAAGCGGATCGACTGGCCATCACGTGACACGAGCGAGATATCGTCCTTTCCAGAAGAAGGCTTAACCCAGGTAAGCTCATCACCATCGCCTAAGCTGATCGCAATTAACCCACTGCGCCGTACATTTTCAAAGTCTTCTAAGTCAGATTTTTTGATCGTCCCTCCACTCGTGACCATAACCAAATGCTTCGTCCCTTCCAAATTATCCATCGGAAGCGTCACCGTTACCTTTTCACCTGGCGCAAGCTGCAAAAAGTTCACAATCGCTTGCCCTTTAGAGGTACGTGTCCCTTGTGGAATTTCATACGTCTTCAACCGGAACACACGGCCACGGCTCGTGAAGAACATCACATCCGTATGCGTGTTCGTCGTAAACAGTTGGCTAACAGAGTCCTCATCCTTTGTCTCAAGTCCAATCACGCCTTTACCACCGCGCGCTTGCGTACGAAACGTATCCGGGGCAATGCGTTTGATATATCCATCCGTGGTGAGCATGACCATCGTTTCTTCTTGAGGCACCAAATCCTCCATGGAGAATTCGCCCACTGGATGAGGAATGATAAGCGTTCGACGTTCATCGCCAAACTTATCACGCAAATCCACAACTTCTTTCTTAATGATCGCAAGCATTTTCTTCACGGACGCCAAAATTGATTCAAGCTCGGCAATAATCTTCATCTTCTCGTCATATTCTTGTTCAACCTTAAGGCGTTCCAAATTCGCCAATTGTTGCAAGCGCATTTCCAAGATCGCCATCGACTGGATCTCAGACAACTTAAACTTGCTGATCAAATTCCCTTTAGCCTCATCCTTGTCTTTAGATTTTTTGATCGTCGCGATCACATCATCGATATGCAACAAGGCAATCCTCAACCCCTCCAAAATATGCATGCGCTCCTTGGCACGATCAAGCTCATACTGCGTGCGACGCCGTACCACTTCTTTGCGATGACCAAGATATTCTTCCAACAATCCCTTTATCGTCAAAATACGGGGCTGAATCCCCTCCACCAAACACAACGAGTTTACATGGAACGATTCCTGTAACTGCGTCATCTTAAACAACGTATTCAAAACTTTTTTTGGATACGCATCTTTCTTCAATTCAACCACAACGCGTACCCCCTCCTTATTCGATTCATCACGCAAATCACGAATACCTTCGATCTTCTTCTCATTCACAAGTTCCGCAATCTTTTCGACCAGTTGCGCCTTATTTACCTGATATGGCAATTCACTCACGATGATCTGGAACGATCCTGCCTTTTCTTCCACGATCTCCGTCTGCGCCCGCATCACAATTCCTCCACGACCTGTGGCATACGCCGCTTTAATCGCGTTGGTGTCGTAAATAATCCCACCGGTAGGAAAATCAGGTCCCGGAATATGCTGCATGAGCTCCTCAATCGTAATATCGGCATTTTCAATCAACGCCACAATTCCATTACATAACTCGGTTAAGTTATGCGGAGGAATGTTTGTCGCCATCCCGACCGCAATCCCTAGCGTTCCATTCAATAGCAAGTTTGGGAGCTTCGAAGGCAAAACCTTTGGCTCATCATGTGAGCCGTCGTAGTTGGGTTTAAAATCCACCGTATCTTTATCGATATCCATCAACATCTCTTCCGCAATTCCCGTGAGCTTTGCTTCCGTATAACGCATGGCAGCCGCACTGTCTCCATCCATCGAGCCGAAGTTTCCTTGGCCACGCACCAACATGTAACGCATGTTAAAATCCTGCGCCATACGCACCATGGAGTCATACACGGCTGTATCTCCATGGGGATGGTACTTACCTAACACCTCACCAACCACCGTCGCCGATTTACGAAACTTGGCATTGGCACGCAACCCAATCGACCACATCGCATACAAAATGCGGCGGTGCACTGGTTTTAATCCATCACGGGCATCAGGGAGCGCACGGTCGACGATCACGCTCATGGCGTAATCTAAAAACGAAGTTTGGATTTCCTCTACTAATGGGCGGGGCTGGACGTTCCCAATGGACGTCGTAAGAGGTTGCTTTTCAGACATAAAATCATCCGCATTTTGGCCTACGGGCAAAGAAAAATCTAGCCCGATTGTCAAGGCTATTCCTAAGATTAAGCTACGACACCCCCTCCTAACGAGATATCGTCGTTGTCGCCCCTGTATTTGTACTCGTAGCAAGCCCCAGATTCGTCCCCGTTGAATTCGATGACCCAAGCAAGCTTTGCGTCCCAGTTGCCCCCTCTGAAGGAACCAACAACGGTTTTACCGGCTCCAGTGAGGGCGGACTCCCAATCTGCTGCCCCAAATCCTGTGTCCGCTCACGCAACCCCTGAAACAAGCTCTCCGAGCCCGTTGAGCCTTCTCGCAAACTCCCCCCAAACGTCAACCACCATCCACCCACTGCGATCAAAACAACGAGCGCAATCGTAACCATCAAAGACCCCCGTCCCATAGGCTTCACCCCCTGCTCACGCCGCTTCTCAGCATAGAGCTCGATCAATTGTTGTTTCGTACGAGCCTCCTCTTCAACACGTGTTGCCGCTCGTTTCCGCGCGGGAGGCTGGCTCACACGCGCACGCGAAACAGGAACCGCTTCCCCCAACGGTCGACCAGACGACAAAGAACGACGCTTACGAATCATATAGAAAAAGTATCTGTTATCGCTCACCATCTTATCACAAAAACAAATCGATCCCGAGCAACCCAATCCCCTTCCCCCTCTCTACCTCCCCACCTAGGGCTCGCACACCCACGCTTTTTTTATTCCTACAGCTGTCTGAGCAAGGAGACATTCCCCCGTTGCGGCCGCGTGTGGCTGCAGGGGGTGGCTCCGGACCGCCACAAACAGCTTTGGCGGAATGCGATTTCTGTAGGAATAAAAAAAGCGTGGGTGTGCGAGCCCATCGCCTAATTTATTTTCTAAGCTTTTTCCAACACAGCAACCAACAAATCCTCACTTGGCAAATCCTTACGAGAGATCTTCAAACGATTCGCATCCTGGCGTTGGCACACGCCTAATTCTTTGCAAAACGCATCCGCCGTTCCCAAAATCTTTTTCACCCCTTCAATATGATGGTAAAGCGGCACGACAACTCTTGGCTCAATCGCGCTAATTGTTTCAATTGCTTGCTTCGCACTCAAACGGTCATCTCCTCCCACCGGCAATAATAAAATATCAATATCCTCAAGTTTTCCAAGCTCCGCATCCGTAAGCGAGCGATCCGCTCCCCCCAAAAATCCCACCGACATCCCCTCAATCTCAAACCGATACATGAGCGTATGTGGCCATGGATGCTCAGCGTCGGCCAAGGGAATCACATAGGCGAATACTCCATTCACTTCATATTCTCCGGGGTCAGCCATCACAAATGGCTTGCTCTCAAACACATTCAGAGGAAAACGATCCTTTTGCTGATGCGACAACGCCACAATATTCGGCGTTAAACTCCGAGGAAACTTAAGCCCCGTCTCCGCTTCAAACGGGTCCGTGATCAAAGTAGCCTGCTGATCCCCCTGTTGGGACTCAATCCGCACACTCGAAAATCCCTGCCAGAAAATTTGCATA
>CAZTQP010000050.1:0-7364 GCA_964615825.1 uncultured Gammaproteobacteria bacterium
GTCAAACCCGTACTCGGAAAACTGTTAATCCCCAAGTTTAACGGATGAGTGGAGCTCGTAATATCAAACAAGGTAAATTGATGCGTATCCACATGCTCCGCCACCGCATATCGGTCATTCACATAGATCCGCCCTGCCTCCCCCGCCATAGCAACGCTATGAATCAGAGGAATCGTAGACGTAGCTCGGATTGCTACATCCACTGAATCCGTTTGTATTCTACGCAACTGAGCAAACGAACTGCTCACCATTTGCGCCTGGATATAATCCGTAGAAAAATTCGACGTGTAAAAATTCGTTGATGTTACATTGATAAATGAAGCTCTATCCGCAAAAAAATTCGTTGAAGAAGCATACTGTGCGTAAAGAAACGTACTCGACACATTCGTGCTCGATACATTCACAAAATTCCCATCCAACCAACGTAAACTCGCCGATCCCAAACTCCAAGACCCATCCAGTGATGGAAGGAGTGAGCTATTAAATCTCCCCGATACTGTTACCGTCTGCGCCGAACTCCCCCCCAAGCTCGTATTCCCATACACCGTTAATCCTTGGTCAACTGTTAAGCGACTCGATGAAGTATTTCCTCCAATACTCACCGACCCACTCACCGTCGAGGTTCCATTTCCCGTAAATACAAAATTTCCTGAACTCGTCACCGACCCCTGTCGGTTAAGTGAAAATACCGTCGCATCCTGGTCATTCACGCCACGCAGAAGAAAATCATTCTGATTCGATGTTCCGTTTGAACGAACCAGTAAAGCCGTACGTGAACTCGTAGCGGCATTATTCTCCGTTTGATTCACAGTAAATAAATTCTGACCACCGCTCGCCGTACTCGACGCATACATCCCTTGCAACTGCTCCGCATTAAACGCCTGTGGCACCGCCCCTAACCGTTTACGCGGACTCATTTCACTATCAGACCCAATCGTCACGCCCAGATAGATCGTATCCGTATCCCAACGCACGCTATCAAGCGTATTCTGCCAAAATCCCTCTGCCGACGAGTCACCCAATAACAAACTAAACAACCCATTCTGAACCGCTACAGGAATTGCCGTCGGTAACGCTGTCGTTCCAGACGCCGTCCAAAGAGTCGTCCCACCTGACGAAGCAGAATACAGGCTGAACTTCATTTGATATGTCCCATCAGCCACCGCCGTCCCTCCTGCGTTCAACAGCTTTCCTTGATAACTAATTTGACGATTAATGCCTGCTGCCGCTTGAACGGGCAAAACATCCACCCATTGAAAAAGACTGATCGCAAACAATAAAAACGCTAACCCGCGAACACGAGTCACCCATAAAGAACGGAAACGTCCAGACACAAACATATCTTGTTTAAGTATAGACGTCTTTTCTTATCTGTAGTTTTTGGCTCAACCCAGGACTTATCTGTATAGATACAAAAAACACTCTTTGTGTAAAAATTGTGGATAACCTGTGATCAACTCTTTTTTGGATGCAGAACTATCTTTTCTGAGACAACTGGATTTTTAGCTTGGGTAAGGTCTAAATCCGGTGAATGGTATGCTTCATACCCGGCCTTATCCGCCATTAGCATATAAACATTCGGGCCAGCAAAAAATGCATACTTTCCTTCTTTATCTGTAATCTGCGTTTCCAACAATTTATGAAACCGTTTATCAAAAATACGTACCACCGTTTGGCCTAAGCCTCGCTTAGAAGAACCATCATAAACGATCCCCCAATCCTTGGGCTTAGACGCAGCGGCTAAACGATAAAATAAGCCGAATGTCAGCACTTGCAGGAGAAAAAACCCTCCTGTTAACCATCCTGGCGACAAGATAAGCGACCCTAACGAAGCAACTAACCCTACGCTTGCTCCCACACGTTGAAATACACGAAATCTCTTTTCTGCCGCCATCTTCTTAGGAGTTTTCTCAATTACCTCGTCAGGATCAACGGGAATGTTGGCCGCCACAAGCGCCCCACTCTGCGTCACCTCAATCAATTCCCCATGATACAGATCAATAAGCGCCCCATCCTCTCGATCTTTCGCAAGATACTGGGTAGGAAAACGAAACCCCTGCTTTACTGCCTGTAGCCGATACGTGCCTGGTTTTACAAAAAATGAATATCGACCTTGTACATCGGTGATACGCGTCTGCACCACACGACCACTCGCCGCATCCAATAAACGAACAATCGCCAAATCAATCGGCCTTTTAGATAAGGCATTATACACTGTTCCCCACTGCGTACGCTTACGCCGTCGCAATAAAAGAAGAGGTTGTGTAAATAAAAAATAAAGATATCGAAAGACGCTCGTTGCCGAAGCCGCCGTGGCCAAGTTCGTTACCGCAACCGCAACCGCAACCGGTGCCACTACTTGCTTATTCACCTCCTGCACCGCCGGTGACTCCAAAATTTCCCGGGCATTCGCAAGCGCTTGCTGAATCGGGGTCGCCATCCGAAGTGAAAGCGGAACACCGAGGATATTCCCCTTTACGACCACCTCTTGGTCAAAAGATAAAAATCCCTCCTTACGAATAAACAAACGATACGTCCCCGGTTCAACAAAAAACCCATACCTTCCATCTATCCCGGTAAAAAATGGGTTTATCTGCGCCGATGTTTTTACATCCCAGGTCACGAGCCCATCCGATGTCTGTCGCATGACACGAATCTCTGTCCCTGACGCCGCTTGCTGACTCGCTTCTTCTAAGATACTGAATCTTTCTTTAAGAACGAAAACAATCTCCATTCGTGCTCGTGACCCATCTTCTAGTACCACTTCTACCTCCCCTTCCGCTCTCCCTTGCGATGGTAAACGTACCGTCGTCGACCATGTGCCCGCTGCATCCCTTACGAATTGATATCGTCCTCCCGCAAACCGTATCTCAGCACGTTCTACACGCTGTCCCTCAATTCGTTCTGGCACGACAACTCTTATCGACTGAAGAGCGAAGGCTTCAAATACACCTTCAATCGCCTGAAATCTAAACGATCCGCTTTCATCAGACCATATTGGTTCGATCTCTCTCACAATTCCAAAAAATGGCTCTTCGATTGGTAAAAGTGGCTCAGGAATCGTTGTTGTAACGCTTGGAAGAGACGGGATCACCGCATCCCACGTCTGTGCTGATGCAATCGCTCCACTCGAAACATTCCCATTTCGATCGCGAGCAAATAACGCATAGTAATAGGTACGTCTTGGTAAAAGACCACTATCAACCGCCCCCTGCCCTGTTCCACGATACACCTCTCGCCCATCAGATAAACTTGTCGCAAAACGATCATCGCGAGCAAGTACAATAACCTCTGCAAAATCATCCGAAACAGGATTCAGCCATTCGAGAACAACTTGTCCCTCCTGACCAATCGCTCGCAGCTCTGATGGATTCGTCGGAGCTGTTACGTCAGATAATGTTCGCGCCGTGACCCGTCGGCTCACTACTTGACCTCCCGCCCGTGCCGTAATACGAAATTGGTATAGCGTGTCCGATTGAAGCCCATTTACACGTAACGTGTGCGTACGCAAAATCGCGTCCTCTGCAACACGCAAACGGTAATCGTCTACCCCATATTCAATGAGGGCAGAAGCTGGGCGGTCCGTCTCCCATGTTAAGACGACGGATCGCTCTTCTAAAGAAACGACGCGCGCCTCACGAAACGCAAGAGTGGACACGCCCGATCCAGCCGTCGCACCTCCCCCTCCACTCCCACTTCCCGCCCCTGCAGCCGCACCTCCCGCACTTCCTTCGGGCGTAGGGCCTGTCGTAGGCGGAGGTGGCTCAGTTGGTGGAGTAACAGGAGGAGTAACAACCGTTGGCGGTGCCGGCTCCGACACGGGTGGAACCGTTGGCGGTGGCGGTGGCGGTGGTCCAGCTGTTGCACCACCTCCTCCTGTATCACCACCCGCAGTCTCCCCTCCGCCAGCAGACGCCGGCGGAACCGTCGCACTCACCGTCAAAGAATCATTACTCACGATTGGAATCATGAGCTCTCCCATATCACCAAATACCCCACCGACAGTGATTCGATATGTCCCTGCCGTCGCTGGATTAGTAATTTGCCCAGCACCACCGGTCGATGTCCCGATTCGTATCACCACCCGCTGCCCCGCACCAATCTCGCCGCTACTGGCATCCGTGGGAGCCGTAAGAGTAATCATCTGTCCAGACACACTTACCCCCCAAACCCCGATAGCTGCGCTTGCCGCGAGCGTTTCCAGAGTTTCAAAACCGGTGGTAACCCCATGGCTAAGCGCTATATCAGGGACCCCAATGGTCGTTAGGGTAAATCCTGATCCAAATACTATCGTAATCGTATCCGAAGACGCATCTACGCCGGACGGTGTCACAAATCCCAATTCATGGTTTGAGGGAAGCGAGATCTTCTGTCGCGTCATCACATCCTGCATCGTCGTTAAAGACGCTGCTCGCACATCAACACACACTAAACATAAACTAGCGGTGCTAAAAATAATCACCGCCCGAAAAAAAGAGGAGAACCGTAACATCATCGAGAAGAAACGCGACCTACCCGCACCTTCTCCAAAACACTACGCTCTCCGCCACACGCTTCTTCCAATCGAAAATACCATGACCAGCGCGAATACTCCCAACATCTTCCATGGTATCACAAAAAACCACCCCCCGTCCGCTCGTGCCATAAACGGTTCCTCCAATAAAAATTCCGCTTGATACAAACCCAATCCCCACCCATCAACCCATCCATCTTTTTTTACAGACGCAACGTCAAATCGCCGGTCAGAACCAGGGATTATTCGGCCAATTCGCTCAGCCGTCTGCAAAGAAACCTTCTCTTTTGTTTGCCCCAACACATTCTTAATCACCACCGTACCACCTGGTACTTCATGCGCTTGACCCTCATTACGCAATGCCACTTCAAAACGAGGAGAAAAATCTAAGCTCCACCTTGGTGATACTCGTTGAAACGAAGTAATCGATACTGCTCTACGTACATCCCCTTCAACCGTCGCAAACACCAAAACCCCAACCCGACCCCCCAACACCACTCCCTCCACTTGCCCGGGAATGACACGCGAAATAAACACGACCGCCTGATACCCTCCTGCCTCCGTCCCAGCCGGCGGACGAAATAAAATCGGAATAGAAGCCGCCGCACCCGGAGCCAATGTCACTCGCGGCATCTTTAAATACAGCCAACTCGGTAATCCTCCTATGTTCTCAGGAGGTAAAAACGTTTGTTGACCCTTGTCACCCTGTGCTACAAACCCCTGAATGTTAAACGCATACGTCTGTTCCACCGCCTGAGTATTTTTCAAAATAAACACCGTCGCTGCTGATTCTCCGGCCGTCGTTCTCAACTCCACGAGCGGGGGCTTCACTTCCATCGCCTGCAGCACGTCAACTCCACTTAGTACGAACATTCCAACCACCAAAACCCCGACACATCCTCGCAAGACAAACAAAGCTCCTTTCATACGTTAATAATTCGCCGTTAACGTATAGTAAACCGTTTGCCCGTATGTACCCGCCGCTGTAGCAGCCGTTGTTGATAATTTAAACGTCATCCCCACCCGATCTCCCGTGGCGGTCGATGCAGCTATACTCTGCCCGATAATACGCTGAGTAGACAAAACCGCTATATCTACACCCGGAGTAAAAGCGCGCGTCCCAGTCACACTCATCCCGTACTCCTCACTTCCAACGGACACGGCCCCATCCGTTACAGGAGCAATGGTAGCTCCGGTAGAACGCAACAGTCCGTCTCCTTGCACATAGACGGTATATCCAGCTGCTACGGTAGAATCAACAGATACAGCCGCTAGAGAAGTGTTTTGGTTACCAGCCGTTACGGTTCCGAAGGCTAACGCCGTACCGCCTAAACGGTAAACAAAATCGTTCCCTCCCGTTGGCGTGGCACTCATGCTTGCCATGTCCCCACTCCACCCATCCACTGTAATCACATTGCTCACAATGCTCACCACTCGACCCAATCCCACCAGCTGCGAAAATCCTACATTTTCAATAACCCCCACATAATCTCCGACACTCATGTATCCTGCGGAGGATACCGTCACCGTCTTCGCTCCAGCAGAAAACGCCGAGTAAGTAACTTGTGTCGCCGATTCCTGCGCTCCCAAAGTAAAACGTAAATGTTCCGTAGTAGATTCAGCCGCTCGATACCCGGCTTGCAACCCATACAACACTCCGGTACTCGTTCCATCTGCAATCCCCCCCAACGAATCATTCAATTGATAATTCAAACTCGAAGCAAAATCATCCCCTCCAACATTAATCGCATCCCAATTAATCTGATACGTCACACTCGACATCCCAAAACTAGGCTGCACCAGCAACAAAAACAACAAAAGGACAAAAGAAACAAATCTCATCTCAAAGATAGTACCATAACCAGCTATACTAAGCAGCTTCAGGACTCACTCGGAAGGATAGAAGAGATCGAAAACTTTTTACCCAAGTATCTACATCTAATCAGTCGTGTGGAGGGCACCCTCTTTATTCGGCATGTAAAAGATCTTCGCACAGACATGACCACAGGATGATAGAATTACATAAACAGACTTTAAAATTAGGCTCTTAAAAGAAGTACCATAAGAGTCGTAAAATATAATATGCAACAGTTAATTTGGCTAATACAAGATAATAAATACCATTTTTAGAGTCGCACAATAATATTTCACGTGAAACATTTATCAAAAAACTAGCTTTGAAGATACTCGTTAAACACACCGGTAAAGCGCGCCCCATGAATTAGATCCACATAGACACTCAAAAGCCATCTTTCTAACAATGTAAATGCCTGAATCTTTCCGCCGTCGTAGCTCTACACCTGACTTATTAACGCATTGTTTCACGTGAAACAATGCGTTAATTCTTTATCAATTGAGCTGTTCAGCACACAGATTCATAGCTAGGGCATTAAACACAAGTGTCGTATAATAATGTTTCACGTGAAACATTTGCCCAATCAAAAATAGATCCTAGATTACATCAATCTCAAAACAGCTGAGGCATTTACCTTCATGATCTTAGCTTGTTGGTTAGAGTATTGTTTCACGTAAAACAATACTCTAAATCATATACTAAAAAATTAGCGGCCACGAACCATCTCCATATGCGCTATGCGTCGCATAATAATGTTTCACGTGAAACATTAGCTTAAAAGCTGGTGGGCGGACCATCGTCAGATCTTACTATAGATAAAAATGTTTCACGTGAAACATTTACTAAAGCTACTGATCAACGCCTGAATAACAGAGTGTATTTTATCACGTGAAACAATACACTCCCTAAGCAAAAGCTCAATCACTCAAAAAAATTTATAAGTTAATACCAAAACAATTTCGCACATTTAAATTATAAAATGTTTCACGTGAAACA
>CAZTQP010000051.1:0-7204 GCA_964615825.1 uncultured Gammaproteobacteria bacterium
GAATCCCAGCCGCTGCACCATGTAAAAACCACTCCTTATCGGGTGGTTTTTACATTGTAGCTCACAGGCACAGCCATTTACTAAAGATGCTGGAACGTGACTCGAATTTCATGAACTCCCTCCAAGGAGAGATCCTGCATTTCTTATTAGTTTTAACCATATTGTAAAGTTAACTAGACATTTATCCAGAGTCATGCAATACTCCATCCATAACCTATGCCTCGCTCTCTTTTCTTAGGAATCGGCTTTGGTGTCGTATGTGTCGCCATCATCGGAGCAAATGTTCTGCAACGGACACGAACGCCCCGTTCCCCTTTCCCCTCTCCATCGGCTACCAGTTCCACGCTCGCCATCGCGCGCTCGGCTACTACAACAGACGCGGAATGGAGACAGCTTCTCTCACCAGAAACATATTATATTATGCGTGAAGCTGGCACAGAGCGTCCCTATACGAGTCCCCTTGAGGAAGAAACGCGTCCTGGAACCTACGTAAGCGCGGATTGCGGAGAACCTCTCTTTCGTTCAGAGCAGAAATACCATTCTGGGACCGGCTGGCCGAGTTTTTGGGCGCCGATTAATTCTGAGGCGGTGAAGCTTGAGGAGGATACAAGCATGCCCTTTCAGCCCCGCACAGAAGTCGTCACGAGCAAATGCGGTGGACATTTGGGCCATGTATTTGATGATGGACCAGAGCCAACAGGGAAACGCTATTGTATTAATGGAGCCGCTCTTAGGTTTATTCCGGACGAAGTGACAACATCTACACAAGGATAATTCCACATGAGCCATTCTCCTACTTCACTCCTACCCACTCTCCCAGCTCGTCTATGCAAGAAATAGTCAAAAATCACGTACACCAGTATCGTACAGAGGCGGGCGTGACCCAAGAGGCGTTTGCGGAGGCTATTGGTGTTACGCGCCAGACCGTGATCGCCCTGGAGAAAGGGAACTACTCCCCTTCCGTCCTGTTGGCATTACGCATCGCGCGGTTTTTTAAACGACCCGTTGAAGACCTTTTTTCTATTATCTATGAAAAATAAGACCTTTATCGAACCCTTATTAGCGGTGCTGCTCATTTTATTAGCCGCCCTTTGTTTTCAACCCTTGCAAACGACATGGATGCCGACCATGGCTAGTTCGTTTATCTTAGTTACCTTACTCGCCGTTTTTATCTTGTTTGCCGTCTACATCTGGAAAGAAGAGGCACGCGATGAACGCGAAGACCAACATCGACTTACTGCGGGGCGTAATGGCTTTCTTGTAGGATCCGGGTTGCTCGTAGCCGGGATTATTTTACAGACGGTCCGTCATCAGCTTGATTCATGGCTTATTCTGACGCTCGTAGGAATGGTTGCAGCGAAATTGATCACACGTTGGTACTACCAGGTTAAGAATTAACTCTATTTTATTGAAGGTTCTTTAACCTTGTCATATTTTCTAATGTAAAGTATACTTTACATAGCTTCTTACTTCTTTTATCCGTATGACCCTTCTTCTCATCTCATTCATCGCTGGTATCTTGACGGTACTCGCACCTTGCGTTTTACCTCTTCTTCCGATTATTATCGGCGGCTCTGTCCAAGGTGGCCGCAAACGTAACCCATACGTGATCACGGCTTCGCTCGCGGTCGCGATTGTCTTGTTCACCCTTATTCTCAAATTCAGTACGGTCTTCATCAATATCCCGCAATCCGTTTGGAGCCTTATTTCCGGGATTATCATCATTATCTTTGGATTAATTAGTGTTTTTCCTAAGCTCTGGGAAAATATCAACGTGAAGCTCGGGCTTAGTAACCGTTCCGATGCTCTCCTCGCCGATTCAGCCAAGGTCAAAGGACATGGGAGTGATATTTTAATGGGAATGTCGCTTGGGCCTGTGTTTTCAAGCTGCTCCCCTACTTATTTCTTGATCTTGGCGACGGTATTACCGCGTAGCTTTGCGGCTGGCCTCGTCTACCTCATCGCCTATGCGATCGGTTTATCCCTGATGTTGCTGCTCGTGAGCTTGCTCGGCCAACGTTTCATTCAAGGGGCACGTTTTGCGGCCGATCCACGGGGATGGTTTAAACGTAGCTTAGGTGTGTTATTTATCTTGGTGGGTATTTTGATCCTGACAGGTAAGGACAAAGACCTACAGACGTATCTCGTACAAAAAGGCTACTACCCCACCTCCGCTCTTGAAACATCCTTACTCACACGCGCTCAACCCATGAACCAGGCGGACATGCCCGTCACTGGCTCTGAAACGCCTAGTATGGAAGCCGGGTCGATGGCCTATATGAACAAGCCATTTCCACGCTATCGCGAAATTACCGATCCCGCTGGCTATGTGAATACGGATCCACTTACGATCGGTGGATTAGTCGGCAAAAAAGTGATCCTCATTGATTTCATGACGTATAGTTGTATTAATTGTATTCGCACATTCCCCTACCTTAATGCATGGTATGACAAGTATAAGGATCAGGGCTTAGAGATCGTCGGCATCCACACCCCAGAATTTGCGTTTGAACGGAAGATTGAAAATGTGCAAAAAGAAATGGCGCGCTACGGCATCAAATTCCCTGTTGTCCTCGATAATGACTATGGGACCTGGAATGCCTATGGAAATAATTACTGGCCACGTAAATATTTGATTGATCTTGATGGCTATATCGTCTACGACCATATTGGAGAGGGTGGATACGACGAGACCGAGAAGAAAATTCAGGAATTGTTGATGGAAAAAGCGGAACGCGAGAAGCGTCCTATGGCGGTCGTGCCTACCGGACTCGTGGATACGACCTCCACCTACCCAGGCCAAGGGATTAGCCCTGAGACCTACTTTGGCGCAGCCCGCAACGAGACCCTCTCGAATGGAACACCGAATGTTCAAGGCTTACAGCAATTTGAAGCTCCAACGAATCCTAAATTAAACAGCCTGTACTTAGCGGGCGCATGGAATTTCCATCCCGAATATACAGAGACAGAAGCGGCCGGAGGACGAATCATCTACCGTTACCAAGCAAATAATATATTCTTTGTTGGCAGCGCGGCTTCATCTATTAAAATGACGATCCGTCGTGATGGGAAAGCTCTAGAGCCCGCGCAAGCAGGAACAGACGTGCAATTTGCGAATGGGGAGAGTTATATCATGGTGGAAGCAGAGCGCCTTTATCACCTTCTGAAAGACGGAACGGAAACGGGGGCACACACCCTTGAACTCACGATAGAGAAGGCCGGATTAAAAGCGTATACATTTACCTTTGGCTAAAAACCTATGTCATCAACGAATCAAATAGCAGTTTTTGGTGGTGGGTGTTTCTGGTGTATTGAAGCGGTGTTTGAGCAATTAAAAGGGGTCGTCGCGGTCATGCCAGGATATGCGGGCGGCCAGACGCTTAATCCGACATATGATGCCGTGTGTAGTGGAGAGACTGGCCACGCAGAAGTGTTGCGCATTGAATATGATCCTGCGATTATTTCTTATAAAGATTTATTGACGGTGTTCTTTGCCGCGCATAATCCTACAACCTTGAATCGCCAGGGAAATGATATTGGGACTCAGTATCGCTCCATTATCTTGTATACAACGGAGGAACAGAAGAGTGAGGCGCTGTCGTTCATAAAAGCTTTGAACGAAGGAGATTTAAAGAATACGGTGGTCACAGAGGTGGTTCCGCTTGAGACATTCTATGAAGCAGAAGCGTATCATCATCATTATTTCCTCACCCATCCTGAACAGGCCTATTGTCAGTTCGTGATCAATCCTAAATTAGAAAAAGTTCGCGAACGCTTCAGTCAGCTTATGCAACCTTCTTAACCTCATTTCCTATGTCTTCTCTCCCCATGAAACCAGATGGAGAATTATCTCCTGAGCTCTACCACGTCGCCCGTGAAAAAGGCACGGAAGCTCCCTTTACCGGCGCCTATTGGAATAGCCATGAAAAAGGTATGTACAGTTGCGCCGTCTGTGGCACGGAACTCTTCTCTTCTAACACCAAGTTTGACTCTGGAACGGGCTGGCCAAGCTTTACCGAGCCTGCAAACCTTGCCAATGTTGAGCTCCATGAAGACGCGGACCACGGCATGAAACGCACAGAAGTTACCTGTAAAAAATGTGGCGCGCATCTTGGACATGTCTTTGATGACGGACCAAAAGAAGCGGGCGGCAAACGATACTGTATTAACTCGGTGTGTTTAGCTCTACACAAAGAACAGCAGATGCCGTAAGGAAATCTTAAAACAAAACGACCTCCATAGTGGGGGTCGTTTTGTTTGTTTATTTTGTAGGACGTATTTCCTGCACGTTTACGGGTGGTGCTTGCGGCTGGATCAGCCAAGCAAATATCCCGAGGGCAAGCGGAGCGAAGATGAGCAGTGAGATAAAATAGGCTTTCAATTCTTTTTGGGCGGAAACATGCCTATGCTCTTCTAAGCGATCGAACCAGGCGACGCCCGCGATCACGGTGGCGGCAGCCGCAGACAATAAACACCAAATGCAGAACGCTTGGATATCCAGCCATTGCACAAAAAAGAGAAAGGCAGACTCAACAAATCCGAGAGCCGCCGCCACGATCGTCAAACGATAGAGCCAACGCGCTTGCCAGCTTGTCGCGACCCGCGCAACTAAAATCCCGAATACCCCTACATAAAAAAGGATTCCAAAGAAGGGACGCGGAAGGCCAAACGTCCACGCCCATTTTGAGAGCCGGACGACGTCACATCCCCCCCCCGCTCCACAGGCGATCGGTACACCGGATAGATAAGTATAGAGGAGATAGCCTGAGGCAAATAAGCCAATCAAGCTTGCAATCGCCATGATGAGACGAGCGTGGAAGGGAGAGAGTTTTGGCATACGATTTACTTCATCCCATCACAGGTCTCAAGTTTCCACAATCCCCTCTTTGCTAATTTTGCTTCTTCTTGTGAGCGTTTTAATTCGGCTTTACGGCGCTTGTCTTGAGGAAATGAGACATACGCGTAGGCATACCCTTCTTTCACGAGTAAGGCATTTACGTCGGTGCCATCTTCGAGAAAAACATTTCTTAACGATCTTCCGTACTTATCGATATTATCGGCCAGCGGGTCTTCTTTGAGCAGGATACGCTTTCCTTGTAATAGCTGTTTTGTGAAGGCGGAGGCTTCTTTCCCAAAACATTCAACGGCGCGACGAGGATCAACGGTCTCTGGGGTGTTTACTCCCAGGAATCGAACCTTGATCGTGCTCGAGGCTCCATCCATTTGCGCTTCGAGCGTGTCGCCATCAGCGACATGGATAACAGTGGCATTGGTTGGATATGTAGGCGTGGATGAAGTGTTTTCGACGCGTAAGAGAGTCTCTTCACTGGATGGATTCGTCTCTGTACTTGTCGCTGAGGATACGACAACAGGAGTATTTTGATTAACGGACTCTTCTCCAGGAACAACCTTAAAAAGAATCGCTATGATCGCAAGGATAGTCGTTATGAGAGAATACAACTGTCTCTTCGTCATAGCCTTTATACTTGTGGGATGACCCAACCAACTTTTACCTCCCCTTCTTCTACTTTTACTTGATAACGAGTTAAACAGTGACCATTGGGTGACTTCCCTGTTTCGATATCAAATGCCCAATCATGCCAAGGGCAATGCAACTTCCCATCGGAAACGGGCCCGCAGGACATTGGTCCGCCCATATGTGGGCAGATACTATTTAATGCAAAGAAACGCTCTCCCAGCCGTACGACGGACATAGGTTTTTTATGGACCTTTACCTCGCGCACTTGTTGATCATTCCACTCCTCTACTCGTCCGATACTGACAAAGGTATCCGGTCCATGTTCGCCAAACGGGTGTGACATATGATAAGGAGTATACAGGAATAAGGACGGAGGGGAATATAACTATGAATCCAAAATTCGACGCCTTATTTTTTTCAGCGGAACTCGGGGCAGCGTCCGAGTTAGATTTGCATGGGACGAGTGTAGCGATCGCGCTTGGGGAATTGGAGCAGTTTTTGCACGCGCATTGGTATCACAAAGAACAAATTGTACGGATTATCCACGGGCGCGGCTCAGGTGTATTGCGCCAGGCGATTCACAAGTGGTTAAAAACTCATCCGAAGATGGTGGCGGAATTTCGTGACAGTAGCCGTACGGATGAAGTGGGAGCGGTGACGTATGTTGCCTTTAGACTATAAAGCGCGGATCAAGGCTTGCATCGCACACGGTTGAATCGTCTGCGTCGCATGGTCATGCAATGCTTCAACGGGTAGGACACCGCCGACACGCTCCCGTAAGATGGCGAGATTAGGTACGTGAGAAACAAGCGCAGATACATGCTCCGCTCCATGCTGACGTAACATCGCGGAAGCCGTGATCAATGTACCTCCCGTGTCCGAGATATCGTCTACGATCAGTAAACGCTTCCCTTTTGTTCGAGAGATATCCTTCGCAGCAATCTTGGTTTGTACACCGTCTTTATCACGGTGTTTTTCTAATACGACAAGTGGGCGTTTTAGAGACGTGGCGCAAGCTTTCGCTCGTAAAGAGGCGCCTTTATCTGCTGCTACCACAATATCAATGGGGCCCAAACGTTTTTGCAAAGCGAGATCTGGTGCCACCCACACGTTTATAAGTTTGCGTCGAAAGGATTTTACGAACATGGGGCTGTGCGCATCCAACGTCACAACACGATCAAAGAGACGTGACAACATATCACCGACAATGAGGCCACCCGGAACTTCTCCGGGGCGTGCGACACGATCTTGGCGGCCGTAGGCGATCCAGGGCGCGAGGAGGGTGAGACGTTTTACTCCGGTATGTCGCAAGGCTTGGGCGGCGAACAAGGTACGTAGGGCATAGCGCGGATCCTCATGGATATTCGCGATGAAGATTGCTTCCTTCGACGTGACTGTGGGCATGCGTACCGTTAATTCTCCGGCACGGTACTGGGTTTCTAAGGCAAACAGAGCGGGCTGCTTGAGAGCGGCTGCAAACGCTTCCACGAGTTGGCGCTCATCTTCAAACCCAATGACTTGAGGGGACATATTTTATTCTAGATTAGCAAAGCAATGACCTAAAGGCGAATCATGCTGTAATTACCGCTATTTCCAGGCAGCGCCCGCTACGTTGACGAATCCCCTTCTTTCCTTTAAGATTGCGCCACATTCCGGGATCGTCTAATGGTAGGACAGCAGCCTTTGAAGCTGTTTATCTAGGTTCGAACCCTAGTCCCGGAGCCA
>CAZTQP010000052.1:0-6382 GCA_964615825.1 uncultured Gammaproteobacteria bacterium
AAAAACCACTCCTTCATCGGGTGGTTTTTGCATTGTGGCTCACGTGATGCGACCAAGTAGAATCGCACTTTAACAAATACTATGATTGACCCATCTACCCTAAAAGTACCCTTCAGCTATACTCTACATACTCTCACATGAAAAAAACTCTCCCCATAAAACCGTTCGCCTCCGCTACGGAGTGGCGTGAATGGCTGGCTCAGAACCACGCAACCTCAAACGGCCTCTGGCTTCGCCTATACAAAAAAAGCTCAGCCAAGAAAACGGTCAGCTACGCCGAAGCGTTGGATGAAGCGCTCTGCTACGGTTGGATCGATGGGCAAAAAAATACATATGACGATGAATCGTTCTTACAGAAATTCACGCCACGACGACCAAAGAGCCTCTGGTCGAAACGCAACCGCGAACACATCGCACGTCTCACCAAAGCAAAGCGTATGGTTGCTGCTGGCCAAAAAGAAGTCGACGCCGCGAAAACGGATGGACGATGGGACAACGCATACGACCCCGCAAGCACCATGGAGGTTCCAGAAGATTTTTTACAAGAACTGAAAAAGAATGAGCAGGCCTACAAGTTTTTCCAGACCCTCAATCGGACCAACACGTACGCCATCGCCTGGCGTCTACAAACCGCAAAAAAACCGGAGACACGGGCGCGCAGAATGCAAACACTTCTTGCAATGATGCGAGAAGAGAAAAAACTACATTAAAACTAAGGGTTAAAGATTGGGTTCGTGAAGCACCGCTTCCCTCCGCCATCACTAAAAATCGCCGAAAGACGGGTTTTATGTTAGCTTTATTTACGTTATGCCCTCCACCTACGAAACCCTGGTACGCGATTTGGACGCGCAATCGTTCCATAAAATGCCCATTACCTGCTCACGAGCAGAGATCGAAACGGCCGTGAAAGCCTTCTTTCGTTTTATGGAGTTGCCAGAAGCTACGAAGAGACGGTTCGCTTTCAAACTTGAAGATTACCAAGGCCAAATGGAAATGGGATATTGGACCCGCTCACGCGCTGAGGGCAAGGCTGATAATCGAGAGTATTTTCATTATGATGCCGCCGCGGACGAAGCCTTTCGTAAAACGGGAGCAGATTGCCCTGAACTTATCACATTCATGGATGCCGCCAAAATCGTCTACCAGGCTACCGTCCCAACCCTGCGCGAAGCCGTGCAAATTATCGATGAGGTGTACCCTGGGATTGAAAAGAAGATTTTTGAACCGGGCTCCGGTCGATTCTTGCAAGCCCCTATTCGCTTTTTAGGATATCCAAATACCGATCCAGGAGATTTTCTTGCCTCGGGACATTACGATAAGGGAATCGTGACGCTCGCGATTGCGGAGAGCGCGCCCGGACTACGCATCGGAAAAACACCGGACACCGTACAAGATGTCATCCATGAAGAAGGCTACGGCCTCTTTTTCCCCGCCATTCAACTTGAACCCCTTACGAATCCACATTTTGTTCCAAGCTGGCACGACGTCATCCAAAAAGACCAAGACACCTTTACATCGGACTATTCGCGCTGGGCCGTCGTCCTCTTTTTTGCCGCCTGGGATGAAAGGGCCACGACCTGGGAAGATCGACACAAGCCGAAATATTAACGGACGGATTTTATCTGCATCACTTGAAATCCATACTTTTCCACATTCTCAGGTGTCCATGCTGGCATATCCTTCGTTTTGAGAATGTAATCGATCTCTATCGTACATGTTCTTCCTGTATAGGCCTGTCGAACCGGATCCCACTCTTCTAAGACCATCTCGTCACCACTCTCAATCGCAAAGTCCGCCAAACGAACTTCAAACCGCTTTTTTCCCGTACGTACATCTTCGAACAAAGAAGGAATACACTTTTTATGATGAATCATACAAGAATTCTATGGTACACAAGACAGTAGCCTTGAACCAGCCCCCTATTCTCCACCATTAGAAAAACCTGTTTAGTCTGGACAGGTTTTTCTAAAATAACATTGTTTATCTTCCTATCCTTACATCGGACGCGCTTCCATAACCTCGATCGTTGCTCCTGGGATGCCGAGATGTGGGTGGTTCTTAAAGATCTCCGCTGCCGCTTCCGCCGATTCAGCCGCCACATAGGAAGACATCATCATCCCATTCTTGACGTCTTCAATACCGCTCTGGCTAATGCGCTTGGTAGTTCCGAGCGCAATCGTATTTAGTACCGCGTCCTTATGTTCACCCATCCAAGCTCCCCATTCTTGCTGCATTTTCGCCTCCGCCTCTTTCCGTTCTGCTTCTGGCTTTTTCATCCACTCCTCAAGCATACTGACCGGAGCAAGATAGATAACCGTGAAGTGCTTCATAGAAAAATCATACATGAGTTAACCTGTCTCGCCATCCTAGCACAATTTCGATTTTTTGCACGGAATTAACGTGGATCAGCGGCATGCTTGACCGCGCCTGGATCTGCACTCAAACGTGCTTCGTAGAGCTCAGCTGTTCGTATCCAAGCGGGTCGTGCTTCATTACGCAGACGATAGGCTTCACAGCGTGGATAGGCACCCAGTAAATTTGCACGGCTTGCTTGACGAAGCACCGTCGTCATAAGAATATCCGCAACAGTAAAGGCAGCACCTGCAATATACTCACGCCCTTCAAGCCACGTCTCAACCCCTGCAAGCACGCGCTCGGCCCACGGCACAAGATCCCTACGACGCGCAGTCGTTGCCTCATCGGTTTTATTCTCCAGATCCATCAAGACAATGAACTGTATCACCGGCTCAACTGTCGTGAGAGCCGCAAAACACCAACGCCATACCGTCGCTCGCTCCTGTAAATCGTTTACAGGCAATGCACCTGCATTCTCCGCAAGATAAAGAAGAATGGCGGCGGACTCTGTTAGCACAAACCCATCATCCTCAATCACCGGCAACTGCTGAAACGGATTAAGGCCACGAAATGCTTCGGTAACCGTTTCACCACCCGTATGGTCGATCCCTTGCACCCGATAGGGCAATCCTAATTCCTCAAGTGCCCACTGGATGCGCAAATCACGAGTGAGACCATGCACAATAGGATGGACACGACCAAAGGCATACAGCGTAATCATAAAAAGGACTGTAGTCCTTCATGTCTAGAAAGGCAATGAACAACCAAAAAGGCTCCTTACATTTTGCACTATATAAATAGCTTTTTCAGCTAAGCCATGCCACAATTGTTTTTGTTATGAATTCCGTCTTCATTACCGGCATACCAACCGCAGGGAAAAGCTTCCTTGCAAACAAGCTTTACACTTCCCTAGGCCTGCGCCACATCAAAATAGACGACCTTTGGGATACAGTAAAAGATGATCCAGTTCTAGGACATTGGTATCATAATTTTTGGCACAAAGATGAAGCCGAATATTACGGCACATCATCCCCTGACACGATATGGCAGGACGTCGTCGATCAATCAGAAGCATTTTGGCCAACGGTGAAAAAACATATTGAGCAAATACTCGCGGAAGGAAAACCCGCGATCTTCGACGGTGTGGGCCTACTCCCCCATCTCATGCAACAACTCCCTATAAAAGGAGTCGTCTTGATCGCGGCTTCTGAGCAGCAAATATTGGATCGCCTCAAAGCCGAACCGCGCTGGAGCGATAAAGAAGAATTACAGAGGATGGAAGCGCATGCATTCTTTACTGTAGAAGCGCCAAACTACACCGAACAGGCAGCAAAATATGGTTACCTAGCTTTCAACGATTCTGTCGCAGCTGAAGGAGAATTACGTAAACTGATAGAAGCTAAATAATTTAACCTGTATGAAACCTCGCATCATCTTCATCCATGGCAACCAATCCACCCATTGGTCATATGGTTGGGCCTCTTGGTTAAAACAAAAACTAGAAGAAGCAGGCTATCCAACCTTCTTTGAGACCTTTCCAGACTCCATCATTGCAAGAGCAGAATTTTGGCTACCTTTTTTAAAAGAACATGTCCGCGCCGGTGAGGACGACGTGATTGTCGGCTGGTCATCTGGGGCGGTTGCTGCTATGCGCTATGCTGAAACAGAAACAATTCTTGGATCTGTATTAATTTCTCCTTGTTATACAGACCTCGGAGACGCGCTTGAAAAGCAAAGCGGATATTACAATAAACCCTGGGACTGGAAACACATCAAAGAAAACCAACAACGCATCGCCCTTATTTACGGAAAAGATGATCCCCTTATCCCACAAACAGAGTTTGACTACATCATAAAGCAACTCAACCCCACTGTATTCGCCCTCAACAAGGGAAAACATTTTACAGAACAAAACAGGTTTCCTGAAGTACTAACATATCTACTAGAAACCTATAAATAAAAGGATACACAAATTCTACCCAATTCCCTTGACAAATAGTTTTAAACGACTCTCGAGACTGCTATTTTTAGCATACCAATTATTTACCTTTCTATGCGTTTCTACAAAATTGCTGCCGTAGGACTGAGCGTCTTATCCCTGACATTTTTTGCCACCAAAGCCCTCTCCTCTGCCTACGAATGGATAAACCCTTTTTCCATTCCAGGCACATGGACACTTTCTGGCGCAACTAGCACGGTAAGCTGGACAACAAATACCTCTGCATCGTACGACGAATACAGAACGGTCTATTATTACACCACAACGACATTGCAAGGCCCGAGCGATAGCGATTGGACGGAATGGACGGGCTGTCGCCATCAAGGACCTGTATACCCCTCTTCAAACGACCAATGCTCCCCCTCAACACCGTGGGTAGCCACATCTTCTTATCTATGGGTGCGCATTACGACGAATTTCTCTGGTTGCGGTACCTGGACCCCTACCCCAAGCCAAAACTGCGGACACTACCAACAAAAACGAGTTTACCTGCAACCTTAATCCAACCTCCGAAAAGTAACCGTTCTTCAAAACGGTTTTCTTTTTTCTATCAAAAAACTGCGCGTACGATTTTTTGAAGGGACAAGCGAAGTAGAACGCGTCAGCGAAATCACCGTCTACGGAACCAACAAAGTCTCCCTTATCAATTTCCACCACTACCAACCCATTGGCATCATTATCGAAGATGAAACGATGCATCAAATGCTACGGATGATTTTTGAGAGCGCCTGGAAAGGAACGCAATGAGGGTAAAAATTATTTGGCTTCTCTACAAATTTCATGAAGCATCGAAAGAATAACTATGGCAACCAAACAATCAACACTCGAATTTATCCAAGACCAATTAGCCTCGCTTAGAGATATCTCTACCAAAAAGATGTTTGGCGAGTATGCTTTATACTACCAAGGAAAAGTAGTAGCGCTGATTTGTGACGATACTCTTTTTGTAAAAATGACAGACGAAGGAAAGCAATTTATCGGAGCATACTACGAAGAAGGATGTGCGTACAAAGGTGCAAAAGCTTCTCTAAAAATAAACGCGGAACAGATGGAAAACCGAGAATGGTTAAGCCAACTCATACAGATAACAGCCGAGCATGCTCCAACACCAAAACGAAAGACGGCAAAAAAATAATTCACCCGTTAAAACATAAAAAAGAAAAACGCCCCACGGGAGCGTCCGATGAGGCGGGAGGAAGAGGAGGGATTGAGAACTCTGGCGGGAGAGACGGATCAGCCCTTGGTCAGGTCGTCGACCTGTTCGAAAATGTCCTCCGGAGCATGAACGTAGATGCTGAGGCCGCTCTCCGGGTGACATAGAAGGCCCTGGCGAATTCCCGCATTCGTGTCTCCTACCAACTGGGTAACGCTACTGGTGAGGATCGCTCCATTGATGTGAGCAAACGCCGCGATAGGAGCGTCACACTCGAAGAAAAACACCTTCCCTCGGATGAGGAGGGTCACGGGATAGCGACCCCGGACCTGAACGACCCTATTCGGCTCAGAGCGGAGAGTAACCCCCGCACCGAGCTGACGCTGAAAGAAGATCCCGCGAATGCGAGGGGGTACGACTGGAGTACGGCGCGCTGCAGTTCTACGCATTGACGTACTGCTCCTTTCAAAAAAGACCCTAACACGGGTCTTTTTATGAGGCAAGAATGAGTTTGTGCTACACCGTTAACTCATTCTCCGATTTTATCTCCACCGCTGTTTGCAAAAGTCTCTCAAATAACCCTGCCGCTGCCGCCACAATAATAGAACCGAGCAGCATAAGCAGACCCATGACAACCCCACCTGCAATATCATCGGTGCCCCGCACGACAAAAAAGAAATACGCTTCCGCTCCAAGGACAAAAGGGATGAGCACCAAAGCACAGCGCTTAATGGTGCGTAGCGCGATCACGGCTCGTCCTGAAAAAACTTCATTTCGTGCGATATATCCTAATAACTTATAGGCTTGAGCGAGTGCGACGAAAAAAGCGATAGAGGCCGCATACGCATAGGCCAAAAATGGATCATTGAAATATA
>CAZTQP010000053.1:0-6265 GCA_964615825.1 uncultured Gammaproteobacteria bacterium
ATACGTCGAATGCGGATAACCCATCTGGAAAGCCCTATTACTTTCTGCGTAACGACCGGTTGGATACGTCTAGCTGTGCCGGAAATGTTGATCCAGGGAACGGCTGTATCTTGATTCGGGATACGAGTGATTTGAACAACCGTTACAATGCCAAGGCCAGCTATGCGCGCCAGCAAGCGGCTCCTAGTCCGGTGGCGGTGCAACCGGTTGATTGTAAGCGCAATCCTACGGATCCAAGTTGTCGGGCGCAAGTTGGTCGTTGTTCAGGCACCATCCGTCACTGTCTTGCGTCGTTTATGACTCCGGCTACATTTAGTACGGCGTGTACAAGTGCTCCGGGACTCAATGAATTTACTTTACAAGAGTGGGAAGTGAGATGGCGCGACAATCCAGAGCTTACCGCCTTGTCCGTGTGTCGTACCGATGATGACTGTACAGATACAGTGGCACGCCCGATTACCTTACCGCGCATGGGTGAGGTGCTCTATAAACGTACGGGCACGTGTGAGGTTGCGAATGACACGAATTTGATCGTTAAAGTGAAGATGGATCGTGATTGTGCGCAATGGCTTGGGTGTAGCAGTTCTGAAGTGGTATCTGATCCAGCTACCAATCGGGCGAGGAACTTATGTACGAATATCGCTCTGTGTGACGAAGGTTCGCAGAACAGCAACGATCCTTACTGTACAAAGTATGTAGATCGTTCCTCTACGAGCACGGAGCCGATTTTGGCACGTGGACAGGCTCTTACAGGCAGCGTCTATACGAGCCGTGCGGTTGGTTTGGGAGAGAAAGATTATGCTGGGTATGCGATTCCAAATGCCTTCTTGACGACGGACTTGGTAAATGCGCGCGTCGCGGTGGAAGGGAATGAAAATGTTCAGGCGACGGGGGAATATGCGCGTGATTATCGTTTGGCGGCGGCTGTGCCAATGCCTCCAGCTCGTTCCTTGATTGCGGCAGGAGCGTGTGCAACCAATGGAAACTGTTTTGACCATCTTCAACCTCCTGGTCCAACACAGGCGCGCATCCTTGATCGTCGCTCTCGGTTAGGAGGGGCAAGTCCACAGCTCCATCTTTGTCAGCATCTTCAGACAGGATTGGTTGGATACTTTATTCCTCAGCAAATTGCGACGACGAGCACTAGCTTCTGTTATTTGGCGGCTTCGTTTGATCCAGCCACGTTAGGCGATCCAGAAGTGCGTCGGAGTCCGTTTGACTATACGTCTTTAGCCGAAAGCTTTACACGTGCAGAAGCGCCAGATGGCTTTGTCCGCCAAGCGTTTCCGATGGCCGAATGTCGTGCATATCCTCAGCCAGATGCACCATTTCCAGATACGTATGCCACACGTTGGGATCTCACGAAATCTCCACCGAAACCGGTTGAACGTCTAGCGGGCTACAATCGTGTAAATGTGTGTGAGTATGGTGAGGATTGTAGCTGTAGTTATAAGCGGGCAGATTATCGTGAGGCAGCCGTGAGCAAATTCTATAATACGGCCTCTCAAGATATTCCTACGGGTGTGTGTGTTGGTGGTCCTCGTGATGGCCAAGGTTGTATTCCTGGGGTGGTCTTATCGATTGGAGCGGCACCTGGGACGAGTGGGGGTGCTGGGGCTTCTGCCGCGGGTGGGGCCGCCGCGCCGTCTTCTGGTCGCCAACGTATTGTTGAGGCATCCAATGCGTCTCAATCATGTGGAGACTCGGCGTTGGGTGGACGATGTGTCGCGCTTACAAGTGTCGAAACGGTGCGTGGTGTCTTTGGCCAATGTTTGGAGCGTGATGTGACTCGTTCCGTACGTCTTGGGAGCGCAACAGAACAGCCTTGTTTGACTTGGAGCCCAGGACCCATCTTGTTTGGAGAAAAGGATGTCTACCACTATGCGCCTTCAGCCGGCTACTCTCCTCCGCCAAGTTCTGGTCAGTATTACTGTACCTCTTCAGCGCGTAAGCCTCGTACCCTCCGTCTCGAACCGATTGACTTTGAAGGGAGTAGTAACCCAACCTCAAGTACGTATGCTGGTCGCATGCACGGGTTCTACTACGATGACTTATGGACATCGGATGAAGGAACGGCAGACGCTTCCCTTGATGGAGTGAATACAGACGGGAGTTTGGTTGCGCAACAGTGTGAAGAAACCGATGACGATCAAGACAATGATGACTCCGAGTCAGATATCCAAGGGTTACGTCTTGTCAGCACGGGTCATTCGGTTGATACGTCCTACACGGAAACCTTCTTCAAGATTAATTCGCCAGCATTTGTCAGCCGTCTTTATAACGCCCTCGCCTCTACCCCAGATGTTGTACGCAGTGGCTTGTCGGATGCAAATATTGGCTATATCAAGATTGCGCCGTTTGAGAATAAGAATGGGATTGGACGCTTAGCGTGTGGATACCAAGCCGATTGGGTTGATAACTTACAAAGCTTGGATTACGACAATTTGGATCAATCACGCCAAGGTGATCAGATGTGGCGCCAGAGTTTCTTCGCGAGCTATAACCCGATCATGACGCGTGCGACGGAGAAATTAGTCACAGGGAGAAACGTGGATGGTAGCCCAACGCAGACCCCAATCTCCATGGATTGTGTGAACTTTAAGGGGATTGAACCAACCCATAACCGTTGTTACTTCAAGACATGGGAAGTTGGTCATCGGTTAGCAGGTCAAACCCAAGCGTTCTCCCGCATGGTATTCGGGAATAGCCCCATCAATAGCTTTGATGGTATTCGCCAGCAACCTGATTATCAGAAATGTGAATCAGATAAGCCATACTTCGGCATCCGGGCGGTCTTCCAGACGAATGCCGACGAGGTCTACCAAGGATCAACTGCCGATGAGTTTGTTCGTTCTGGCCAATCCCCACGTGGACCATGGAGATTTGTCGGCTTCTGGGTGGCAAGCTGTGCAGGGGCAAGCAACGATGTGCGCTACATGTACATGAATGTGGACATCACGAGCGCAGATATTTGTAAGGAATTGGCCGAAGTTCGCAGTCACGATTCGCTCCAGGATGCAGCCTTCACGGATCGTGTTTGGAAAGAAGGATCGTTCACGGTGCCACGTATTGGTCTTCCGTATGGCACGCGCTTCTCGCCATTTGCCAGTGCGCTTACGACCCGTTCGATTGGGAATGACGATCAAGCGCTGTTCCAGACGGGACAAGACTTGGCTGGCTTCTCGCCGCTTAACAAGCCGACCTTCATCGCCTCGGGAGCAGATACCTACTATCGAGCGGATCTCTATCCAAAAGATAAGTGGGCCTATCTCTCGAACTTGTTTGCACGTGTCTATCGTATCTACCGTTATGAATCGGAACCGGTGAACTTTACGAGTAATGCGTGTTTGTACGGACCGTTTAAGGGACGAGCGTGTATCCCTTCTGATGGAACGGTGCCAGCGGGCCGCTATCCTACAAGTTCCATGTGTAGCTTGGATGGGGAATGTGATACGAGTGCTCTGGCCCGTGAAGATCTCAGCGATATTAAAGTGTGTGATGCGTTATCTGGGGTAAATGCTGGGCTCGCGTGTGGAGACGATCCAGACGTGTGTCACACAGGACCGATCATGCTTAATTCCGTTAGTCAGGAACGCAAGCAGTTATTAGCAGAGTGTGGAACGAATACAGCGGGCTGGGCGAAACGTAAGATTTGTGACCGTACGTCTGCTCGTGTGGGCGTGCGTTGTACGACGGATACAGAATGTGGTGGACGTCCAGGTTCGTGTGTCGAAGATCCTCGTCAGGTCTATGACGACCTAAGTACACCGTCCACGATAGAGGAATTGAGTGCCAGCGAAGCGAATAGTCGTTATACCTCGCGTCGTTCACCTGCTCCGCCTTTTGTGTGTCAGGGGGGGATCCGCAATGCAGGCGATTGTTCCGCTCCTACGGCGGGTGGAGGTTCTCGCGAATGTCCGATGCCGCTTGCGGGTAAATGTGTGAAGAATCCGTTTCAAGCGATAAGTGGTGAGGGGGGAGTAGTGCAGACGAGATTTAGAGAGGCGGGTAAATGCGCCTTTCCAAAGCTGGATGGAAATACTCCGGTTCGAGTTGATCCATCACGGGCCACGGCGGCCGGTACTGCCACGGCGCGTGGATCGGAGGTTACGTATCCAGATGGAAGTGTGTATGTTGTCAGCTCATCAGATGAGTACGAAGATTGTTTTGCGGATTACGACTGTTCATTCGATTCGAATAATTATTACTTGAAGCGCAGCAATGGATTCTCAACGATCTATGCGCCTCGCTCCTTGAATAATCAAGCGGGTCGTCCGTCAGACTATGGAGTGTCAGGTAGCCCTTGTGCTCCAGGTAGCCCTGATATTAATGGGTCGTGTATGTACTCCACGCGTATAGACGTGGCGAGTTGTGGAGGAGGAGCAGAACATGCAGGTACGATCGGGACGCGTATCCCTGCCTCTGGTCAATGTGTATTACGAGCTTGGAGATACGGGTTCCAGAGTACAGACGTTGCAAGCCCTACGACGGCTAACCAATCCAATGAGTGTTCAGTCGTAGAATTTGAGGAACGGTTGGCAGGTCCAGCAGAATGGAATCGTTTCCCTGGATTTGTTCAGACATCTACGTATGAACAGCTGAACGTGTTGGGTCTTAACCTCAACATCTTGCGTGATGCTCGTGGTGAATTACGGAGTTTACGTGATTGGTCGCGCGAGAATGTAGAGTATGCCTTCATTGTGTATGGGGTGACGGAGGTCTTAGATTCGATCATCGATGGCGCGGAATCTGTGGTTACCTTCGTTTCTGAATGTACAACGGCTCAGAGCTGGCAGCAGGTTAACTTTGGTAGCTGTATTACCCCTGCCATTGCCTCAGGAAGAGGTAAAGACTACGGGCGATGTAAGGGTGGGGTGTTTGATGGAAAAGTCTGTCGTGTTGGGGTAAGCGCGGGCAGCAAATATAGCTGTAAGCTTGATCCAACCACGCCCCTCAAGCCGGATGGAAGCCCTGTTACGATCCCAACCTATACTCCGATGGACAGCTCCGGACGCCAGCAGGTGGTCTCCCCAGCGCGTACGGCGACGACGATTGCCCAGTATGAAGCAATCGTGAACGCCTGTGGGGCCGTCTCATTCACGATTGATGCGGAACGCAGATTGTACCGACCAGCAAACGAATGTAGCTTGACGGGTCCGACGGATGTGCCAAATGCCACGACGAACTTGGATGAAGACAACAATATCTGTACGCATGGAGTTGGATACCGTCCGCGTATCGATATTTGTCCGGATGCAACGGATGAGTTCTGTGGGTTGATCGCTTACCGCCGTCGCGATGTAAGCTCACTCAGCCCTCGCTTATCCCCATACCCATTGCCAACAGATGTGACGATGGGGCTCTACACGCCAGACTACTTATTAACAGGAACGCGTGGAGGGGATGGCACGAGTGACTTCGCCGCGCGCAACTTCAACTACATCTCGACGTATAAGCCTCAGCCTCCGGTTATCGCGGCAGTAAATACGACGCAGTGTCGTGAAGCGGGTCAATGTTCTGTCACCCGTGTTGGAACCTTCACCTTCAATGGTCAAACCGAAGGTCCGATCACGATTGCGGGTGGTCAGCATAAATCCACCATTCAATTCTACGGCTGGGCCTCGCACAATCAGATGCCAATCCGTAAGCTCGTGATTGATTGGGGAGATGGGTTCAAGCAATCGTTGCCTGATGCAAAGATTAAGAACCATAAGCCAATGTGTGGTGGAACGAAGGAATGTTATATCCCTGCGGGTCCAAACCGTGGACCGACAGGGCTCACCTGTAACACGGACCTTGATTGTCCGGGTGGCTATGGCAGATGTGAGGCGGTTGGTACATGTACGCGCAACATTGATCGCGTATGTACCCAAGACACAGACTGTTTTGCCCCAGGCGAAGCGCGCGATATCTGTAACATTCGCACCTTCTTCGGCAACAGTGCGGAAGCATGTGAACCAAACTACTTCGAGTTTAGCCACGTTTACAGCTGTAACGGGCCAGCCACGGTGGGGGGTGTCTCCAATGTGTGTAATGCCCCGGGTACGAGTGGCTTCCGCTGCTCCGGCAACCCAGAAGTCAGATGTAACGGTGCTGCCGATGTGACTACGTGTGCCGCAGGCGATCGCTGTATCCCTGACCTTGCCACCAAGACAGGATGCTGGGATACGACGACAAATAGCTGTCGCTTTACGCCACGTGTCCTCATCGAAGACAACTGGGGCTGGTGTACCGGCGAATGTCGCACGGTAAACTCGCCTACAGG
>CAZTQP010000054.1:0-5979 GCA_964615825.1 uncultured Gammaproteobacteria bacterium
CGATCCCGCTAGGGTCCACCATACATAATCTCCGCTTATAGGGCGGAGTTTTTGTTGCTCATTTAACTACCCAATTGCACCATATTTCTTTAATTAATTAGTAATTTACTATAAACTGCGAATTAACCATGGCTCTGATTAATAAAGAAAAACTATCCGAACGCCTCGAATCTATTCAAACTACCTTTGGTTTGGTGGCTGACGATACATGCATGAACAGACAAGGTCGCTTGTCCGAACGGCATGCAAAAATTTTGGAGGATCAAGCCAAGCGAGATGGACGTATTCTGACCATCGCGGGTATCCTGGTCATTCTTTTGTGTGGGTTAGCTGTTTTGAATACGTGGACTGATCGGAGCAATGTTGACATGGTTGGTCGTCTGTTTATTTCACTTGCTTGTTTGGTCGGAGTATTTTTTGGCTTCTTTTTGTTAAAATTAGCCGCTAAAGGACAGCTTTCTTTTTCAACTCTGCCGGTCCTGTCTATTGAAGGAGTGGTAACGCTTTCTCGGTTTGTGGGGAAGAGTCTCACGGGCAGAGGTAGGTATGCTTTAGTGAGTCTCGTCGTTAATGGAAAAGAGTATTTTCTTGAAGAAGCGCATCGAAAAGCGTTTGTTGAAGGAGAGAAATACAAGGTTTACTATATTGAGCCTAACATTGTGGTGAATGCGGAGCCTGTCTAGAATAAACAGATTTTCTCGCTCGTTTACGATGGTTTTAATTCCGTTATTGTATCAAGTCGGCTTGTTTGAGGAGTTTTTCGATCTCGTATCTGGCGAAGCCTATATTGGATGCCATTTCATGTGTCACGGCGGCAATCCGATCCGCTAGCTCTTGAGCGAGCTCCTTTGAGGGGATTTCGTAAGAGATATCTTCATATTCGCCCAATGTCATTAATTCTTGTTCTATTCTGACCAATTCTTTTAGGAGGGTATCAAATTTGGGAGTAATCATAGATGGTTGAGTGGGTCATCCTTTTTCATGAGGGTACCGGCTTTGAGGGCGAAGTCTTTGGCAAATTGTTGGAAATCGTTCATAGATTTAGCTACTGTATCGCAAGAATTGGTCTTACTCAATCGTATTCTGCAGAAGCGAGGGTTTTTCTTGAGGGCATATATGGTGTATACGTAGGACTAGCGTAAAGCTTGCCTCCTGCTAAGATGAGGCTATGACGGATCAGGAACTAGCTAAACGGGTAGAAAAACTCTTTCAAGGGCTTATTTTGGATACAAGGTATAAAGGAGAGATCGAGTTTCTTATGCGGACGTTCTCTCTTACTGTGCAGCAGATCTATGCTGCTTGGCTCTTGTGGGACACGAAGAAATCTACCTACTCAAATGAAGTCTATTCGTCTGAATCGTTGCGTTTTGTCATGCACTTGCATAATTATCTTGCTGGGAGCTGGCATGAGAAGCGCCAAATGCTTGTATCAAACCACCTACAAGCAATCAATGCGCAGCGTATTTGTGATGTGGGATTTGGGGTGCCACAGAGCTATGTCCGTTCGTTTTTATCCAGACCAGGCGTGAGTATCTTGTTAGCAGATTTTGAACCTTCGAGCTTATCTTTTGCGGAACAGCTTTTAACATATTGGGATAGTGATTGGAAACGCTGTGTGGATTTGCTGGTGTTTGATATGAATCACGATAATTTACCATCGGGGTTTGAGACATATCTTTTCCAAGATTCGATAGAGCATGCGGATGATCCTTCGAGTACTTTGCAGCGTTTTGTTGCTTCGGTTCCAAATGGTACATCGATGCTTTTTTCTTTGCCCATTGAAATTGAAAAGCCGGTGCCAGAACATCATATTTATTGGAAGGACGAACAAGAAGTTCTTACATGGTTACGACAGGCGGGGTTAAAGATTCTTTCTTCACAGACGATTAGCATGGATAAAACCGTTGATCTTTTCTCTCTTTTCCTTCACCCTGACTTTAGAGAGGTGGTTGTTCTGACTCAGAAATAAAATTTAGATCCATCTAATGAAGCGTTTTATGTCTCAGGTGAGTTTAGAGCAAGACCAATATTTCATGCGCCGATGTATTGAACTCGCGAATGCGGCGGGTAAAGCGGGGGATTTGCCGTTTGGGTCGATTGTGGTTTTGGATGGGGAGATTTTGGGAGAGGGGAGCAATCTTTTGCAGCAAACAAAACAGATAGATCGGCATGCGGAGCGGATCGCGCTGTTACAGGCACAGGAGCGATTGCAGAGCCGCGTTTTGAAGGGATGTACGGTGTATACGACCGTGGAACCGTGTCCGATGTGTTCGTTCCCGATTCGTGAATTGCATATTTCTCGAGTGGTTTCTGGGTTACGTTCACCGGTCATGGGTGGGTATACGCGATTTGGCGTCCTGCAGGACACGGGGATATCGGATAAGGTGCTTGGGTATTTTGGGGCGCCGCCTGAGGTTGTAGAAGGGGTTTTGCGAGATGAATGTATGGAGAGTTGGAAGATGTGGGCGCCGGAGATATGGGATGGGTTTGTGAGGAATGGTGTGTTGGATTAGTTGGAGGTCACAAATTATGACCTCAAGTTTTGGGTAGGGAGGTGCTCGTTATGCTCCCGGAGCATCATGGTTACTGATGATCATCCAAAGTCTGAGAGAGGATTTTGAGTGGAAGAATAGATAGGATTGTCTTTAAACACAAAAGAGACCGGTGAGGGTCTCTTTTGTGTTTGCTTCAGGAGACGAACAGAGGGCTCGTCTATTAAAGTGAAGTGGGCAGTGGTGCCCGTAGGGGTGTAGATGTGGGAAGGACCGCGGGGCTCAGTCGATGAAGTGCCACTCCGGATCCTGCGCGGGGTGCGCAGACATCACGGTGAGCACGCAGTCCACCCTGTTGGTGGGGTTCTCGACGGCGCTGCCCTCGCGCATGCGGCTCCGCGCCGTTGCGTCGAGGGACTGCGTGATCTTTCGGTGCCAGTCGGGCCGGGTGTTCATCGGGATGAGCACCTGGTCGTAGCCCTTGATGTCCTTTTTCGGGTTCCCCGCGATCCGCTCGTTCATGGCAGCCAGGCTTGCCTTCCTGGTCGTGTGCGTGGCCAGGAGCGCGCTGGCGGTTGCGTTGTCTTCGACAGGGATGATCCAGAGCGTTCTGGGCGTCGGCATGGGTGCCTTCTTGACTCTTTTGACTGGATGTCACGGGTGAGTCAGCCCTTTGTTTCCTCATCCTTTTGAGTATCTCCAGGTTTTGGAAACGGTAGCCTATCCTGTCTCAAGGCCCGTTTTGTGTCAATATCTAAAAAAAGACCCTGCGTGGAGCGGGGTCTTTTGTTTCATCTTGTGTTTAGACAAGCGTTGCGTCTGGGCTCGTGGGAGCTTTGAAGGGTTTGCCACCACCGAAGGGGGACGATGAGCTTGGTTTTGGAGGCGAGGGGCGCGCGCTTGGAGGTTTGCTGCCGGGCGCGCGATCATCTGTTTTAGGGGCGGGTGGGTAGGTGTTGCCTTCGGCGCGTTTCATGGAGAGGTTTACGCGGCCGAGGGAGTCGATTTCGTGGACGATGACGTTGACCATGTCACCGACTTTAACGATGTCACCGACTTTTGCGACGCGGTAAGGAGCCATCTCGGAGATGTGGACGAGGCCTTCGACCTTTGGAAGGATTTCTACGAAGGCGCCAAAGTCCATGAGACGTGTGACGACACCGCGAAATGTTTCGCCCGCTTTGACTTCACGGGTAAGTTGTTTGATCCAGTTAACCGCCGCTTCAAGCGACTCTGGATTAGAACTCGTAACCATCACGAGGCCGGTGTCTTCGATGTCGATCTCGACTTTATGGGTGGCAATAATTTCGTTGATCATTTTGCCGCCAGGACCAATGACATCGCGGATGCGGTCTGGATTGATCATGAAGGAGATGATGCGTGGAGCGTATTTTGATAATTCTGCGCGTGGGGCAGGGATGGTTTGTTCGATAAGGTCGAGAATCTGATTGCGAGCGTCTTTGGCTTGAGCAAAAGTTTGTTCAACCACGTGCCAAGGGAGTCCGGAAGTTTTGGTGTCCATTTGGATAGCGGTGATGCCTTCACGTGTGCCGGCGATTTTGAAATCCATGCCACCTTCGCCATCTTCAAGATCTTGTAGGTCGGTGATGACTTGGTAGCGATTGTTCTTTTCATCGCTTGCGAGACCCATGGCAATACCTGCGACGGGTGCCGTGATAGGAACGCCGGCGTCCATGAGGGCGAGGGTCGAGCCACACGTGGCACCCATGGAGCTTGAGCCGTTGGAGCCTAAGACTTCTGAGACAACGCGAATGGTGTAGGGGAATGCTTCCTTGTTTGGAAGCACGGGCATGAGGGCGCGTTCAGCGAGCGCACCATGACCAATTTCGCGACGGCCAGGGCCGCGGTTGGGTTTGGTTTCACCGACGGAGTAGCTTGGGAAATTGTAGTGATGGAAATACCGTTTCTTGGCTTGGAATTCCATGGTGTCGAGGGTTTGTTCCATGCCTGGGGCGCCGAGGGTGACGCTTGTGAGGACTTGGGTTGAGCCACGTTCGAATAAGCCGGAGCCGTGGGTGCGAGGGACGAAGGCAACAAGAGCTCCGAGGCTACGAATTTCCGTCACGCTACGCCCATCGGCACGACGCTTCGTATCTAAAATTTGTTTGGTGATTTCCGCTTCCACGAAATCATTGATGGCGACATCGGCTTTTTTACGCATGTCTTTGCCAATGTCTTCGGCGGTGAGGTACGTGTCGACTTCTTTTTTCAAGCGGCTCACACAGACTTTACGGTCGGCTTTGGTTTTTAAGGGCTCGGTGAAGACGATGCCGGTTTTTGTCGACAAAAAGGTCGTGACTTTGTCATGTAAGGCTTGGAGTTCGGCGCGTTTGGTGGCCTCTTCCTCTGTCTTAGGCGTGTCGAGATCAATTTTGGTTTTGCCCACCGCGCTGCGGACTTGATTGATGAGGGTGATGATCGGATCTAGATGTGTGAGGGCGAGTTTGATGGCTTCGAGGGCGATGGCTTCTGGGACGATATTCGCACCGGCTTCGACCATGATGGTTTTGTCAGATGTTCCGGCAACGACAAGATCAAGCTCACCGGTTTCGATGTCGCTGTAGGTGGGCATGACGATGAGCTTGCCGTCTTTGCGACCAATGCGAACGGCGGCAATGGGACCGTGCCAAGGGATGTCGGAGATGGCGAGGGCACAGGCAGCACCGATCAGGCCAGGGATGTCGGCGTCGTTTTCTTGGTCGTGTGACAAAACGGTCGCGACAACAGCGACTTCGTTGCGAAGATTAGAGGGGAAAAGAGGACGGACGGCACGATCAATCAAGCGACCGGAGAGGACGGCTTCGTCGGTGGGGCGGCCTTCGCGCTTGATGAAGCGAGAGCCTTTGATGCGTCCAGCGGCGTAGAGACGTTCTTCGAAATCGACGCTTAAGGGAAAAAAACCTGCATCTTCGCGGGCTTCGCCCAGGGTGGCGGTACACAAGGCGACTGTATCGCCGTAGCGCACGACACAGGAGCCGTTGGCTTGTTGGGCAAGTTGTCCGACGCTGATGGAAAGTTTGCGACCAGCGAGATCTACGGAGAATTCTTTGGGAGCAGTGATCATAAAGAAAGTATCGAGAATCGTGTATGAATAAGGGGTGGTCGCCCGGAGACGAAAGGTGAGAAGACTCAGCTCAGCGTCTCGGGGCGAAAACGAATTTAGGGGTGGCGGACAGGAGTCCACCCTTGAGCACGTAGTTTATTTTACGGGTCCTGCCACTGCGGCACCTTCCCATGCTCGACTGCACTCCACAGCAAGAGCATGACGTTTCGGCTGCGCGTGGGAAGGGATCCGCCTTCGTGTCACCCGTAAAATAGTTTTAATGATCAAGGATGGACCCCTGTTCTGAACGTATAGTGGGTTAAAAAGTTACACGAATGCTGCGGCCCGTTGGAGAAGAAGGAGTCGGAGGTTCTTCGTCTAAAGATAGAGTAGACGAACGAACGGGTTTTCGTCCACGGGTGG
>CAZTQP010000055.1:0-5753 GCA_964615825.1 uncultured Gammaproteobacteria bacterium
TCACGACGTCATCGACGTAGGTTGGCGAGGAGATTTCTTGGTCTAGCACAGGGACGACGGAAGATTTTTTTGCGTCATCGATAATGACTTCAATAAAACTCCGTTTGGCATTGGCCGAGGTGGCAGGAGCGCCGTAGAGACGAGACGTGCGAATGACGTAGGCGTTGGGATGATTTGCGAGTACCTCTTCTTCACCTTTGTGTTTTGAAGTTCCGTAGATGTTGATTGGAGCGGGAATGTCCGTCTCGATATAGCCTTCGAGCTTCGTTCCTTCAAAGACGTAGTCGGTCGAGAAATGAAAGAGGGGAATGTTTTTTGAAGCGCTCGTGATTGCAAGGAGGCGAGGGATCTCTGCGTTTACCAAGAAGGCTTCTGCAGGTTGTTCTTCGGCTTTATCGACCTGATTATAGGCGACGGTATTTATGATGACATCGGGTCTATGCTCGTTTAGGAGCCGCTCTAACCCTGCTGGGTCGGTTGGCGGCGCCAGGGTTTCGCGACCTGGGGCGATAATCGTATGCGAAGAGGAGAGCAGTCGCAAAATGCCGGTGCCAAGGCGTCCAGAGCCACCAAATAGCAAAATAGTCATGCTGTATGATGGCGTGAGCTCTAGTTGATTGTCAATTTCTGGGCAGGACCCCTCTGGGTGAGTTAAACGGCGTTTTGTCTTATAGCTAAGCCAAAAAAGGGCGAGGGCAGGGGAGCTTGCTTTTTTGGCTAGATCTGCTAAGCTACGCCCATTGTTTATGAAAACCGACATCCATCCAACGTATTATCCGAATGCCAAAGTCACCTGTGCTTGTGGCAATGTCTTTACCGTTGGTTCTACGGTAGAAGATTTACGCATTGAATTGTGCTCTGTTTGCCACCCTTTTTACACGGGTAAACAGAACTTCGTCGATGCGTCCGGACGTATTGACCGTTTCGTGGCCAAATCCCAAGCCTCTGCAGCGAAGGCAGGCACGTCTCAAGGCAAGAAGGTCAAGAATGCTAAACGTGCAGAGCAAAAGGCAGCCAAAAAAGCGGCTCAGCCAGCCCTCGAAACCGTAGTCGAGGCGTAGATCCGTTGCTATACTCGGTGCGTGGAGATGACCTCCCGCACCGTTTTGGTTTTTTAAGTGGAGGAGGTACGTCCTGACAGAGTCATCTAAATTATGTCTTTGATTGATCAAGCTAAGCAGGCACGGGTTGCCATGCAAGAAGCTGAAGCGCGTTTGAGCGATCCGGTCGTTCTTGGCGATCAGAAAAAATTGAAGGAAGCATCGATGGCCTACAATCGATCCAAGGACTTGGCGGAAGTGGGCAGTGTGTTTTTGGCTCTTCAGGAAGCACTTGTGGAAGCAAAGGAGGCGTTCCAATCTGAAGATACGGAGATGAAAGAGATGGGGGGAATGGAGATCCAACGACTTGAGCCCGAATTGCAGGCGGCCAGTGAAGCCTTTGAGCTTTTGTTAATTCCGCCTGATCCACATGATCAGAATGACGTTATTATTGAAATCCGCGCCGGGGCGGGCGGAGATGAGGCAGCGTTGTTTGCGGCAGATTTAACGCGCATGTATTTGCGCTTTGCGGAACGACGCGGTTGGAAGACAGCTCTCATCTCAGAATCCAAGAATGAAGTGGGTGGATATAAAGAAGTCATTTTTGGGGTGATGGGAGCTGGTGCCTATGGCTGGTTGAAGTTTGAATCTGGGGTGCATCGCGTGCAGCGTGTCCCGAGTACGGAAAAACAAGGACGTATTCACACCTCTACCGCCACGGTTGCGGTTATGCCTGAATTGGAAGAAACGGAAGTAAAAATTGATGCCAAGGATTTACGCATTGATACGTTTTGTTCCGGTGGTAAGGGTGGGCAGTCGGTGAATACGACGAAGTCTGCCGTGCGTATTACGCATATTCCTACGGGAATTGTGGCAAGTTGTCAGGATGAACGTTCGCAACTACAGAATCGTGAACGTGCCATGACGATTTTGCGAGCTCGTGTGTGGGAGGCGGAAGAGATAAAGAAGCGCGCGACATTAGATGCGGACCGCCGTTCTCAGATCGGGAGCGGTGATCGGTCTGAGAAGATTCGTACCTATAACACGCCGCAAGATCGTATTACGGACCATCGGATTAAGAAGTCTTGGCACAATATTCAGTTGATTTTGGATGGAGAATTGGAGCCCTTGGTTATGGCAGTGAAGTCGGGGAAGAAGGGGAGTGAGGAGGATGATGAATAATTTATTACTATGGATGCCATTATTCTTGCGGCGGGGCGGGGGACGCGGTTGCGTCCGTTGACGGATACCGTGCCAAAGCCTCTTATCCCTATCGCCGGGAAAGGGACGCTCATGCGTATTTTGGATAACCTCCCTCCGGCGGTGAGTCGCGTGATTATTGTGGTCGGATATCTAGGCGATGCGATTCGTGAACAGATTGGTGATCATTCTCAAAATCGTACGGTCGAATACGTTTCGCAAGAGGTCTTGGATGGAACGGGCGGTGCCTTGCGTTGGGCGCGCCCGCTGATTCGCTCTGAGCGGTTTTTGGTGTTGATGGGGGATGATTTGTATGCTGCTCGCGATCTAGAGCGATTAACGGACTGCGAGCGGGCTGTTTTAGTTCAAACAAAAGAGCTTTTTAAGGATGGGATGGATGTTTGGAAGGTGAAGGACGGGAAATTAGTAGAGCTTGCGATTGGCAACAAGGGAGAAAAAGGGGTGACGAACCCGGGTGCGTATGTCTTAGGTCATGAGTGGTTTGAAACCGAGCCAGTGTTGACTCCTGGGAAAACCGATGAATGGTCAATCCCGCATGCGATTCCCCAGTTGCTCGCTGCACGTCCATTCCAAGCAGTTGAAGCCACCTTTTGGCAGATGTGTGGGACATTTGAGGAGCTTGCTGAAGCAGAGCGTGTATTAGGACAACAAGAGTGAAGGAGGTATAGACACGCCGTCATGCTGTTTTCCTTACTACTGAACTCGCATTCCGCCGGGATCTTTTTGTTGGCGGATCGGAGCCGTCACCTGCAGCCGCAAATCGAGTGCAACGGTGCCGTCTCCTTGCTCAGACAGCAGTAGCAAGAAAAACAGCATGACGGCGTGTCTATGGATGTTAATTGGTCATACTCGTTACGCGATACTCGATGATGTATACTCTCCTATATGCCAATGCGCGCTTCTCGTCAGGAGCTTGGGACCCATGTAGGACGGGTGATTTTTAAGGCACAGGCGACCTCAAGAGCAATTGAGAAAAAACTGTCTGCGTTGCCTGCGGATAAATTAAAGGCCGCTATGGAACGGCGAGGGTTAGGTGATGTATCGGTAAAAAAATTATCAGAGGTTTTATCAGGGAAGGACAGGGTGGGGATGAAGCAACACGATTTGCGACGAGCGGTTGAGGCACTTCAAGAAGTAGGAGTTGCGAAAGAAGCGCGTACGGCGAGTCAGATGGTTCAGACGGCGGCTCAGGAAATCCAGAAGGGGAATGGACTTAGAAGCATTGATCCAGGGAAACGGTTATTGAAAAACGTGAATGATGTGGGGGCGCAACGACAACTCGAAGAGCAGATGATGCGTAGCCAGGGCCGAGGTGAGCCGGTCGGGATTATGGAGAAGGTACGCGGCGTGGTGGGATCAATGCAGCGGGCAAATAAAGATGGGGGTGGGATGACGAAAGCGATGGAGAAATTAGCCGCTAATCCTGAGGCGCATGTATCAGGTGACGACCAAGGGGGGATTCGAGGCTTGAGACATTCGATTCGGCAGGCGCTGGGGATTCAGCAGGATCATAAGGCGACGATGAATGTGGTCAAGAAGGCGAATGAATAGCGATCACCCTAAACCCCACAGATAAAAATGAAATAGCCTCATTTTTATCTGTGGGGTTTAGGGTTCTAATGGGAGAGGGGTTGGGTCTTGCTTTTTTTGCGAAGATTAGCTACGATCTTGCCATTCTAGGTAGCTTTATTGGCTATTTAGGACTTACTCATCTCGAGAATCCCTTTATAATAAGGCTGATTTGATTCCTCTCCGAATGCGTTCGGGGCCGAGTCAGCTAAGGGTTTCCGTCTAAAGGAATCGATTTTTATGCCCAATTCTCCTAGCTTGAGCGAGATGCTCCAAGCCGGTGTCCACTTCGGCCACCAAACCTCTAAATGGCACCCAAAGATGAAGAAATACCTCTTTGGTAGCCGTCAGGGGATTCATATTATTAACTTGGAAGAGACGCAAAAGGGTCTTGATGCAGCCATGGCCTACGTCAAGAAAATCACCTTGCGTGGTGGGATCGTTTTGTTTGTTGGAACCAAAAAACAAGCGTCTAGCTTGGTCGCGGCAGCGGCAACGTCTTGTGGCATGCCATTTGTGAACAAGCGCTGGTTGGGGGGTACGCTCACCAACTTTGCGAGCATGGCCCAACTGATCCGTCGCTATAAGGATATGAAGCGTCGCCAAGAAAAAGGCGAGCACGCAAAATACACGAAATTTGAACAGCTTAAGATCACGGAACAGATTGCGCTTCTTGATGAAAAAGTAGGTGGTATCCAAGAGCTTACGCGTATTCCTGATGCGATTTTCATCTTTGATGTCCGTAAGGATAAGACGGCTATGGAAGAGGCAATGCGTCGCGGAATTAAGGTTGTTGCCGTGTGTGACAGTAATGTGAACCCAGGCGATGTCGACTTTCCGATTCCTGCCAACGACGATGCGGTTAAAGCGATTGACTTGATTGCCAAGATGATGGCGAATGCGATCAATGAAGGCCGCAAGGAGTGGGAAGCTGCACGCGCTCGTTTGGGAGCAACGTTGGTAACACCTACGAAATAATAGAATATACGAGACGGTACATGTTCTTTATTCACGTGTTTATTTCACGATTTTATGGCCATTGATGCAAAGACAGTTGCTGAGCTCCGTAATCGTACGGGGGCTGGCATGGTAGATTGTAAAGTCGCGCTTGATGAAGCGCAGGGAGATATTGAAAAGGCGATTGAAGTCTTGAAGAAGAAGGGGGCGATCAAAGCTGCCAAGAAGCAATCGGAACGCACGGCTTCTGAAGGTTTGATCGTTACCTACGTCCATCACAATGGGAAGTTGGCGGCCATGGTCGAGCTTGCCTGTGAAACGGATTTTGTGGCACGCACCGCCGATTTTAAAGCCTTGGCGGATGAAATTGCACTCCAGGTTGCCGCGATGGATCCCATGTATGTAAGCCCAGAAGCCGTTCCTGCCGAAGAAGTCGCTAAGAAACAGGCGGAATTCCTCGCAGAATTGGCAGAAGATAAGAAGCCTGAAGACATCAAGCAAAAGATCGTGGAAGGTAAGCTGAATAAGTGGTACTCCGAAGTGTGTTTGACCAAGCAAACGTTGATCAAAGATGACACCAAAACGGTTGAGCAATTGATCAATGAGAAAGTCGCGACGATTGGCGAAAAGATCCAGCCAACGCGCTTTATGCGCATGCAGATGGCTGCGCCAGGACAATCGGCGTAAGATCTCTGTTAAACAAAAAACATCTCAGAAAATTGAGATGTTTTTTGTTTATTTACATTTATTATTCGATACCGGATACGCGATACTGTATACTGTTCTACATATGCCAAATATTGCGATTAATGGGTTTGGGAGAATTGGGCGGAATGTATTGAAAGCGGGCTGGAATATGCCGGGATTTAAGGTGGTGGCGATTAATGATCTAACGGATACGAAGACGTTGGCGCATTTGTTGCGTCATGACACCGTGTATGGTCCGTTTGAAAAGAAGGTGGAGTC
>CAZTQP010000056.1:0-5694 GCA_964615825.1 uncultured Gammaproteobacteria bacterium
CAATCATAAAAAGACCAAATAATAAAATAGACGAAATTTACGAAAAAGTCAAGATAGGCAAGGAATAGTTCTGAGTAAATCAAAAAGCCGTCCCGCTGAGCTCTTATGAGGAGAAGGGGACAGCTTAGAAAAAGAAAGGAGCCTGAAAGGTGAGAAACGAGCGTGAGACATCATGCGAGGTGGGTTGAGCTGACCAACTCCAGGACTTGTTCAAAGGTCACTCTATATCCTCTGCGCAGTCCCATGTAGACGCGATAGCGTACTTCTTCAGCCTCGCGTACAGCGTTCTTTTCCTGGATGGCATAGTAGCCACCATACGCGACAGCGGTGAGTTCACTCGCGATACGCCAGTCACGGCAGTCCTCGCACTTGCATTTACCCGGATCATGCGACATACGGCCTCCGTTGGTCATATGTAACAGCGTATGGCTGTTTTTGCAAGGTCATCTATACTTAGAATACCCTTGTTGACACCCCCGATTTAATAATATAAGGTGCGCACATTGTATTATTATGCCTACAAAGAAATCTCCATACAGCTTGAGCAAAATTGCTCAAAACATCAAAAAGCGCCGTTTAGCCATGGAGCTTTCCCGTGAAGAATTGGCGGAGCGTGCCGTCGTCAATTACAACACGATTATTAAACTTGAATCGGGGGCTAACCAGAATCCAACCATCAGCACCTTGATCGGGATCGTAGGCGTGTTCAATATCAAGATTGAAGACTTGTTAAAATAGTCAATCAACCCAAATACGCAAAATGAGCCTTTTAGGCTCATTTTTGTTATGATCAACCTGTATGAAAGAAACGATGTTTAGTACGCGTGTGCATGCCGTCGTCAAAGCCATTCCTAAAGGCACGGTACTGACGTATGGCCAAGTCGCGGCCGCCGCAGGAACTCCCGGAGCTGCTCGCGCCGTCGGCTCACTTATGAAAGCTAATCTCAACCCTGACATCCCGTGCCACCGCGTCGTTCGATCCGACGGCAAGATAGGGGAGTATAACCGTACCGGCGGTAGCCAAACCAAATGGAAGCACCTCCAAGACGAAGGCGTAGACATGAGTCGTCTCCATCTCTAAACTAAGACGATCTATGCCTATCCCTACCGTTGGCTCTAAAGCCCCCGCTTGGACACTTCTCGACCAAGACGGAAAAGAGCATTCCTCCTCCGACTATAAAGGGCAATGGATCGTGCTCTACTTCTATCCAAAAGATGACACGCCAGGTTGCACCAAAGAAGCGTGCTCATTTCGTGACAACTTTCCCAAGTTTAAAAAAATTCAAGCGACAGTGTTTGGTATCAGTATTGATCCCCCTAAAAAGCACACGAAATTCATCGAGAAATTTCAATTGCCGTTCACGCTCCTATCTGACGAAGATAAAACCGTCGTAAACGCCTACGGCTTGTGGGCTAAGAAAAAATTCATGGGACGGGAATACATGGGGACCTTACGCATGAGCTTTATCATCAATCCTGAGGGCAAGATCGCGAAAGTATACGAAAAGGTAAAACCAGAAGCACATGCAGAAGAAGTCTTGGGCGATCTCAAGGAGCTGCAAAAATAAGAGAGAAGTAGCCGTTCTTTTATATGCAAGATTTTAGAGGGCAGAGGAGGTCATCATCCAGAGAAGATGAGAGAACCGAAGATCGTCGACGGGACGCGTACGCATCTCCAGAAACAAAAGTTGCCCTGCGCATACGCACAAAGATCTTGGAAAAATTCAGGCCAGAAAAAATGGAGGAAGGTCTTGCACATGTCACGGAAGAAAAAGAGCGCGTGGATTATCCAGAGAGAGCGCTCTGGGAAGCCGTAGAAACCATGATGATGGACGAGGGGTTGCGTGACCGTCTCCTTGGTAAGCAGTTAAAGGGAATTGAACCATCTCTACAGGACCGCCAAGACTATACGCGAGTTGTTTCAAAGTACCGTGTTCTGGTCCAATTTGTGGATGAGGAATTTCACGAGGCGTACAAGACGCAAGAAATTATCCCGCATGTAATGATGGGGGATCTCCGTGTTCGTTTGGCGGATCTATTAGCAAACCAACACTTCTATTTTTCTGGGGAGGATCAAGCGCCCGAAGAGCGAAAAGAAGCGTTTCATCATCTCAAGAAGCAATTCACACGGGAGCGCCAAGATGGGAAGCGGGCAGAGTTAGCCGTGATTGGGCTCCTACGCCACGGAGCACAATGGGCCTGGGGAGGCGTGCTAAAAAAAGAACAGTTTTTGCGTCCAGCTATACACGTAGAGCGAACCATGTTCCGAGAAGATGTGCTGACCTCAGAAGGGGCCTCTTCACGCCTTGGGCGGTATTCTGGCCGTGACATCATCTTCAAATTAAAAAACGACCAAATCCCCCGGGCGAAACAATTGAAAACGGGAGAAGTGATTGATAGGCCGGGGTTTGTAAACCTTGCGGCGCCGCATTTGATCGAGGTCTTCAATAACCTCATAAATGCCGAGTTCATGACCGATGAACGTCTGCACGAATATGCCCTCATAGAGCAGCGAAGGAATTACCGAGCCGCATTAGCAGATATCATCGCCAACCTAGGTCTGAATGAAGCAGACCAGCAAGAGATGAAGACGGTTCTCATTCCGCCAACCGAGCGATTGGAAAAGAAGTTAGTGCGCAAGACGCGCCGGCATCCGGTTGGTCGGTGACCTTTAAAGATCTGCAAACGATGTTAAGAGGCAATAAACCGTTTAGAGATTTTGCCACCCTGCACGGAGTTCCTTCTACCGTTGATGCGAGCACGTTTACCTATGTCGGTGATCTCGTGCGGCGTTTACGTTCTGAGTATCCCACGGAACCGTTTTGGGCCGTGTGGCCAAAGCCACCAAAGCCCAAAAAGCCAGGAAAAGAACATTTTGGCACCTATGTTCGCGTATCTGAGCGAGTATGATAATTAAGAATAAGGTGCTACAATCCGTGTACCAAACCCTTTATATGATTAAAAAATCCTTTTTTCCCCTTCTCGCCTGTCTCGTCCTTGTCGTTCTCATGGGTGCTGGCTGCCGGGGTTCAGACCGTCGTGCCGAAGAACCTACGCCAGCCTTTCCTTTTGGGGATGAGACCCCGGTCGTATCCGAGGAAGACTCAGATGATTCAGATGAAGGCTTGAGGGCGTGTGCAAACGAGTACTACCCATTACGTGTGGGGTATTCCATCGAGTATCAAACGCGGGGAGGGGAAGGCGGAAGCAACACGTCTCGCTTGACCGTAAGTCAAGCAACGGAAAATAAAATCACGCTACAAACCAGTATTAACCGGCAAGAAGGGCCTTCGATTGAGGGAGCCCTTGAATATGAATGTCTTAATGGATCATTAGCGGCAAAGGGGTATGTTGATGCAGCTTCTGTTACGTCTGCTGATGGAACGGTGGCACAAGGAGCTAATATCGAAACGTTGTCTTCCGAAGGAACGTTTATGCCCTCACGTATTTCTGTGGGTCAAGAATGGGGGGCTAAGTACACGATAAGCGTTAGGCCGACGGATAGCCCGGATGTCTTGGATAGGCGTGCGGGAGCCGTGAAGATGGAAGTATCAATTGTACGAACGGCGATCGGAAGAGAAACCGTCACCGTTCCCGCCGGTCGTTTTGAAGCGATGAAAATTGCGAGTAACACCTCATTTAACGGAACCTTGGCACATACGGGCTACGAATGGTGGGTGAGGGGAAAGGGGATGGTAAAATCTGTGCAGGGAGCAGGGTCTGGTGCCATCACGACCGAAGCGACATCAATAAACACGTCTTCAAGATAAGGAGGTTCTACAAGACGCACTCATCCATTCCGGGATGAGTGCGTCTTGATTTATCGGGTAAGTCAGGCTATACCAGAATAAAGGCTTATTCATGTTTCATGGAGTATCTATGGCAAAAACACAGAAAAAACGCATCCTTCGTCCACCTCAGCACCAATCTACTCAACCCGGAAAAGAATCAAAAATGGTACCTGAACCCATCTACGACGATCCTATGTATCTTGGATCAAAAAAACTTCAAGATAAGGTTGTGGTCATCACAGGAGGTGATAGCGGCATCGGGCGTGCGGTCAGTCTCGCGTGTGCGAAAGAAGGAGCCGACGTCGCGATCCTCTATCTAAACGAAGAAGAGGACGCGAAAAAAACCCAAGCACTCATAGAAGCATACGGGGGTCGGGCACTTCTCATCGCCGGAGATATAGGTTCAGAAGCATTTTGTAAGCGAGCCGTGGAAAAGGTGAAAAAAGCCTTTGGAAAAATTGACGTGCTTATAAATAATGCCGCCGAACAACAACCGCAAGAAACCATCCAAGATATTAGTGGCAAGCAACTTGAACAAACCTTTCGCACGAACATCTTTTCGATGTTCTATTTAGTGAAGGCGGTGTTGCCTCATTTAGAACCAGGTTCAAGCATCGTCAACACGACCTCCGTCACCGCCTATCGTGGCAGCGGTCACCTCCTCGATTATGCCGCCACCAAAGGAGCGATTGTCGCCTTTACACGTTCTTTATCTGAGCAGCTCGTCGAGAAGAAGATCCGAGTAAATGCCGTCGCCCCCGGTCCTATTTGGACCCCGCTCATTCCTTCTACATTTGATGCTCAGCATGTATCGACTTTTGGCTCTGATGTTCCGATGAAGCGCGCTGGTCAACCGTTCGAGGTTGCACCGTCGTATATCTTCCTTGCCTCATCAGATAGCTCGTATATGACAGGGCAGGTTCTGCATCCGAATGGTGGGGAGATTGTAAATACCTAATGTTTAAGTAAGAGATTGCCTTGACAGGAGAATGTTCAGAGGGCAACAATTTTAGCCTATGTCTACCGTCACAAAGAAAAAAGTCCTAGCAGTATTGGTGTTAATTGCCTGCTGCGTAGGTATCGTGCAACCAGCACAAGCAATATCTGGAGTAGGGCCAGATGTCGTTATGGTGGTACAAGGGTATGCCTGTCCACCCACGGAAAACCCACTTGGTCCATGCTATACGTATAAAGAACCGAATGGACGTCCGTTTTTTGTCTGGTATATCCAGGGCGCCGTCCTTGCTGGAGCCTCCCTCGCTCCGTCCTTGGCGTATGCATATGAGTATCCATACTCTGATCCGTTCCTCGGAATTCCGTATGTCCGTCCTACCCATATCCGTGTAAACGCTCGTGATTGGCAACGCGAAGGTTATTTTCCTACTAAATCAGAGAGAGAAACGGGAAGTTGGTACATGATCGCTCGACACCATCCAACCGACCCCAGATCCTGCGCGGTTCATAAAGATAGCCTTAAGTTAGCAATGTTCGACCAACGCACGGGTCAGCGCATTCGACTAACGTTGCGAGCGGATCCATCCATCGTCTCATCTGGGGTTATCGCTGGAGTATTATGTGATTACTACTATCCTGTGTCTGACTATGTGACAGATCCTGCGCAGACATTGGAAAACCACATATCTTACCTACGGACAGGCGCACTTCCGTTGCCACGGTTCTAACCCGTCATAAAAAGAAGGAAACGAAAAACAACGCATTTCTGCGTTGTTTTTCTGTGGTGCACTCGAGACGATTCGAACGTCTGACCTCTTCCTCCGCAGGGAAGCGCTCTATCCAGCTGAGCTACGAGTGCTAGGAGCGAGGAACGCAAGGCACTATGCCTTGTGATTCCGAGCGACGACGCACGCGCATGACCCGAAGGGCATACGAGTGCGTTTCCTTA
>CAZTQP010000057.1:0-5616 GCA_964615825.1 uncultured Gammaproteobacteria bacterium
GACGTGAAGAAAGGGAAGAAAAACACCTAAACACCGCCCTGTATTGACATTCTTTTCAAGAAACCGTATTCTTGAGGCCATCCTATGCCAAACAAGCATGCCGCCGTTAAAGATTTGCGCAAGAACAAGCGCCGCGCCGAACGCAACAGTCTTTTGAAGACCCACGTTAAAGCTCTTACCAAGCAAATGAACGAATTGGTCAAAGAAGGCAAGAAAACGGACGCCATCGCTTTAAGCAGCAAGTTACAACAGATTATTGCCAAGGCTTCGAAGAACAACATTCTTCATGCCAACAAGGCTGGTCGCAAGACATCTTCTATCCATCGCAAGCTCAATAAGATGGAAGCAAAATAAGTCTCACTTATTTTCATAAAATCCCCAGATGGGGATTTTATGTTTCTCCTCTCCTGTCTTGCATTAAAGAATTCCCAACACATCTTTCTCATCTCCATACCCGGCCCGTTGCACAAAAAACCCCTCTATCACCCGCGCCAACGCCTCATCCGCCTGCCCTAACGGCTGTCCACGCAATTTTCGCGCTACAAATGGGTGCAACCCATCCGCCGCGCCATCTCTTACCCGCACTCCCGCACGCGCCTGAGGCAAGAATGTGGTTAACACCTGCTTCATAAGATCCGGCTCTTCCATAATCGCCGCCCAACGCACATCACCTTTTACATACAGCTCCGCAAAAGAAAAAATACTTTGCTCTGTCTCAGCTCCCGCAATCAACCCTCCTTCTGGATACGCTGCATATTTCATCAACGCAAAAAAACAACGCCAACTATCACCCTCTGTCGCTTCCGCAATCCGTTTTACCACAGCAAAATCTTGTATATTCATCTTCTGTGCCTGCTCTAATGCCCATTCATAGAAAGCTTTGCCCTGTAGCAACGAAAAATCATAGCGAACAATTTTGATGTCTTTCCCTAATTCATTTAAAGCAGTGGCCGTTGGCGGCTCATCTTCAAGCGTCAATAAAATAAACCCTTCCTGATCGCCACTCAACGCCCGTTTTAACGTCGCTCGCTGGGCTTTAGAAGATTCGCTCAACACCTGCGACGTCCGCACAAACCGTCGTGGCGCAAACAAACTAATCGCCCCCGCCCGAGCCGCAACCTCCGTCACTGCCTCTTTACCGGTAGAAATATGCTCTACCGATATGCCATTCGTATCATATTTCTGCTTAAACGCCACTTCCAACTCCCGCGCCTTCTCAAGCGCCCGAAACGTATCCGGTCCACTACAAATAATCAACATCGCCCATTACCATAATCCACAAACACAAAAGAAAAAAGGCCTCCGCGGAAGCCTCCTCCTCCCCCTCCCCCCTCACCTAGGGCTCGCACGCCCACACTTTTTTATTCCTACAGCTGTCCGAGCAAGGAGACGATGCCGTTGCTCTCGATTTGCGGTTGCAGGCATCGGCTCCGGTCCACCCTAAACAGCACAGGTGGAATGCGAGTTCTGTAGGAATAAAAAAGTGTGGGCGTGCGAGCCCATCGCCTATATATCACAATCCAATCACAATCGATCCGATCGGATGGATCCTCGTGTCTTCATATGACTTCACACAAGGATGACGTAATAAAAAAGAGGGATACCCGCTTGGCTGCGAGATCCCTCTCTTCATTCGGGATGACAGGAAGAACGTTAAGGCGTTATTCCATCTCCTCCCAATTCAATCCTGTCTTTGTCTCCACTACAATTGGCACCCCCATCTTCTCCACATTCTCCATCGTCTCTTTCACAAACTGCACCACGCGTTCCGCGTCCTTCTCAGGCACCTCTAACACAACTTCATCGTGTACCTGCAGTAACATCTTCGCCTCTTTACACACCAACGGTAATTTCTTATCAATCTCGATCATCGCGAGCTTCATCAAATCCGCCGCCGTTCCCTGCAAAGGCATATTCACCGCCATGCGTTCCGCCTGAGCGCGCAACATTGGGATCGAAGACAAAATCTCCGGCATAGGACGCTTACGTCCAAACAGCGTTTCTACATATCCAAGCTTACGTGCCAACGCTTTTGTCTCTTCAATATATGCACGAAACTGCGCATACACCTGAAAATATTTCTCAATAAATTTCTTTGCCTCTGCATATGAAATTCCTGCAACTCCGGCAAGTCCATGCGCCCCCTGTCCATACAAAATCCCAAAGTTAATCGCCTTCGCCGCCCGACGCTGATCCTTCGTCACTTCCTTCAAAGCAACCCCCCAAATTCGCGCAGCCGTCGCTTGATGAATATCCTCTCCCTGCACAAACGCCTCCGTCATCACAGGATCTTTAGATAAAGCCGCCGCCAACCTCAACTCAATCTGCGAATAATCACAAGACACCAACACATTTCCTTCCGCAGCGATAAAAGCACGACGAATGCGCCGACCCGCTTCCGTTCGAATCGGAATATTTTGTAAATTTGGATCCGTGGAAGACAATCGTCCCGTCGCCGCCACGGCTTGGTTATAGGTCGTGTGCACTCGTCCCTCCTGATCCGCCAACAACGGAATCACATCCACATACGTAGATAAAAGCTTCGACACCTCACGATAGTCTTCGATCTTTTCTATGATCGTATGCTGCCCACGTAATTTTTCCAACTCCGGCGCCGCCGTCGAATACCCGGTTTTTCCTTTTTTAATTCCCTTCGTGGGCAACGCCAGATCCGTAAACAACACATCCGCCAACTGCGATGGCGAAGCTGGATTAAAGGGTCGTCCCGCCATCTCGACCATCTCTTTTTCTAACCGTGCTTTATCTTCCGTAAATTCTTTAGACAGGGTTTGCAAATAAGGCCGGTCAATCTTAATCCCCACCTCCTCCATACGCGCCAAAACCGGCACCAGCGGTAGTTCAAAGCGCCCCAGTACCGTCTCAAGCCCTTCTGCCTGCAAACGCGAATGCACAGGCTCAAGCAAGCTCAAAACGCACTCTGCCTGTTTTGCGGGCGCCGCATCCGCAGACAAATTCACCTGCAAAAACCGCTCCGCTAGACTCGGCAAATCATGATTACGCTCTCCCGCCCCCAACAAATAGGCCGCCAACATCAAATCAAACCCCCATCGCTCCAATTCAAAACCTAATAAATGCAGCCCACGCAGCTGCAATTTCGTATCATGCGAAAAAAACACGATTCCAGATGCATCAAACAACGCCTGAACCGCTTGATGGATCGCTTTCTCTTTGCGCAAAAATGCCGAAGGAAACTCAAACAGTCTCCCCGTCTCTCCCAAAACTCCCAAAATCACACTCTCAATCGCCTCGCCAAACAAAGAGCCCTGCACTCCACGCGCCACATGCACTAAGATCTCTTTTTCTTTACCGATCTCATCAATCATGCGCAATGCTTCCTCCACCGTTTCTAAACGTCGCAAAACACAAGCCACCAACCTTCCATCTTCTTTCATCTCAGAAGAATCCGCTGCTTCGCTCTTATTCTCTTTGGTCTTTGACGTCTGCTCTCCACTCTTTTCCGTAACCTCCTCTCTGATACCCGAAGTCCCCATCTTTCCAATCAACGTTTTAAACCCCATCCCCCGCAAAAACTTCCTTAACCCTTCCTGATCACGCTCCAGTACATGCGGCAACCAAACAATCGGCACATCTGTCACAATAGAAACCAGCGAAATGATCGCCGGAATCTCCGCCTCAGCCGCTAACAACTTCTCACGCGTAGACTTTGATAGGTCCGACGTCCCATCATGCGCCGCTCGCAAAATTCCCTCCAAACTTCCAAAACGCTGCAACAAATCCGTCGCCCCCTTCTCTCCAATCCCTTTCACTCCCGGAATATTATCCGAAGGATCCCCTCGCATCGCCTTATATTCCAAAAATTGTGCGGGCGTTAAGCCAAAGCGCGCCTTCAATTCCGCTTCATCGTAAATAAGTGTGTCCGACACCCCCTTCTTAAACGTCATCACCGAAATCCCTGGCCGGATAAGTTGAAACGCATCCTTATCACCCGTGACAATCACAACATCCCACCCTTCCGCCTGCGCCCGTACCGCAATCGTCCCCAACAAATCATCAGCCTCATACCCATCGAGCTCCAACGAATCCACCCCCAAGGTCGCCAGTCCCTGCTGAATCAAAGGGATCTGCGCATACAACTCATCCGGCTGCTCCTCTCGATGCGCCTTATATTCCTTATACGCCTCATGCCGAAACGTCGCCGCCTCCGTATCCCAACACGCTACCATCGCTTCCGGCATCTCGTTCTCGAGTAGCTTCATAACAATCATCATCACCCCATACACGGCATTCACTACCTGCCCCTCCGGATTCGTAAGCGGCGGCAAGGCATGCCAAGCCCGATGCAAAAGCGCATTCGCATCCAAAATAAACAAACGACGAGAAGCAGAAGACATATCCCGACAGTATGGAATATCAGGAGGAAAACAACAAACTATTGCCTCGGTTCCACAAATAACACATTCGGCACCCCACCCAACGTCTCTTTCAACACATCCCCCTCTTCACCTTTTACAAATATCCCCGTCGACGGCCCTCCATCCAAATTCACAACCATATCCCACGTAATTCCCATCTCCATCAATCGTTTCATAAGCCCATACAAACTCACCTCTCCATCAGATAAAACACCCAACCACACCCGCCCTTCCCGATCCGTTCCCACCCAAGACCGCCGCGCTTCTTTCCCTGTATCCCGCGTCAATATTTCTTTCCCATCTTTAATCAAAATAGGATACGTCTGCGCTCCTTCTTTTATTTGCGCGACGCGCACCCCCGAACTCGCCGTATCTAAAATCTCCATTTTTCCCTGCACAGAAATCAATCCTGATTTATCTGCATCAAATAATCTTACCGTTTGTTTCAATTCTTGACCGACAAACAACCCCGACGGTGTTAGGTCTTCCATAAAATACACCCCATTAATCCCGGCCACGGTTTTAGGATACGCCTCCCTCCATTCACTCATCCGCACCCGCGTCCCCGTACTCGCAAAGAAAAAATGATACTGATCTTGGTCAAATCCAAATAACCACAGCTGCCCTGCCGTACTCGTCGCCATATTCGCACGTACCAATTCAATCCCAGGCCCAAACGCTTGCCGCGTGACTTCCAAGCTTGGCACCATGGCCTGCCTCGACTCCACCATCGCCGGCGGCAACGTCAAACACCCCGCTCCCAAGAACGATAGCCCCGCTATCAATGCCCCTCCGATCAATAAACGCTTCATCCTCTTAGTCTACGCGATCGTCCTTGTAACGCAAAACGAACATCGTTCGATGTTCGTTTTCCTGGAGGCGTGGGTGGGAATCGAACCCACGAATAAAGGTTTTGCAGACCCTTGCCTTACCACTTGGCTACCACGCCGACGAGTGAGTGTACAAAGTCCCTAAGGCTTTGATACCGAGGGAGGAGGTGTGGCACGAAGTACCACACCATGAAACCGTCATGATCCTAACAAACTCCCCCCAATCCGTGAAGCCCCACCTTTCTTCCCCGCTCCCTCCCCATCTAGGGCTCGCATGCGTGCGGCTTTTGTCTCCCTACAGCTGTCCGAGCAAGGAGACGATGCCGTTGCTCTCGATTTGCGGTTGCAGGCATCGGCTCCGGTCCACCATAAACAGCACAGGTGGAATGCGA
>CAZTQP010000058.1:0-5576 GCA_964615825.1 uncultured Gammaproteobacteria bacterium
TGGTTACGTGGATGGTCCTCACCGTCTTTCAAAAAGATGAACGCAAAATTCTGGGAAAGAGATTTCGTAGAGTCGGCAATATCAAACCCCGTCATCTCATTATGGTTAAGCTCTGGCACCAGATTATAAAAGGCTGGCACTTTCCCAGTTTCATTCAACTTAATTTTCCAGTTATACGCGATACTCATATTCCGTGTCGAAGCATAGACAATCGGCACATGAGCTCGTAACACGTCTGCCAACTCCTGACCTCTTTTTTCTAAACCCGCAGGCTGCAAGCGCTGCTGCAAAAATCTCGCCTCTTGTACCACGGTTTCGTCCACCGACAACAAGGCCATCAAGGCTCGCATCCCAAATCCTAAGGCGGAGCGGGGCTGGATACCCGTATTCGGTAATTGGACATACGGCGCGCCATCTTGCTTCGCTAATTCAATAAGCTTTCCTCCCACAGCCATAATCGCGCAAGGCAGCCCAGCTTTCTTCGCTTCATGATAGGCATCAATCGTCTCCTCCGTATTTCCAGAATAAGAACTAGCGATAAATAGCGTCCGAGGAATCTCTGCCGGCTCCATGGCGGGTAAGCCATAATCCGACCATACTCGGATGCGTTTGTGCGGGGCAAGGTTAGACAGCAAATCTGCGGCCAAATGCGATCCTCCCAACCCAGCTACAATCACCTGCTCGTACATAGGCACGGGCCCCTGTTCAATCTTCGGTTCAAACCCAAACTGTTCAGCAAACCCTAACACAGCATTGCGCATCATATAGAGATATAAAAGCACACGCTCATTATTCTGTCATTCTCCCAGGCTCCTTGTATCTTTTATAAGCAGGTCTATACTAAAAATATATGAAAAACCTCCTTCGTCTTGGTCTCTTGATACTAAGCACGACCATGTTCGCCGCTGGCTGCACCCCAACACAAGCACCAATTGCTCCTGTAAACGAACTACCAACCGCTGCCCCCGTCTCAACCACTCCAACTCCTCCATCTCCAACCTATCCAGAAGAATCTCCCGTGGTACGTCCTCGCCCTCCTCAAACCATTTGCGATACCAAAAATTTCATCTGCGTAAGCTCAAGCCTCGTGAATGCACCACTTACCAATCCACTCCATATAACTGGTACCGCTATCGCCTTTGAAAACACCTTCCAATGGAAACTAGAAAACGCAACCAATACACAGGTCGCTCAGGGGACACTGACAGCTAACGCTCCCGACATAGGCCAACCAGGCTCATTCACCCTTCATCACACCGCTCAAACGTTTGCACCAGGCTCCTATACTCTTACATTCTTCGAAGCTTCCGCCAAAGATGGAGCGTCCATTCACCTCCTTTCCATCCCGGTGCAATTCTAACCATAAAGATAAAATCAAATACCTCCCAAAATGGGAGGTATTTGTTAAACGAGAAGATCGTTTAGCGGCTACCAGTAATGTTGACCAAGGAACCAAGCACAAAGTTCGAGATCGCAAAGGCGGCCACGATGATGATAAGACCAATAATCGCATTGGCAATCATGGTACGAGCTTCCTTGGCTTTCTCGCTTTCGCCACCAGACGTCATCCACAAAAAGCCGGCATAAATCATGTACCCAAGCAACACGATCCCCAAAAAGCCCAAGACAACGTTAATGATGTTACCCGCAATCGTGTAAATATTTTGTGGGGCACCGGCTGTACCTAATGCTTGGTTTTGAACGGTGTTCAATTCCGCATTAGCACGCTGAAAAGGATTGGACTGAGCAAGAGCCACCGCAGGGGTGGTAACGGCAAGGAACGCAGCTGACCCGAGGCGGGTCAAAGAATGTTTCAAATTCATAGTGAAGCCAGTATAGCAAAAAGAAAAAAAATCTGCACGAACGATTAAAATGATTAAAGGGTTGGGGCAGGCGCAGGCGCCGCCGGAGCAACAGCGGCGGGAGCTGTAGGGGCTGTTCCTCCCTCAGAAATACGCGTAAGCGCCCCTAAGACAAAGGAGGAAATCGCAAACGCAGAAATTAAGATGATCAATCCAATCACGGCATTTGAGATCATTGTACGCGCTTCTTTGGCCTTCTCCATCTCTCCTCCCGACGTCATCCACAAGAAACCAGCATATAAAATATATCCCAACAAGATAATCCCGCTTAAGCCCAGCACCACATTGATCGCTGTACCCGTAACCGTCGCTAAACAAGAATTAAAGGCGGTTCCCCGACAAAAATCTCCTAAGCCTCCCGTATGAGCCGTAGCATTCAATCCTCCACTCACGGAACTCAATCCCTGTGCTTGCCCCATTACAGGCAACATCGCCATTGTGAGGAAAAACACGCCTACAAGCACGGATCGAAATAAACGAAGCGCGGGACTATGTAATAATTTCGAGAGTGATAAGAAAGAGGTCATAGGTTAGCGAGCACAATAAAGAAAATCACAATCATTATTACACACCGACAACTCTTCTGACTGCTCTACGCGTGTCGCAAACTCACGACGTGCAGCTCGTTCGTCAATATCCGTGGCACAATTCGCCAAACATTGGCGATAGTCCGCAAGTGGTGTGCAACGCTGGACCGGAGCCGTGGGAATAGGTGGACCGTCCAATCCACAGCGCGCCTCACACTGCGTCCGACAGGTAGCTTGTTCGCATGTAAAACGACGTTGACCCGTAAAGTTGCCGCACAGCTGCGGAATACACTCATTTGTACACGTCGTGCGCTGGCATCCTTCACGAAACGGATTAATCACTGGGGCGGGAGCCTCAACAACAGGCGCAGGAGCCCCGGGAGCTACTGCTTCAGGCGCAGGAGCAGATGGAGCTGTAGGGTTAAAAGCATTTTCCACAAAACGTAGACCTAATCCCGTGAGCGTATAAGAAAATCCAATCACCGCGACCCCAATCACGGCATTTCGCAAAACGGTCTGTGCCTCCTCCACACGCTTTGATTCACCTCCTGCCGTCATCCATAAGTACCCCGCATAGACGACATATCCGATCAGGAGGACCCCTAAAATACCAAGCACGACATTGATAAGCCCTCCTATAATCGTAGGAACACACGAACCGGAGCCACAAGCGTTACTTAACCCTGCCGCAGGACCAGTACGGTTTAAAACTCCGCGCACGGTAGCATCCGCGGCAAAGACAACAGCATCCGTCGCCGCGAGCCAAAAGATCGAAGCGAGAAAAATTCCAACCCCACGAAACGTACGCATGAAAAAGAAATGATAGAACCAACCAGTTTGAAAAATGGGAAAAAAATTCTGGTTTTAACCGACCCACGAAAGAGAAATCTCACCTTCGTGGGTCGTTTCAAACCCTGCTTCACAAGACTAGGTTGGAACCCCGTCTTGCGTAGCGCTGACCAGACGAGAGATAACGAAGCTAGTAATTGCCCACGCGGAAAGAATAATCGCGAGACCAATAATACCGGCAAAAATTAACTGACGAGCTTCTGCGGTCTTCGTATCGTTTCCACCGGAAATCATGTATTGGAATCCACCAATAAGCACAATTACCACGGCGATAATACCTAAGAACCCGAGAGCGACGTTGATAATACGGGCGGCCGTAGAACGGACATCCCCGCTACCTAACTTAACCGTCCCTTGAATCGCGTTCACGCCGAGATCATTAACGGTTAATGAATCGGATTGAGCGGACACCACCATAGGCATCGCAACACTCGCTGCCAAACCCAAGGAGGCGACCATCGAAACGATCTGTTTCATACGCACTGTCATGGAGCCTCACCTCCTTTCCGTGCATGAGATAAAAATTTCCATTGCATACCGACGTCCACATCATAGCACACCTCTCACCCACGAACCAACCCACAACAAACCTTAGCGAAACGCGGCTGTGCAAAGATCAGGACATTCACTCGCGCAAAATGAACGGGCCTCTTCAACCACTTCCGTCGCGCAAAAAGAAGAACAGGCTGCTGGACAATCACTGCTCACGCGCACACGGGAACAAATACCTGGACCATACGTTCCACACGCTGCATCGCACTCCGCTCTAAGACCAACAAACCCAACCACCAAGCTATCCGCGCACTCGACGCGACACGCAGCAATAAAACTTGAGGCATTACAGGCTCCACCCCCACCACCGCTAGGAGCTACGGGGGCAACAGGCTCAGGAGTGGGTGGCGTGGTTTCTATGCCCGCACGTCCTAATAAACGATCCAGGAAAGAACCCCCAGAAGAGCCACCGGTTGCGGCACCTGAAGCCCCTCCTCCCGCCGGGGAAACCTCCTCTGTGATAACGGCCTGCGTATCTGTTTGCCCCACCCCAAATCCTCCCGCAAAACGGATCAATAAACTTACCATCGTATACGAAAGAATAACCACTAATATACCTGCTGCCGCATTCAAGAGGGTCTTTTGGGCCTGCTCATGACGATCCGATGACCCCGCCGTCAACCACGTCGCCCCTCCATAAACAAACATCGCTAAAAACAAGGCGCCTGCCGCACCCAATAAAAACTGGATAGCCTTCCCAATAATCTCTGCTACAGATTTTCCACAAAACGGGTCTTTAACTCCATTATAAGAACAACTTCCTCCCCCTGAAGTAATTGCTGCCCCGGTTTGTGCTGCCGCCGCCCCTTGTACATTTGATTGTGATTGTTCCGCCGGGACGGGGACATCTGATGCAGCAGGGGCGGGAGCAGCACGACAACACAAAACCCCATCACCCAATCCCATACAACGTCGTGCACGACAATCACGCGCCGTACGGTCAGCTTCCGAGAGGCTCGAAACATCGGTACACGTATGGTCAGCAGTAACGGGTGCGACACAAGGGCCTCCGAGGGTGGCTTGCGCATAGACGCGCGCCCCCATGCCATGAGCAAAAAAAATCACAGCTGCGACTGCCAAAGAACGAAAAAACACCATTCGATTCATATTAACCACATCATACCATTTAGACATGAAACACGTAACAATCAGATCGCTTCCCCCCTCCGCCCATCTAGGGCTCCGTTTGATTGTTATTTTTCCGTAAACTGCTGTCTGAGCAAGGAGCCAACACCGTTGCTCTCGATTTGCGGTTGCAGGTGTTAGCTCCGGTTTCGCCACAAAGAGCACAATAAAGGCGAGATGCGAGTTCAGTTCACAGAAAAATAACAATCAAACGGAGCCCATCGCCTATATATCACAATCCAACCCCTACTCGCTCCTAAAACAAAAAGCAGCCCCGAAAGGCTACGATTTATTGGGCTGGAACTCCTCCTCGCCGGAGGAGGGGAACATAAACTTACAAACCCAAGACCGATAAAAATAAACTTACAATCGAATACGCGAAGAAGATCAACAAAATCCCCACGGTAGAATTCTTCAGAATCGTTTGCGCTGTCTGTACACGATCACTTCCTTCTGCCGTCATCCACATCACACCTCCGACCACAAACATCAGTAACGCCATCGACCCCGCAATCCCACTCAACGCACGAATAAAACGTGCAATCAACTCCCCGATATCCGTCGTACGCAAAGGATTCGTGAGCGTCTTAGGCGATCCATCCACGACTTCTTGTGTACACACAGGTGGACGCGCTTGACCCAACGTTCCTGCTCCTGAACA
>CAZTQP010000059.1:0-5518 GCA_964615825.1 uncultured Gammaproteobacteria bacterium
AAGGATACTACAAAACCCAGTATTTGTCAAGTATGAGACGAGCTATTTTTGGCTAAGATAAAACAAATAAAAAACTAAAAAAGCGCTAAGATATCTTACCCACCCGTGGAGCGTATTCCTTGCTCCCGGCTTGTCGCCTAAATCTTGTTATTATTGACAAAATCCTCATTTTCTGCTATCTTATTTTGTTCATTCGCTGTCCAATTTTGCGCATAAGTAAGCCACTTTTGCCCAAGATCGGACCTCGAAAACTCGAGTATCAACCTGTCAATCAACGCTCCGACAGCGTCTTGCTGTTGGAGAAAACACTCTGGAGAACAGTCATGAAGAGGCTTCTGCTTTTACTCATCAACACGGTCAACGATCTGGCCCGCTCGGTGGCGGGCTCGATCCTCTCGGGAGTTATAGAAGGAAGAGCTCAAGCCGCCGCCACCCCCCCGCCGCCCCCGCAGGTGATCGTCATCGGGGGTGCGCAACCTCCTCAAGCTCCACCCCAACCCCCTCAACCGGTCGCCCCCCCGCCGCCCCCCGGCACGCCTTTTAACCAGGCAGCAGCCAACGCCGTGAACCTGGCCGCCAGTGGAGTGGCGACTGTGGGTGGTCAGATCGCCCAAGGAGCAAATCAGCTCGTGGCGCAGATCGGTCCGGCGGCGGCGCGTGTCGGTGATGGGATCGCGGCCGCAGTCGACGATGCCTGGGTTCCCCCCGCAATCGCACTGTTCGTGTTCTACATGATGTACATGTTCGGGCTCGTGCTGCTCCTGCCCGACGCTCACCACCACATCATGGATATCTCGTCACATGTATCGGCCGCCACGCACGGCTGGTACACCCTCGCGTTCTGCCTGCACATCCTGGCAGTTATCGTCGTGATGGGGCTGGCGGCAATCGCGGTCGCCTTCCCGACTCCGGGCGACCGGCTTCACTTCCGCGTTACCGTGGTGGGCATGGTCATCATGCTCATTACCATCCCCCTCGCCCCTCTCGCCATGGGGAGCGCTCTCGGCTCCGCCATCCACTCCGCGCGGCTCGCCGGTGTACCGTTGAGGTACCTGCCCGACCTCTACTCGGCGGGGAATACGATGATGGTAATCGGGGTCGTCGTAGCGTTTCTGTGGTACGCGATCCTATACGCCTTCATCGAGACCGCCGACGCGGTGGCAGATGCCGTGAGCGATGATGACGCCTCCCTCGAGCAAGCCCATGAGTGGCTCGGCAAATGGGGTGGTCTCATCCTCACCATCCTCATGGTGCGCTTCACGGCCATGACCTCCTTCCCGTCCCCTCAGCTGACGGACGACTTCCTCATTTACGGCCTCATCCTCCTGGTCGTCGGACTACTGCTCTTCAAGGCCACCGACATCCAGGTACAGAAGGAGACCTGGCAGAAAGTAGCCATCACCTTCCTGCTCATCATCGTGAGCACGACGGTCTGGACGTGGCTTAAGACTCGCCACGGGCTGGAAGTCGACCAGGTCACGAACCAGCTGTCGGCTCAGCGCGGCCAGCTGGAGCGGATCTGGGATATCTGGGTCGACGACCTCGAGGACAGCTTCGGCCTGATCAAGAAACATGGCGGCTTCGGTTTCGTGATGGGCGTCGGCAAAGGGATCCTCTTCAGTGCTATCGGCACCTTCTTCCTCTGGGCCACGGGTGTCTCATGGAAGCAGGCGAAGGGTGCGCACTGGCGCAAGATCGTGTTCGTGCCGATCTTCCTGATCGGTCTCGCCGCGACCCTCGCCATGCTCATCAGCGACCTGAGCATCGTGTTCGGGTGGTTGTCCCGCCTCCGCTAAGCCGTTCCTTCAAACCCCCGGTGTGTGCCTGGGTGCGCCTCCATCGTGCGCCAAACGATGTCCTCTAACCCCACTCTTGCTACGGCTTGCAAGCGTGGGGTTTTCAAATACCGCATGCTATTCTTTTTTCCATGTCATGGCTCCTCATGCAGTACAAACGCCTTTCTCAATTTCCATATGCCTTCCTGCTCACGTTTTTTATTTCAGTAGGTTGGTTCTCCCTCCTCCAGCCTTGGGGTAGCTTCCGCGATCCCGATAGTTTTTATCACGCCAAACTCACCGATATCATCTTGCATGGGACAGCCGCTATCGGTGCCAAAGGCGCTACATTCGCAAATCTTTTTTTCTTACAAAACTTCCCCTGGCTCGACCTCACCATCCTCAATGAGAAATTCGTCGATCAACATTTACTCTACCATCTTGCCCTCGCTCCATTCGTAGCGATCTTCGGCATGTTCAAAGGAGTGCAGCTTGCAATCGTTCTCTTCGCCGCCTTCTTCGTAACAATATTTTATTATATCCTCCGCACCCTCCGCTTCCAGCACCCTGGCCTCTGGACCTTCCTCATCGCTGCCTCCATGCCGCTTTCGTTCCGTCTCTCTCTTGGCAAAGCCACACCATTCGCCCTCACGTTCTTTCTACTGGGGTTGCTTCCATTATTGCGCGGCCGCTCTCCCTCTCGTCTCCTTCCTCACGCCTCCCTCCTCATCCTCTCCTTCTTCTCCGGTCTCGGCTTCGCCCTCTCCCACGGAGGGTGGATCATCCTCCTCGTCTCTCAAGTGATCCTCATAACGGCGAGTTTTTTCTATAGACGTGTCACGCAACACGTAACACGCAACATCGACCCAAAAACTTCATCTCTGGCCTCTGACCTCATCCTTCTTACCTGTACCGTTCTGGGTACCCTCACCGGCCTCCTCCTCCACCCAAACCGGGACAATCTTTTTGCATTCCTCAAAGTCCAAGTCTTCCAAGTCGCTATCGCTACCCCAACTTCCATTCAACTCGGTCTAGAATGGCTGCCGACTCCACCCATTCAGGTAATCGCGAATCTTGGACCCCTTCTCATGATGGGGTGTGTCGTGGCCTTAGGCTGTTTATTCGCCAGGCATCATTCGTGGAAAAAGACACAGCTCGAAATGCCGTTCGCTCTCGCGGTGCTGACGACGGCTCTCACCCTCTTCACCTTAAAAAGTAGCCGCATGGTTGAATATCTCGTCCCCATCCTCGCCCTCTTATTGGCCGCAGTCTGGAACCTTGTCGACGTATCCAAGCTACTCCATGCATTAAGGGATCTCGTCAGCGAGCAATATCTCGCTAAATGGAAAAAACCAATCCCCTCTTGGTTACCATCTCTACTTGCCGGGCTACTTATCAGTATCTTTCTTATCATTATCGGTCGCGACGTACGTGGTACGTTTCTCGCTCTGCGTCTCAGTCGTCCGTTTAATCGTCTCGCGCCAGTTGCCGACGCACTCAGGCAGAATGCCGCACCCGGCGAGCGCATTTTTCAAGATCGCTGGGACAGTTTTGGAGAAGTATTTGCCCTCGCCCCACAGTTCCGCTACATATCCGGTGTTGACCCCACCTTTCTCTTGGCCGCCGACCCTGATCTTGCTCAGAGCTACGAAAAAGTAAGGACAAATCCCGACGCTTCCATGCCAGTACTCCTCAAAACAAAATTTTCCTTAATCGAACGCACGCCACGCTGTCGCGAAAAAAATCAACAAATACAGGTAAAAACCACCACGGCCCTTTTGTGTGCGGAGACTTATCCACCGTAAACTGTTGACGAATCTTTGCGCGCGCACAAGACTAAAACCATCTTCGTCCTTTGACTCGCGCGAGGAAGGAGCAAATCTCTTTTGTCGCGCGAGCGTGAGGAGGACCTTACCGCCCCCATGCTTGGCGGTAAGACCAACAAAACCCACCATTAGGTGGGTTTTGTTGTAGCCTCATCTTCCGCTTCCTCTCGCAATAGTTCTTCAAGCGTTGGCTCTCCCCACAAATTCCATTCGCGCAAACTCTTATCAACAAAATCCTCCGCCGTATCAATGTCCATCCCATCTTCGAGGATCAACATGTTGATGAGCCCCGCCCGACACTCCGCTTTTGGTTTGAGTGAGCCATTTTCGTTGTAGCAAAACGCCCGCATCTGTTCTTTTGTGATCATATGTAACCGATCCTATCCCTTTTCCGCATCTCGCGCTAGGCTAGGGGAAGTTATGGATACCGTCCCCTTTCCAACTCGTACCCGCTGGACCACCGGCCTATTATCGGTGTTGCCGTTCGTTCTCCCATTCTATCTCGTACGCTTCAAATTCGGTCCCCTCCCTACCACTGCTTTAGAACTGTATCTCGTCATCCTATTCGCTGTTTTTCTCTTCGAGGGGCGTATCCAAGGGGTAGCTGAAGGCGGGAAACATCTTGGTCGTTTTCGTCTACCGCTCATCGCTTGGTTCGTGACGACGCTCATCGCCGCATGTATTTCGCCAAATATCCTGACAGGTCTCGGACTCTGGCGCGCCTATGTCTTAGAGCCGATAGGAGTATTTTTCATTCTTTCTTCTCTGAGTTCATCTCAGTCACGACCCATTCTCTCTCACCGTCTCTCACAAAATCTTTTTCTGATCACACTCATTCTCACTCTCTGGGCACTCGTTCAATTCATTACGGGTCATGGAATTCCTCATCCCTGGGATATCCCCATCGCCGAAGGTCGTCGTGCCACCGGTCCCTTCCCGTATCCCAACGCCCTCGCCCTCTTCGTAGTCCCCATCGGAGCCTTGGCGTTGACGAAGCTATCTTCTCTTCGCTCGATACTTCCTTTTGTCACTGTCATTGCAGCCTTCCTCGCTTGTCTCCTCGCCCGCAGTGATGGTGGTCTGATCGCCCTCAGCGCTGCCACCTGGCTCACCTTCTTTTTCTCTCCTCCATTCTCAATACCTAATACGCGATACTCGATACCTGTTCGCAAAATCCTTATCGCAGTCACGACGTTGATCCTTCTCCTGATTGCCCTCATCCCAAAACTCCATCAACCTCTCCTGCGCGAACTCACCTTTCAAAACTGGTCCGGAAAAGTCCGCATGTATATGTGGCGTGATACCCGTGCCATGCTCAAGGACCATTGGTTCCTCGGTGCCGGGTTCGGCGGCTACCCCACCATCTTCAAGCCCTATCAACGCACCACCGGTATCGAAGTCTTCCAATACCCTCACAATATCTTATTAAACTTCTGGTCTGAAACCGGCCTCCCCGGCCTCCTTGCCTTCATCTCCATTCTCCTCGTCTGGGTATACTCCCTTTTACGTTCTTCCTCCCGATACTGGATACTCTCCCTACCGCTTCTCACCATTCTCATCCACGGTCTCATCGACGTTCCCTATTTCAAAAACGATCTCGCGATCATATTCTGGCTTCTCATATGGATCACCATCCAATCCTCGATTCCCTCCGCCCCATCGTCGCCAACCGTCAGTGGGTCACGATTAACGACGCACGAATAAAAGAGGCTATTGCTACGATCCAGGTTGAAAGTCTCACAAAAACCGATCTCACGACCGAGCAATTCCCTCGCGATCTGACACTCAACCAGAGCATCGGCTTTGTCCTCGTCTATGATGCGTTGAATTTTTATTTCTGGGGGGAGCCAAAATGGACGGTCATCAAAAATAATCAGCCATTAGGGGGAAGCTATGGACTATTAGAGTCTCTTAAAA
>CAZTQP010000060.1:0-5137 GCA_964615825.1 uncultured Gammaproteobacteria bacterium
CATACGGTAGTTGTTTGTAGGCGAGGAGCGGTATTCGCGCGATCTTCAACCAAGTACCCGTCCTTAATCGTAAGGATTCGCTGTGCATGTTCAGCGACGTACGGTTCGTGGGTAATGAGAATGATCGTGCGACCTTGTTTGTGCAATTCCTGAAATGTACCCAAGACTAAGTCACCTGTTTTAGAATCAAGGTTCCCCGTTGGTTCATCCGCTAAGATGATGGTGGGATCATTCACGAGCGAGCGCGCAATCGCTACGCGTTGCATTTGCCCACCGGATAATTGGTTAGACAAGTTCAGATGTCGAGATTCATCTAGTCCAGCCGCGAGTAAGCACTTCCTTGCTTTCTCCTCACGCTCAGCACGTCCAACATTCGCATACACGAGTGGTAACGCGACGTTACGCAAAGCTGTTGCGCGCGGAAGAAGATGAAAGGCCTGGAATACGAAGCCGATTTTCTGTTTACGGATCGTTGCAAGTTCGTCGGCAGAGAGGGTAGAAACATTTTGCCCGTCTAGCGTATACGTCCCAGAGGTCGGTGTATCAAGCGCGCCTAAAATATGCATGAGGGTTGATTTTCCTGAACCAGATGGACCCATGATCGCGACGAATTCGCCCGCTTCAATCGTAAATGACACGCCCTTCAAGATGCGTGAAACTTCCTTCCCATTCCCATATTCTTTTACAATATTGTCTAAGGCAATCAAGCTCATACGGTTATCTCGCGGGCGCTGCGCCTCCTCCAGCGCGGATAAAGTTGCCGCCGCCTCCTGTAACACCTGCACCACCTAAACCGGGTACACGTGATCCGCCAGCGGCTTGCGTCGTGGTTCTGGCAGCTGTGGCTGTATTTGGATCAATAGTCCGTAACACGACCTGATCACCTTCAGAAAGCCCTGTTACTATTTCCGTATTCTCATCGTTCGCGATCCCGATTTCAATCAGCTGTGTTTGCGGTGCGCTATCCGATAACACGCCCTGGCTCGCAGACAATTCATCTTCTTTCATAGAGGCAAGAGTTTGCACCGTCGAATTCGTTCCTTGTAGTCGGATCGCAGCATTCGGTAATGTAAGCACATCTGCTCGTGCTTCTGTAATAATCGCAACAGATGCACTCATACCAGATTTAATGCGTTCATCTTGGGTTTGAAACGCGACTTTCACCGTATAGTTCACAACGCCTTGCGTCACGGTCCCAAGCGGATTCACTTCATAGACACTTCCAGCAATCGTTAAATCAGGGATCGCATCAAACGTGAGCGTTGCCTTTTGACCAACCTTAATCTTCGTGGCATCAACCTCATTCAAGGAGATTTGCGCGAGCTTTGTAGGCGTGACTAACGTCGCTAAGATCGTAGAGGCAGAGGCTTGGTCAGATACATGCGCGGTGATATTTGCTACCAGCCCATCAAACGGAGCGCGCACCGTGTAGTCTTTGAGAGCGAGTTGAGCATCCGTAAGTTTATGTTGTGCCTCGGTAAGAGCAGAACGTCGCTGTTCGACGCTATTCAGCGATAGGGCAAGGTCGACGCTATCCGTACCCTTCTTTAATTTATCTAACGCTTGTTGCGCCGCCAGAACTTTATCTTGCGCGGTGGCAATGTCTTTCGCATCCGTACCGGCTTTAAGTTTATCGAGCGAGGCCTGAGATTTCTGAACGTTTAATTGAGCCGTATTAAATGATTTTTTTGCATCGGCGAGGGCTTGGATTTGGTTTGTGATAGTAGTTGACTTACCGACAACTTCGCTATGGTCGCCCTGCATCGTCCCTTGGAGAGAGGTAAGGGTGCTTTGGCTGAATGTTGGTGAAGGCACGCTGGCTAACAACGCATCATAAACAGATTGTAAAAACGGTCCTGCAAGATTTGTGGTAGCTTGGGCACGGATAAGGGCTGCATCAATCTTGGCAGGATCTTCGTTTATGGCCTTTAGCGCTTCCGCTTCGCGTTTAAATGCTTCGATGGCCAACTTAACAGGTCGATACTGATTTGTGGCTTGAATAAGTTTGCTGGAATCGGCAATGGACAGCTGTTTTTCGTAGGCATCATTTGCACTCGTATTATCAATCCCAATAATCGTATCTGCATCATACAGCGCTTGTTGTAATGTTTGGGCAATGTCCTTCAAGACTGGAACAGCGCTGTCATACGCATCACGAATCAAGTTTGGTGTTTTTCCATCGCTAGATAGTTGGACGTTTTGCTTTAGTGAAGTGAGCTCAGCTTCCGCTTGCTGTAGGTCGTAGATATTGGGTCCTGCTTGGAGTTTTTGTAAATCGCGTTCAGCTTGGTTAAGGCTATTTTGTGCTTGTGTTACCGACGTCACTTCCGGTGGCTGCTTAAGTTTATTATAGGAAAGTTGTGCAGATGATAAGGAAATACGTGCATCGGCTACGGCTTGCGTTGCATCGCGGATGGTCTTAAGGGCGGCTTTTTGGTCAATCTCAAACAACGGATCGTTAGCTTTTACTTCCTGGCCCGATTGGACCAAGATCTTGGTAATCGCCCCTGATACCAAGGGTTTTAGTTCAAGTTGGTTTTGCCCGGACACCTGACCACTTCCTTTGACAGATGTAATAATCGTGCCACGGCTCACAGTCGCTAAGATATAGCGTGGAGGTAACACAGGCTTGTGTGTTTGTTTCCACCACACCCCTCCACCAATCGCCGCGGCGAGTCCTACCCCGATCCAGAGTTTATGACCAGACATCCATGTGAGCACATTCATACCAGTTGAAAAGGGATAAAAATTAATGACGAGGGAATAATCGAATCAAGCGCGCTTCCATTTGTCCTGTCGGAGTAGGAACGCCGAACACGGCTGCTTCCATGTCTTGTAGGTTAGGGGGAAGTTGTTGAAAGGTCAGACTCTCTCGTCCGACGCGGAGGCTTGTCTGTGGAGTGATGAGAACGGCTTCTTCTCTTCCGTCTTTACCTTGGATAATCATGCTTCTGCCTTGCGTGGATAAAACGGCGCCAAATACTCCATGCGCACTCGGAAGAGGGGAGCCCGTAAATAACATCTTACGATCCATAGCCGGAGGGCGACCTGGTACCATGCCAGGATAGTTCTCACACCAATGAGAAAAACGCTGGCCTTTCCGTTCCCCAATCGTAATGCCCCCGGCAAAACTTCCAAGAAAGAGGATGAAGAGAGCGAGGACGATCAATATGCGTCGAAATAAGAGGGGAGAAAGGGGAGGCATACACTATTAATGGAGAGAGAGATGAGGAAAAGACAGGTGTGGCTTATGAGATAGCGATTGGAGCAAGTGAAGTGTGCCGAGGAGACACAGGGTGGTAATGCTACCGAACAACAAAAGATTGATGGGCAGACTCTCTAAGAGGCCTAAACTAAAATCCGTAAGACTTCTAAATAAAATATCTGGATCTGAAATAGCCAGCTGGATAAATCCAAAAAAGGCAGAGGTCTGGAGTTCTGCTTGAAACATCTGGGAATGCCACACTCCATAGCCAATGCATGTCACAAGGCCTGTGAAAGCCAGAGAAAAACGCATATAGAGCGCACGTTTTTGAGCGCGTGCCACCGCGGAGAGGGTTTTTTCAAACAAACCAGGCGGTGGTTCGTAAAGAGGTAGCTGGTTGAGTAAAAATGAGGAAGAATCCATAGGGATCTTGAAAAGAATTACGTGCAGTCAGGGTGGTTTGGTGCAATCTTAGGGAGGGGGAATAAGGTCGCCGGTTGAAGTGAGCTTCGTTTGGAGGAGGAGGAGTGCGCGGCGATAGCGGCTTTTCACCGTATTTAAAGGCTCTTTGAGGGTATCAGCGATCTCTTGGAAGGTAAGATCTTCGGTTTCGTGCATAAGCACAATCGATCTGGCAAGGGGGGAGAGATAGGTAAGGGCTTGGGCGAGTTGGTTCCCAAGGTCTTTTTGTTCAAGGAGCAAAGAGGGGAGGGGTTGAAGGTCAGGGATGGAGTCGGTGAAGGCTCGATCTTCCTCGTCCTCAAGCGAAGAAAAAGAAAACGGCTGTTTTTTACGTACGTAGTCAATCGCCGTATTACGGGCAATCGAAAACAGCCAGGGCTTAAACGCTTTCGTCGCATCAAATCGCGAGAGGGATTTCCATGCCTTGATAAACGTTTCTTGAGTCAGGTCTTCCGCAATCGCGCGGTCGTTCATCATGCGTGCTAAGAAACGATAGGTTGAGGAAAAATACCGCTCAATCAAAAACGCCAAGGCAGCATCATTGCCTTGTTGGGATAAACGAATGAGATCGGCATCGGTCGCGTGATCCACAGGAGTCCTACCTTACCATCCTTCCGCAGAAGATCTAGAGGTACAGAAAATTACGTATCAAGAGACGAATTTGGTGCATAAGGGGAATTGTTACATGACAAAAAGTCTGCTATCTTGATGGTGTTCTTTACTCTCCTCACTTTTTTGTTTCTATGGCTTCACAACCTGTCATGTCTAATAAACCCGGGATCTGCTCTCGCTTTTGCTGCGGCACCCACTCCATCGCCTGGTGTGTGTTAAAGGTTGTAGTTGCTGTCCTTGTCTTGGGAGCGGTCTTTTGTTGCGGGGCACGCATGGGGATGAGACGCGCCGGTATGATGAAGCAGGGGATGATGGGATCGGATAACGTTATGTACATGCGTGGCATGACAGGGGACATGATGCAAGGAGAACGAGGGATGATGGGAATGAAAGTCATGAAAATGGAACACATGCGCGGCATGGACATGATGGCCAACGGAAACGCCAGCGGAACCACCAATATCTTCGGAAGCATTTCTAAAATTGAAAACAATAAATTCACTGTCAAAGACAACGGCGCCGTAGATCATGCAGTCGTTTCAGAGTCTGCTACCACGATCATGGCTTCCACCGGCGAAACAAGCTTAGCCAGCCTCAAGGTCGGCCAAACGGTAGAAGTGCATGGCATGATGGCGGAAGGCGGTGCGCTTACGGCAAAGATGGTGCGCGTGTTTCCATAAAATTTTCAGCGTTAACAAATAAAACGCTAAGCTCACGCTTAGTGTTTTTTTGAAAAAACTAATACCGGCTGGACCACGTGAGCCACAACGCAAAAACCACCCGATAAAGGAGTGGCTTTTACGTGGCTCCGGGACTAGGGTTCGAACCTAGATAAACAGCTTCAAAGGCTGCTGTCCT
>CAZTQP010000061.1:0-5094 GCA_964615825.1 uncultured Gammaproteobacteria bacterium
AAATCCCACCCCGGGCTGAAACGGCACGCCAACATACACCACCTTATCGATCGTATTCGCATACGTCTTTAGATACCCGTGTGTAACCAATCCGCCCATGCTGTGCGCGATGATCGAAGGTTTTTGACCGGTCTCTTTTTGCACGCGCTCTACAAGTTCATGAAGCGCCGGCAAATGATCCGCGGGATTCCTACGCCAGTCGTACGAAAAGAAATACGCCCTAGGATGGCACGCAAGATAGGCGCTGATCCGTTGGTAAGGAGCATATTCCACAATTCCTGGCAGGAATGAAAGCCTTGTAAAAATACCAACAGGCGTAACGGACCGCTCATTTGGGTCAAAGTAAAATGGATCTGTCTTAAACATGGTTTGCCATAAACGTACCCACACGGGTTTGCCATCTTGCGACAGCAGAGATCCCTTCACTCCCGGAATAAAAATGATCGGCCGTGTAGAAAATGATCCAGAGCCAATGAGTTTACAGTATAGAGCTGATACACGCCCTCTTTGTTCGTCGAACGTCACGCGTGTTACAAGAAAATAGACGGCACTCGTTAGGACAGCGATACCCAGTACGAAAAAGACAAGACGAAGTAACATATAGAGGGCGGGATTCAGTGTAACACAAAGAACAAGCAACGCACCCTTTGCGCTGGCTTTGCGTCAGGGCCGTGCCACGTGGGCTACAACGAAAAAACTACGCGATATGCGTAGCCTTTACGTGGCGGAGAGGGAGGGATTCGAACCCTCGATACCCTTACGGGTATACTGGATTTCGAGTCCAGCTCATTCGACCACTCTGACACCTCTCCATATTGTTACGCTACGCTCCACCAGAAAATCCGTTCAGCGTGCTCGCCTGGGCTTCTCTTGAAGCCCGTTCGGTCCTGCGCTCGCTCGGACCTCACCCACTCTGACACCTCTCCATAATCCTTATACTTCTCCAGTGCGCCTCATCCTAACGTTGCTCTGACTCCGGGTCAAGGCAATAGACGAAAACATCTTATATTGCTAACATAATTGCGTATGAAATTAAACCTCCCAAAATTACATGCTGTCGTAACAGCCGTCGCCGTGGTAGGGATTGCACTTACCTTTGTGTTGCAGCTCCTGTCCCTGTCTATAGGGGTGATCTCTCTGAATCCTGTGATCGCGATGGGTTCGGCCATGATAACCATCGCAAGTGTTGCAGCTACAGGGATGAGTATTCTGCTTAGCTTATATCGAGTTGCTACGAAATAACCTTGACGTATACCCGCACAAGGCATAAAACCAGGTTACTAACCTGGTTTTATGTTTGAGGTTTCCGATCGCGCCCATGCGGGCTTACAACTCATGGCCGCCCTCGCTGTTAACCCAGACGAGCGGCTGCGTTTGCAATCCCTGGCGCCGGACATCGGTATCTCTCCAGCCTATCTAGAAGAGATCGCTGCCGCTTTACGCAAGGCCAATCTCATCGAGGGTCGACAAGGCCCCGGCGGGGGATACCGCCTTACCCGCGCTCCACAAGAGATCACCCTCGAACATATCTCAACCGCCCTTGAAGGCAAAGTCACGCTCGTCGAATGCCAAAGCACCACCTCTCATTGTCCCCACGAACGTACCTGCCGCACTAAATCCGTCTGGCAACGCCTCCAGCACACGATCCAGCACCACTTGCAATCCATGACCCTCAAAGACGTCCTATGATCCCTCTCCCCAAAAAACTCATCTACCTCGACCATGCCGCCACCACCCCCGTAGATGCGCGTGTCTTAGAGGTGATGCAGCCCTACTTCGTCGAGGATTTCGGTAACCCTTCCTCGTTTCATACCATGGGCATGCGCGCTAAAGACGCGGTCATCACCTCACGGAAAACCATCGCTCACATCCTTGGAGCTCACGATGAAGAAATTCTCTTCACCTCCGGCGGCACCGAATCCAACAGCCTCGCCCTCTTCGGTATCATCAATGCGCATAAGTCTGCGATACTCGATACAGGAGCGCTTCCACACGTCATCACCACTTCCATCGAGCATCACGCCGTGCTCGAACCTCTTTTGCATTGGCAAAAACAAAAACAGATCGAGCTCACCGTCTTGTCCGTCGATCGTGAAGGTCACGTCTCCGTCAAAGATCTCGAAGCGGCACTCAAGCCCAGCACGATTCTCGTTTCCATCATGATGGCCAACAACGAAATTGGCACCATCGAACCAATTGCCGATATCGGTCGTGCGATTCTCGCTTGGCGCAAAGAGCACAAAACCATTTACCCCTTTTTCCATTCCGACGCTTGCCAAGCGGCGGGCTTTCTCGATCTCAACGTCGACAAACTTCACACAGATCTCTTCACGATCAACAGCTCAAAAATCTACGGGCCAAAAGGCGTCGGCCTTCTCTATCTACGTCGTGGCACAAAAATTGAACCCCTCGTCCGCGGTGGAGGGCAAGAACGCAATCTCCGTTCCGGTACGGAAAACGTTCCCGGTATCGTCGGCTTCGCGAAAGCCCTAGAACTCGCGCACGCCGAACGTGAACAAGAATCCACACGTCTCACAGAGCTCCGTGACTACCTCGTGGAAGGTTTGATGAAAATTCCTAAGTCCCGCTTAAACGGTCATCCCACCGAGCGCCTTCCGAACAGCGTCAACGTCTCATTCCTGGATATCGAAGGTGAGGCCGCCGTCCTCTATCTCGACGCCGAAGGCATTATGGCCTCAACCGGTTCCGCCTGCGCCTCATCCTCTCTCGACCCTTCGCACGTCATCCTCGCGACCGGCCTCTCCTACGAAGCTGCCCACGGCTCTATTCGCTTTACCCTCGGTCGCAAGACCACGAAAGAAGAACTCGATCATGTCATCCGGGTCATGCCCGGCGTCATCGAACGCCTTCGCAAAATGAGCCCCGTTAATCTCGACATGAAATATTTTGAATAACTCTATGTCATCCTCCCCTCAACCCGTCGCGACTCCTAACACTACTGCCACCAAAGGCGATATCGTCGGCGCTGGCAATGTCACCGGCCAAGGCTGGTTCTATACGGATACGGTCAAAGACCATTTTTTCCACCCCAAGAATTTTCTTGAAGATGGTCATGAAGATGAATACAAAGATGCCGCTATGGGCATGGTGGGTTCACCGGCCTGTGGGGACGCGATGAAAATTTGGATTCGTGTTGATCCTACGACGACGCGCATCACCGATCTCAAATGGAAGACCTTTGGCTGCGCCTCCGCCATCGCGTCCACCTCCATGATGTCCACCATCGTGACCGAGAATGGGGGATTGACCCTCGAAGAAGCGCGCAAGTTGCGCCCACAAGACATCATGATGCGTCTCGGTGGGTTACCTGCTCGCAAAGTGCATTGTTCCGTTTTGGGAGACAAGGCTCTCCGCGCTGCGATCAATGACTGGTATCGTCGTGCCGGCAACGTCTCCATGATTGAAGTTGAGCAGGGGAGAATCATCGATCCAGAAACCAAGGTCACCGATCACGACATCGAAGAAGCTGTTCTTGAAGGGGCTGACACCTTGGAAAAAGTCCAAGCCAAACTCAAAGTTGGCATCGGCAACCCCGCATGTCTCCCTGACGTCGAACAAGTCATCCGTTTCTACAAAGAAAAATACTTCGGCGCCTAGACTTGTCAGACAAGGCATTTTTCCGCTATCTTCCTCCTATTCTCGATACTCTCTATATGGACCCTAAATCTCTCATTGAGTCAGCACTCGTTGATATCGAGCCAATGCTACGCGCTGCCGGACGGAGCGTGACCGTCACCGAGGCCACCGATGATCATTGCGTGGTAGAGTTAAAAGGCTTTTGTGGCGACTGCGCCTGTTCCGCTTCCTACATGGAAGGGATCGAAGACCTTGTTCGCGAAAAACTCCCCGCCATCAAAAACATCGAATTCGTGCAAGCATAACCTCTCCTCATTCCTATGTCATTAAAAGTTTCCAAAGTCGTGGTTGATCGCGATCTCTGTATCGGTGCCGCGCCATGTGTCGTCGTTGCCCCAGGTGTCTTCCAACTCGACGAAGAAAACAAAGCCTACGTCGTCGATCAAAACGGCGCCGACGGCGACACCATTTTATTAGCCGCCCAATCCTGCCCCGTCCAAGCCATATTCGTCTACGACGAAGAAGGAAAACAAGTCTATCCTTAGTTAGACCTCAGGGACGAGCTTTTAGTTTCCTTTTCCTCTTCTCTCCTTATCTAGGGCTCCGTTGGAAAGATATTTTTCTTCCCACAGCTGTCCGAGCAAGGAGACGATGCCGTTGCTCTCGATTTGCGGCTGCAGGCATCGGCTCCGGTCCGCCATAAATAGCGTTGGCGGAATGCGAGTTCTGTAGGAAGAAAAATATCTTTCCAACGGAGCTCATCGCCTACATTCTTTTTAACACCACAATCCTCCGTTTCACAAATTGATCCGCACGTCCGTAGACGAGCGGGCCTTTTTCTTTCCCCCAATCCCCAAGCGCATCCGTCAGCGCATATCCCAACTCGTGGAGTTCTTCTGATAACTCAACCCCCGCACTTCCGTGCGACGTCTCAAGCGCTGGCCAAACTCCCACCAGCGTAGCACCGTTAGGCTGAATCTTCGCGAGGGATTGCAACGTCTCTTTCCAAAGCGTTTTAATCTTTTCCGCCTCATGTTCAAGATATGATAGCGGCTCATGTCCTCGTAACGGAGTCCCTAAATATCCCTCCGTAACAACAAGCTCAACCGCTTCATGCACAAACGCATCAATAGAACGCGCATCATGCGGAAAGCAATTGATCTCCTTGCGCTGCGCGTCTGAGATAAGATGTTGTTCCACCATCCAATCCAAATTCGTATTTGTATCGGCCACTTGTTTTGCTTCTATATCTGAACCTATAATCTTCGCCCCTTGTTCCATGAGAGCTGCTTCCATAAGCACGGTGCCACTCCCACAAAACGGATCGAGCATCGTAAGACGAGTATCGAGTGTCGCATCTTTGCTTCCAATGCCCAAGTTAATCATCATGCGTGCGAGCTTGGGTGGCAACATCCCATTTTTTGAATCACGTGCCGGACGACCATAGTCGCGCAAGCTCCACGCATCCGCATCTTGCACATGGGTCGTGAGACATAC
>CAZTQP010000062.1:0-4988 GCA_964615825.1 uncultured Gammaproteobacteria bacterium
CATATGGATTATACATAGTCTACCCGTTTTTCTATGAACCTCCTAGTGGGGTTGATCGTTTTTTAGGAGTTTGCTAAGGTACTGCCACAGAAAGAGAGGGCCCTTAGCTCATTTGGTAGAGCACCTGCTTTGCAAGCAGGGGGTGGTCGGTTCGAGCCCGACAGGGTCCACCATATAAAAACAGCGCAGAAATGCGTTGTTTTTATATGGTATGACCGTTCTCACTTTTATTTACCCTTCACTTCCGCCTTCTCCCACAACCCCTCAAACATATCCTGCATCATGGCGACGATATACTCATCCTCTACGAGAACGGCGAGAGGAGCTTTCGGCTGCCAGAAGGCGACTTTGTTGGCGAAGATGTAAAAGGAAGTGACGAAGGGTTTTTTACTTTGATAAAAACGTGTCTCACGTAATTCCTGCTTGTCTCTTAGGGCAACTTTCTTAGCCTCTTCGTCAGGCAACAAGAGCGCGCGGGAAAAAATACCTCGCTTTGAACGTGTTTTTATATGATCCATGGCGGCGTCATAGCTGATATATTGCAGGAAGTTTTGGAATGAGCCAAAAAAACAGACTTCGTCTTTCCCCTCTTCGACCACCCGTTCAAAGGTTTGGAGGAATTGCTTTTGTCCTTGCAGGACTTTTACTTTGGTAGGCATCTCGCCTTGTTTATAGAGCGAGAGAAGATTTGGGATATCCTCGATGAATTTTTTGCTTTGGGTGGCTAACCGTTCTTGTTTTTTGCGCAGTAAGTCTACGATGATACTGGGGGATTCAACCATAAACTGCTTGCTGTATGCTCCACTCCCAGCAAATTGCGCGAGACCGTGTTTTTGTAGGCCCGCGATTACCTTGTACACGTTTGGCCGCGGCATATGCAGGTGCGTCGCGAGGATTGCGGTCGAGGTAGGGCCTAAAAGCAAAGACAACGAGTAGAGATTGCGCTCATGCTCCGTGAGACCTAGCTCTTCTAAGATCTGTGAAAGATATTCGGAACTATCTGTTTGGCTTAGCATAGATGTTTTTTCTATATTTGTTATAAACAATATATAATAGATACCATTTTTTGTCAAATACAAGCCATTATATGCTTGACTTTATCTTATATTTTTGATATATTATTTTGTTCAATCATGAACATCCTTGGTCACCAATTCCCTCTGATCGATAGGAGGGAGCTGGGAGCCAAGGACGACGTCCTTTCTCGTCGTTCCTTACAACAAAGGCCACGCAAGGAGAACCTCATGCACGCTAACACTCCCCAGATCCAGGCTCTCATCAACGCCATGAATAAGGCGTTCAGCGACGCGCTTGAAAACCAGAGGAGGCTCGAAGCGACGATCGAAGAGATGGGCTGCGCGGCTCGGAAGCTGATTTATGAGGTGGCGGTGTGGCATAACCGTCTCGACGAGGTCGTGAGTTTGTTGCCTGATCAACCCCTCCAGGCCGTCAGCCCGGGCGTCACGATCGGCGAGAGCCGGGAATTCGAGATTGAGGGGAGGAACCTGTGTTTCGGACGCAGCCACTCGTTCGCATTTCTGAGGGTAGCCTCGGCGCCGAACTATGCGTTCCTCATCAGCGAGAATGCCACCTTTAACGAGTGGACTCTCAGTGAAGGCGTGCACTTTCGAGCGGATCTGCTTAACGGAATGAACGCGTACCCGCTCCTCAAGCACATCCAGTACTGCTTTCCGAACGTGCCGGTTTTCTCCCTGTTTTGGGGGATGCCTGCGTGTGAGCTGTGCAGCCTCGGCCTCAACCACCACGAGGACTGCGACAAATATCGCCTTCAATGCATCGAGCAGGCAGCACGGAAACACGGGATCACGCGTCTGATCACGGGCGACTTCAGTAAGGGAGCCTGGAACGCTTCCCCTGACCACGTGGCCTTCCGTTCCCTGAAGACGGTGCTGAACCCCGAAAAGCGCGGCTACGATGACAACCCTGCCTACGGCGTCGTCAACGAGGACGTGCACTGCCCCCGGGGGATCCGTGACTTGGTCAAGCACTTCTTTTCGACGAGCGGCCTCGAAAGCCGTCAGTCTCAACTCGTCTACGGAAATGACGAGCAGCGGCAGACCGAGACCGACGAAAACGAGTAATACCTCTCACCTCGTCCGCAAGGTTCTCTGCGGACATTCCCCTTAGTTCATAAACAGTTGTGAGCTTGGGGGAATGATAGGTCACTTTTTCTCCACCACCTCCACCCGCCGGTTCTCTCCCATATACCCCACCCATCGTTCTACTTCTGTTTTGCCTGCCGCGTTGGCGCGTTCGAGTAATTCTGGTTTGCGGGCCTGTTCTTCGGCGACACGGATGAGCTCGCTTTGGGCTTCGTTGTAGCCTGCGTCATTTTGTAAGATGCGTTTTAGGATTCCTTGTTCGTTTTGGATATCTAGTGGCCCGACCAACCGTACATTGAAGAGACTTGCCTTTGGGATAGCGATTCTAATAACGTCTTCCGAAACTTGTATATCTTCTGGTAGGACGCGAGAGAGATCGATACCGAGATTTACCTCCATCGCTCCGCGAGCGGTGATCTTTTGGCCAAGGAAGAAGTCTCGAATGAGTTGTCCTGATTGTTTTTCGATGACGATGGGTTCGTTAAACATGTAGGTTTGGGTGACCAAAAATCCTCGGTCGCGGAGGGTGGTTAAAATTGCCTGTGAAGTGACGGCCCGTTGCATGACTTGCTCGGGACGAAAGACGAGATAGCCGAGACCAAATCCAAGGCTAAAACAGACGATCGCTATGAAGGCGAGCAGCGCTGCTTTGAAAGAAGACATATGGCGTCAGCTTAGCACATGCAAACAATGAGAGCTCCCCACGCTAAACTTTATCCTCCCACAATGGATATACATCCATAGCAATTTCTTCGTAGGGATGGACTTTTTTAATGGCTGTGATGACATTTTTCAGGACATCTTCTTGGCAAATGACGTCTACCCGTTCTTCCTCAACCTCTTCGAGCTTTCCAATTTCTCCGATGGCGGGATGGGCGCCAGGACCGGGCTTAAAGCGGCCGATGCCTTTAGACGAAAAAGTGCAAAATGTATAGTTCCCTAATTTTCCTCCTCCCGCGTTGCCGATGGCATCACGAATGAGGTCAGCATGAGTGGTTGGGACGTAGACGACGAGTTTATAGTTCATATTGGCTTTATGATGACACCAACGCTAAAAACATGCGACTACCTTCCTAAGCGTTCTCTTGCTACACTAAGCTCGTTATGATTCGACGTCTTTCTTTTTTTGTCGCTCTCCTCGCCGCAGGTTTCACGCTTCACACAAGCGCGCCCATTGCATTGGCTGCGGCAAATGCCCCTGATTCCACATTTTCGCGTATTTCTGTCGATAAAACATCTGTAAAAGCTGATGGGATCGATAATGCACGTCTTTCCCTCACGTTACGTGACTCGAACTTACTCCCCTTGGATGGGGCCGAGGTAACCCTTATCTCTTCCCGTGGAGCCATGGATGAGATTATCGCGGAACAGGGAACAACGAATAGCCTTGGGCAAGCGCGTTTTTTGCTTCGCTCGTTGAAAGATGGAACGTCGACGTATACGGCACGGGTCGGTGACTACATTCTCAATCGAAGTGTGACCGTCACGTATCGTGATGGGTTGGCGATTAGTTTACAGGTGGGCGATTTGATCAAGATTCCGGATGACGGCGATGCGTTAAATTTGAACGATACGGCGGTGTATTACTATGCCGTAAATGGAAAGCGCTATGTGTTTCCCAATGAAAAAGTGTTTTTCTCGTGGTATCCGGATTTTTCGCGGGTAAAGATCATCCCCAATGACCAGATGTCATTGATCCCGATTGGAGCGAATATTACCTATCGACCTGGATCGCGCATGGTGAAATTTCAGACGGATCCTAAAACCTACGTAGTGACCAAGGGTGGGACATTACGTTGGGCCAAGACGGAAGCGGTGGCACGCGGGTTATTTGGAGAGTCGTGGAACCAATATATTGATGATATTTCTGAGGGGTTTTATGTGAATTATCGGATTGGAACGCCATTGGATAGTGCTTTGGACGCGCCGATGGATTTGATACGTTCTTCGGTGCAATCGATCGACCAAGATCGAGGATTAGTCGATAATCGGTTTCCATAACAGAAATAAAAAACAGCGTGGCGATATAAACCACGCTATTTTTTATTTCAACCCTCCTAGAATGGCTTCGGCTAACTTGATGGGATCGTGACGTAAGAGACTGCGCTTGAGGGTATCTCCTGGTTTTGGTTCCTGGATATCGTTTGATAATAAATGAGTCCGCACAATCTCAGCCACCTCCTCATGGAGGTCATCGATCACGGGTCGCTCTGCCGCTTTTTCATACCGTGCCAAGATAGAGGAGGGAGGCTGCTCTGTATTTACCAAGACCGCATCTAAGCGAGCTGGCGCGAGAGCTTTTTTCAAAACGTCGATATATGTTTTGGCGGTATAGCCATCGGTCTCACCGTGCTTCGTCACGAGATTGAGGACATAGATGCGTTTGGCAGATGAACGTGCTAAGGCTTCGCGAATTCCTTCTACGAGTAATATAGGCATGAGACTCGTGTAAAGGTCGCCAGGACCTAAGACGATGGCGTCGGCAGATTCAATCGCGTCGATAGCGTCTTGATTCGCTTGTACGGAAGGAGATAAAAAACAGCGGGCGATAGGAGCGCGTTCGCCTTCGAGTTCATCAATGGCGTGCTCCCCTTCGACGACTTGCCCATCTTCCAGCTCGGCAAAGAGATGTGTGGCCTTGGCGGCGACGGGGATAACGCGGCCTTTTACATTTAAAATACGATGAGCTTCACGGACGGCCGAGAGAGAGTCGCCCGTGACTTTTTCAAGCGCGGATAAAAACAAGTTGCCAAAATTATGACCCGCTAACGACCCTTCGGCAAAACGATAATTAAATAAGCTACGTAACAGATCGTCACCCGCAGAGAGAGCTACGAGACATTGACGGGTGTCGCCAGGTGGCAA
>CAZTQP010000063.1:0-4803 GCA_964615825.1 uncultured Gammaproteobacteria bacterium
CGCCACCATGGCGATAATGTCTTCAATCATGGTCGGCTTTAATTCACGGATGTACTTTTTCATTCCTTCCGATTCCAATTGAAATACGCCCGTCGTTTCCCCTTTTCCTAAGAGCTCGAAGGTTTTTTCATCATTCAATGGGATCGTATTGATATCGATGATATCTCCGTGCACGGCTTCAATGATCTCTAAACAATCACGGATGACCGATAAGTTAGATAAGCCGAGAAAATCCATCTTAAGCAAGCCAGAAACTTCGGCGGAATGGAGAGAGTACTGAATGACCTGTTCCACATCTCCTCCTTGCGCTTTTTGTAACGGAGAGAAATGAGAGAGGGCTTCTGGAGCGATCACGACGCCACAGGCATGTTGAGAAGCGTGGCGTGTTGTTCCTTCTAGTTTTATCGCAAGATCAATCAAGCGTTTGATGCGCGGATCTGTTTCGTAGACCTGCTTTAATTCCGGTGCTTCTTTGATGGATTGTTCGAGCGGAATATGTTTTCCTTGGACAGGCGGTGGCACGATCTTAGCAACTCGATCGACGTCCCCATATGGTAAGCCTAAGACACGCCCGACATCACGCACGGCAGCGCGGGCGGCCATGGTTCCAAACGTGATGATACCTGCCACACGATCGACTCCGTATTTTTTACTCACGTATTCGATGACGTCTTTGCGTTTCACATCATCAAAATCCGTATCGATATCTGGCATGGAAATACGATCGGGGTTAAGGAAACGTTCGAACAGCAAGCCATAGCGCAGAGGATCAAGATTTGTAATATCCAGGGCGTAGGCCACGATGGAGCCTGCGGCAGAACCACGACCTGGCCCCACGATGACGCCATGTTCTTTCGCCCACACGATGTAGTCCTGCACGATTAAAAAGTAGGCGGCAAATCCCATGCGCTCGATGGTACCAAGCTCGAATTCCATGCGTTCACGCGCAATTTTTTGCTGTTCTGCCTCCGGATAGCGTTTTTGGAGCCCTTGTTCGCAGAGGGTGCGTAAGTGGCCGTTTTCTGTCTCTCCTTCTGGAACTTCAAATTTAGGTAAAAGATTTTTCCCCAATTCCAATTTCACGTTGCAGCGATCCGCGATGAGGCGTGTGTTAGTGATTGCTTCTGGATGATCCTTGAACGCCTCGACCATGTCTTCTGGACCGCACAGCGAGTGATCCACGAGCGACATGGAAGCACGACGACGGTCATCTAATAGCTTGCCATCGTGGATACACATGAGCACGTCTTGGGCTTCACGATCATCTGCGTGCAGATAGTGAACGTTTTTGGTAGCAACGATGGGTGCTCCTGTCAGCTTTGATAAGGCGATTAAATTTTCGTTGATGTCTAGTTGTGTGGGTGATTCGGGATGGTGAACGAGTTCAAGGAAAAAGTTTTCTTTGCCGAAAATTTCTTGGTACTGCTTTACCAGTTCTTGAGCCCGCTCCATGTCATGCGATTGGCACGCCTTAGGAATTTCCCCTTTTCCGCATCCCGACAGGGCAATAATCCCCTTTCCGAATTGACGCAGGAGGTCTTTATCCATGCGGGGTTTATAGTAAAACCCTTCAAGATAGGAGATGGAGATGAGTTGTAATAAATTCTTGTAGCCCTCGTTGGTTTCGGCCAAGAGGGTGAGATGGAAACTGTGCGTATCAATGCCGGGACGACGGTCAGTATGTTTGTGTGGAGCGATGTTTGCTTCGACGCCGATGATTGGTTTTAGGCCCGCTTTATGCGCGGCTTCGTAGAATTCGATCGTGCCGTAGAGTGAGTTGTGATCCGTAAGCGCAATCGCATCATATCCGAGCTCTTTGCTGCACTCTACGAGTTCCTTCACATCCCCCATGGCGTCGTATAACGAAAACATGGAGTGCGCATGGAGATGCACAAACGGGCTCTTCGGCAGGGAAGGTTGATCTGACATAGGAGGATCGCTGACGGCGCAAGGCCTGCGAACAAAATTGATGGTGTAAATTGTTTAGAGGGAGCGTTTTCGCTTGCGCTTTGGAGGTTCTTCTTCGGAGAGCTCTTCTTTCTCATCTCTGAGCGAAGCTTGCTTTCTGCTTTGCATCCAGCCGAAGACTTCTTTGCCGGCAGTAGCCATGATGCCGAGATACTGTGAAGCGGAGCCGACGCGTTCACTGATGTCTGAGATGAAGGATTCGACACGGGTGATTTTTTCGCGCGTATCCTCAAGCAAGTCGTTTGTTTGACGCAGCATGCGTGCGAGCTCGTATAAGACCCAGCAGAGAAAGCCGCTGACGAATAAGAGACTGGCCGCGCCCGCAAGTAGCAAGGCATCGTGCGAAGAAAGGTACATATGAGCGATAGGATAACAGATGAAGGTTCGATTGGCCTAGGCTCTCCATTCTGCTTGGAATTGCTGGGTAAGTGCTTGCTGCAGTGTGTGCATGGCCGAATCTACCTCGCTGGTTTCTAAGGTTCTATCTGGATGACTGAAGGTGAGATAAAAGGTAAGGGATTTTTTTCCTTCCGCAATCCCCTGTCCTTGATAGGTTTCCCTCCATTCTACCGAGGTGATCAGCGAAGATGTCTGACGGATCGCCTGTTCCATGGCTTGGACCGTTGTACCACGCGGAACGACAGGGGCGATGTCGCGTTTGGCTTCTGGGAAGATTGGCAAGGGCCTGTATGTTTTTGTGTGCTTCGCAGCGAGAAACAACTCCTTTAAGGGAATGTGTGCGAGCGCTACACGATCTTCGATCTTAAATTTGCTTGCGATGCTTGGATGCACCTCTCCGACGGTTGCGAGTAAGCGTTCACCGCTAAATGCCTGAACCGTGCGTCCTGGGTGCCAGAATAAATCGTTAATGAGAGGCTTCCACTGAATAGAGTCGATCCCAAACTCACTTAAGAGGTGCTCTGCTAACCCTTTTGCCTCGCTGAAGGCTTCATCTTTGCCTAAGACAGCAGCCGCGCATTCCCCTTCTTCTTTAGGAAGATCGTGTGTTTTTCCGTCGCGCAGATAATAGACATTAGCGACTTCAAAAATACGTTGTGAGCGGAAACGTTCCTGATTTTCCGCTACCGTTTGGAGCATGGAAGGAAATAGCGTGGTACGCATGAATTCAAAATCGGCCGAGAGTGGATTTTGAACGCGAAGCATGCGGCTTGGATCGAACCCTGCTTTATTAGCCAGTTCCGTAGAGATGAAGGAATAACTAAATATTTCTGTATAACCCGCACCTTTTGCGAGTTCCCGAACGCGCTGCTCTTGTACGAGAGTATTGTTACGAGTTTTAGGCGCCAGCGCAGCTGGATAGATCGCCGGAATATTGACGTAACCATATACACGGGCAACTTCTTCGATTAAATCACGCCCTGATTCGATATCATGATCGCGCCACCAGGGGACGGTAACTTCGAAGACAGCTCGCGAAGCTTTTACGACGAAGCCTAAGCTTTTGAGAGTGTCTTGAATGTCTTTTTTGTCGAGTTCAAGACCAATAAGATCATTCACTTCTTTAACGGTGACGGAATATTTTGGCGACACGTATGGCTCTGCTTGTACATCGGCAATCACAGAGGTTACTTTGCCACCAGCTAATTTGAGACAAAGCTCAATGGCACGTGCCAGCCCGATCGGACAGGATTCGGTTGAGAGCCCTTTTTCAAACAACGATTGTGAATCTGAAGAGAGGTTGAGTTCACGTGCCGTTTTACGGATATGGGTTTGATCCCAGACGGCGCACTCAAAAATCACGCTCGTTGTGTCTGAGGTTGCCCCGCTCTCTTCTCCGCCCATGATGCCCGCGATCGATTGTGGACCTACATCGTCAGCAACAACGAGATGATGCGTGTCCAGTTCGTATGTTTTTCCATCCAACGCTTTCAAGGTTTCCCCTACTTTAGCCGAACGAACGTGCAGAGTGCCTTGAATTTTTTGTGCGTCAAATACGTGCATCGGTCGTCCGAGTTCGTGCAAAATATAATTTGTGATGTCTACAACGTTGTTGATTGGGCGATGTCCCGCTGATAACAGGCGGCGTTTTAACCACCAAGGTGATTGGCCAACCTTTACACCGTCGATACGTACGGCCATGAAGCGCGGACAGAGATCTTTCTTGCTGACTTGGACGTTAAGAGGTTGTTCTCCTGCTTTGAGCTTAGGTGCTTTCCAGGTAAATGGCTGGTTCAGAATGGCAGCCGCTTCACGAGCTAATCCAACCATTCCCATCGCATCCGGACGGTTGGTCGTGACTTCGATATCCATGATGACATCTTGTTCGAGGCCTAAAAAAGCGGCGAGCGATTGTCCTGCCTTGAATACGGTTTTCTTTTCTTTCTTGAAGGCTTTGCCTAAATCTAAAATCTCTTTTTCTCCGTGGGGAAAGGCGTCGAATAATCCGATTTCGTTGGCCGCACAAATCATGCCTTCACTGGCCACGCCCCGAATCTCGGTTGGTTTGAGCTCAATCAAATCCCCTTCCCCATGCCAACGGACTTTGGCGCCAGGCAAGGCAACTACGATCCATTGGTTAGGTTCAAGATTCGATCCTCCGCACACGACGGTGATGACTCTTTCGCCTAAATCCACTTTTGCTAGACGAAGTTTATCGGCGTTTGGGTGCGTTTCGATGTCTTTGATTTGTCCGACGACCATGCCGTCGTATAAAGGCGCTTGAGGGTAGAGACGTTCGATCCCTGGACCGGATAACGAGACCCGCGCCGCAAATTGTTCGGGCGTTTCCGTAAGGGTGACGTAGTCTTTTACCCAATCGTAAGAAGCGAGAATGTTCATAGGTTAGAATTGCTGCAAAAAGCGCAGGTCGTTTTT
>CAZTQP010000064.1:0-4778 GCA_964615825.1 uncultured Gammaproteobacteria bacterium
GTGATTTTGGTGCCGCAGGCGGGGGCGGTGTCGATGACGTTTATGGTGTTTGTGAAGGTTGGATCACGCTATGAGGAGCGGGAGATTAATGGAGCCTCGCATTTTATTGAGCATTTGATGTTTAAGGGGACGAAGCGCCGACGTAATTCGCTTGCGATCACAAAAGAGTTAGATCGGTATGGGGCGGAATATAATGCGTTTACCTCGAAAGATTTGACGGCATATTATGTAAAAATGGATGCAACGCATACGGGTCTTGCGATCGATTTGTTGCATGACATGCTGTTTCATTCACGGTTTGATAAAGAAGAGATTGAGCGTGAGCGTGGAGTGATCGTAGAAGAGATCAACATGTATGAAGATAACCCTGCTTCCCACATGGGGGATTTATTAGAGCAGGCGTTGTTTTCGGAAAGTTCGTTGGGATGGAATATCGCCGGGCCGCGTGAAACAATTCGTACGATTACGCGGGAAGCGTTAGTGGATTATCACAAACGCTACTATATCCCTTCGCGGTTAACCCTCACCCTCGCAGGCAAGATTGATGCGGAAGCCTGGGAATTATTAGAAAAAACGTTTGGCGCGTTGGTTGAGCCGAAGGTTCCGGCCGATGGGTCGTTCTCTCGCTGTGAGCTGACGGATAAGCCGACTCACGCATTAGCATTCCAACAAAAGAAGATTGAGCAAGTGCAATTGGGCTTAGCCTTTTATGGATTGCCGCATGGGCATGCGCAACGACCAGCGATGCGGATCTTAGCGACGATCTTGGGAGGAACCATGTCCTCGCGATTATTTATGGAGGTGCGTGAGAAGCGTGGCCTGTGTTATTCCGTGAGCGCAGGTCATTATGCGTTTGAAGATGTGGGGATGTTTGTGATCTCCGCGGGGTTGGATCGTACGCGTCTTCCGGAAGCGTTGAAGGCGATTTGGTCTGAGCTGGAAAAAATGAAGAAGGTGAATGTGACAAAGGATGAATTGCAGCGGGCAAAGGATCATATTCGTGGTAAATGGATGCTCTCGTTTGAAGATTCTGCCACCCAAGCGGATTGGTATGGACGTCAGCTTATTTTTCAGGGAAATATGACCTCTCCAGAAGAGCGTTTGAAGGCAATTGAAGCGGTGACGGCAGCCGAAATTCGTGCCTTAGCCAAGCAATTATTTGATTCGAGTCGGATGGCCGCGTCGGTCGTCGGTCCTTATAAGAATCGCAAAGAAGTTGAGAAGATCGTGGCTTCTGCCCTTGCCTCTTGAGTAAAAAACCAATTTGGGGTAAGAAGAGGGCTAATCGGCTATGCAAAAACTCATTATCGCCAACTGGAAAATGCACTATGGGCCGGTCAAGGCTGGCTCTTGGATACGGGCCTTCCGTCGTGAACGATTGCCTAAGGAAGTGGATATTGGGGTGGCTGTGCCGCATGTATCCTTAGCCGCCGCCCGTTCGTCCTTAGGACGTGCTGGCGTGCCTTGGTTGGGTGGACAGGACGTGTTTTGGGAAGAAGAAGGCGCGTTTACGGGGGAAGTGGGTCCCAGCATGCTCAAGGAGTTTGGCCTAGCGTTTTGTTTAGTGGGGCATAGCGAGCGACGGACGTATCTCGGGGAAACCGATGACATGGTGGCGCTTAAGGCGGCGGCTTTGCAAAAAGTCGGTATTCAGCCGGTTATTTGCGTGGGAGAAACAGGAGCACAGAAAAAGAAGGGAGAAACCCTCAAAGTCGTGCGTGCCCAGGTGGTAGCAGCGCTTGCGAAGCTTAAAACGGATAGTGAGACAAAGCCCGCCTTCGCCTATGAGCCCTTGTGGGCGATAGGGAGCGGCAAAGCTTGTTCTCCTCAGGAAGCGCATGAAGTGCACGCGCTCATTCGTGAGCTTTTGTTTAAAAAGTTTGGAAAGATCTCAGAAACCATGCCAATTTTGTACGGTGGTTCTGTAGATACGCGAAATGTGGCAGAATACCTATCAACGACCCACATCGATGGGGTGTTAGTAGGATCTGCTTCGCTTGATCCACGTTCGTTTGGGTTGTTGTGTCGTTCGGCGATCGTCTCCTAGCTTGCGACGGCGTAATGTGTTTGTCTCCCATGCTCCTCACAATCATTGTCTTTTTTATAGCGTTTCTGGCAGCTTCTGTGGCTGTGTTTCTTGTCGTACGTCGTTGGAAGGATATTGTCTTGCTTGACCCATCTTCTTTGAAGGATGAACAGGAGCGTCAGCGTCGTGAGGCCTTAATCCTGCGTCGGTTTGAGCGTATGCGGTCTGAAAAGGTACGTCCGTTTAAACGGATTGGACGTGAGTTGGGACAAGTGATTGATTCTAGCTACCAACGTTTACAAGACCATGTGAAGACCATGGAGACATTGTACAAGACGGCGAAGCAGCCGTTTGCTACGGTGGCTCCGCTTACGCGTGAACGTATTAAAACCTTGCTCACGGAAGCGAAGTCATTGGCGCGTGATTTAAAATGGTCTGAAGCGGAGCGTCGTTATTTGGAGGCGCTTGCGATTGATCCGCGCCATGCAGACGCATATCGTGGTCTTGGGCACATGTATATTAAGCAAAAGCTCTATCCCCAGGCCAAGGAGACGTTTGAATTTTTGCTCAAGATGAAAAAGGCCGATGATGCGACGTATGCAGGGTTGGCGGAGATCGTGGAAAGTGAAGGGAGGTTAGATGAGGCGGCGGCCTTAAGGATTAAGGCAGTCACCATGAGTCCGCGGCAATCCTTTCGGCATGCAGAATTGGCTGAGTTTTGGCTCCGTCATGAAGATCCTAAAAAAGCGCTAGGCGCAGCCGAACAAGCGGTTAAATTCGAGCCGACAAGTGCTCGGTACCTTGAACTTTCTTTGGAGGCTGCTATACTCCTTCGCGATCGGAGGGAGGCCGAACGGCTCTATGATCGCTTGCGCCTGTTGACCCAAGATTCCTCCCGTTTCCGTAGTTGGAAGGAGAAAATTGAGGGAATTCAGGAAGAACAGGTGGAAGAGATAAAGGAGGAGGTGGTCGTAGTTGCGAAAAAGAAACGCGAAGGGTAGGATCAAGGCTCTTCAGACATTTTCGCCGTTGTATCGCATAAACCAGGCGATGCAACGACTCAGTGTTCGGTCATGCAAGCGTTTGACGTTTGCGCGACGCTCACATTTTCGCCGTTGTAGCTCAGCTGGTAGAGCACTTCCATGGTAAGGAAGAGGTCACCGGTTCAATCCCGGTCAACGGCTCCATGGGTAGGTACTGAAGTGGTCAAACAGGGCAGACTGTAAATCTGCTGGCATCGCCTTCGAAGGTTCGAATCCTTCCCTACCCACCATAAAAACACCGCATTTACGTGCGGTGTTTTTGTTTTCCGCTTCCCTGCTTGTTTTGTGTTTTGAAGTGAAAATCGGTTCTATTATAGAGGGGGTGGTTCTGAAGAGGGATTTCTTTCGTAGAAAGCGGTGGTTGATACCCCAGGCTTGCCTTTTTCTGGGCGGAATACTGTTTTAATCGTCACGTGTCCTGCGGGAGTGGCGGTAAAGTTCCAGTGCTCTACATGACTTGGGACGGTGGGTGCGGCTAGATCTGCGTTATAGGTTTCAGACATGATTTCCCCTATACCGCCGGCTTGTCCGGTTGAGCAAGAAAGAAGAACGATCGGAGCATCTGCACGAAAGAGAATTTTTAGTCGTCGCATCCCTGGGCCAACAATATCGCTGGGGGTAATAACATCGAGATTGGTTGGAGTTACTTCGTCTAATGGAGGCGGAAGGAGTCCGTCTTTGTATAAAGGGGGCACTTGGTTTGACTCTGCCTTTGGTGGTGCGTCTTGTTTGCCGATGCGTATGGAACTCGTCTGACCATGCCCCGCGATAATAGCAAAGGACATAGGGTGCCCTCCCTCAGGTACCTGATAGCGTTGCTTCATTTCAAGTAGCTTACGTACCGCATCGACTTTATTTCGACACTCTATAACGCGAAGCAAGGCTTGCCCGTTCATCTGCCCTACGGCCTGGTCTACGAGCTTTGCTACGTGTCCATCGCTAAATGCTCCATTCCAATCATCGGCAGGAGACAGGAGGACCCCATATGGGGTCGTATGGTTATCTCGTTCTTGGTATTGCTTTGTCCAAAAAGCTAATGATTGACGAGCAAAGTTCTGAATCCCGAACTCTTTATGTAGAGCTTTGGCGGCGCCGGGAGCGGCTTCCTCGAGCTCTTCAATGACTTGGAAGTTTTTTGCGAAATACTTTCCTAGGTTCTCGGGCTCTTGTGAGATCCGCCAAGCTTCTAAAATTTCTTCCGTCAATCCTTTCTGTTGTAAGAGGTTGTTTGTACGTTCTTTTGCAAGCAATACGAGGTCTCTGAGATAACTAGGTGGTGGGACGCCTTTTGGACGCGCGTTTGTCTGCGCTATATCAAGCTTGTGCCAGGAGCTTAGACCGCTCAAGCTTGTTGCCGATTCGACTTCTTTTCGGAGCAAGGGAATAAAAAGCTCAGCGCATTGCTTAACTCGTTTAAAATCAGTGGTACCGGCTGCAATTCCCTCCGGGGGAGCGTTATTTTGCTTTGCTTGATCGGCAAGGTGACCGGCCTTTATGATCTGTTCTGTGAGTGGATAGAGAGTTGTCTGATACCAATTAGGAGCTAGGTCTCCCATAGCTGCTTGGTTGTTCGTAGCAAACACGAGAAGGTCGTGGCATCGATCTAGGTCTAGGGGTTTAGTTTGAAGGGCAATCTCAACGAGTTTTTTTAAGGTGGTCTTTGCCTGTTCTTTTTGGAAACGTGGATCCTCTTCTTTTTCTTTATCCGT
>CAZTQP010000065.1:0-1387 GCA_964615825.1 uncultured Gammaproteobacteria bacterium
GCTGCCGCGTTCTGGGGCGCCCTCGTGTTCTGGATTGTGTCGTGGCTTACGAATTCTTTGATCGTTTCAGAATAAAATAATAAAAACAAATACCCCCTCGACAATATTCGTCGAGGGGGTATTTGTTTTCCCTCTTCCATTCTCAAAGAGAATGACAAAGGGAATTGGACGGCACGTGCCATCCGAAGGAGGGAAGGAGCGATGTTCAGCGCATCTCGCGGTACGTCTCGATCCTGGCCACGGCCCGCCACGCCATCGCTGTGAATCCACTCGCCATGGGCGTGCTCCTCACCGTGTAGCGTGAGAGCAGGGACGTCATGTCGATCGCGCACAGGTGGTCGGGGTCACGCATGGGAGCTAGCTGCGAGTAGAACGAGCACCCGTACGCCGCGTCAATCGGCCAGCGCGTTTCGTGAATCACGAAGTCGTAACCCGTGATCCCCTCGTGACGCATCCCCATCCCATCGCGCCAGTCGACATACACGCCAGGGCGCACGCCGACCTCGACTCGCGAAACTCCCATGAGGGAGGAGAGGGTGCCATCGGGGAAGACCATTACCGTCGCGCACAGCGTTTGTAGGCTCTGCGGCGGGTTGATCCAGTCGATCGCTTCCTGGACGGTCGGGAAGGAGTACACGTAGCGGGAGGGAGCAGGGGGAAAGTGGATGTAGTACAGCGTCGAGCTGCTCTCCTCGCGAGCCCAACCGACCATGATGCCGCTCGGGGTGTCAGTACGGAGCACTCGACCAGCGCACTCGAGTCGCCCATCCGTGCCCGTTTGCAGGCGCAGGAAGCCGTGTTGCGGGATAAGCATGAATTGACCACTCTGCAAGCATGTTGAGAGATTGCGCCCCTCTCCATCCGTGACATGCCCAACGGGAAGATCCCACTGGAGTGTCCGTGTGAAGAGGGAATCTCCTGCTGGACGGAACGAGAAGAGAATGTCGCCCGCCATGGTGAGGGGGATGACGAACCCACGTTCGATTTCAGCCACCGTCATGGTTCGGTCGATGATCGCCGTCATGCTGGAGTTGATGATCACGCGGACGCGGAAGCTGTCGCGCGGATCCCCTGCCGACAAGCGAGGCGCGATGTGCACGACGTGAGAAGACGGAGGCGTCTCGAAGCTCACATCGAACAGGTATCCTAGCTCGTTCCAGGTCGTGACCCCGTACGTGCCACAGGCGAAGCGGAGTCGTGCCGCGTTCCCGCTTGAACACGCCATCGGCTGTTCGCAGAGGTTTGTGACCGCTTGCCGCATGACGGGGTCGAACGGCGGCTCGACGGTGCGCGTGTGGTTGCACACGCCGGTCACGAGGTCGCAGCGGTCGGTCGTCATCTCGTCGCGATCGTCGCAGTCGAGGTCGTTCATGCACCGCACGTGCGG
>CAZTQP010000065.1:1487-4547 GCA_964615825.1 uncultured Gammaproteobacteria bacterium
CGGTCGAGGAAGAGTCTGGGTAAAGTCTCGAAACATATCGAAAATTTACTCAAAATCCTCCCCCAAGAATAAGAATAATACCACTTTTAGCCTATTTTGTCAACGATAAATGAGCATATATTGGCTAAGATAAAAGCTATTATGCCTCATTACACGAGCTGTCTTGTTTGATCCTTCATGGATCGTAGTCTACGCTTGCGTGTAATATGGGACATATGCGGGATCAACCCGCGGGTCTCTTTATTTATATGTCCGCACGGCTACGTCCAGGCCTCAATGAAACTGAAACAAAAATCTGGAATGCTTTGGCCTGCAAGAGTCCTTTATCGATCGTCGAGCTCACAGACCTCACCGGAAAAACGCGACCCACCATCTACAAATATCTCGCTCGTTTGCGGAAAGACGGATTCACCCTCACGGTAAAGAAGGGGAAGCGTGTCGTCTATGTTCTTAATAAAGCCAAGCACCCGCTCGATCGTCCTCGAAAAGAAGAGCGCCATCCCACAACAGATCCAGACGTACAGGTATATCGCGGAAAAGAGATCCGTAAGGTCTGGGAACGTCTGTTAGTAGAACTCCCTAAAAAATCCATCTTCTACCGCTACGATGGCTACGGCTCCAGCCAGTCGTTGGTCGGCATCATGCCTAAGGATAACTACCACATCATCGAGGACAAAAAGCTCGAGCGCTTTGTGATTACAAACGACACCTTACGCCGAGGAGCCTATAAAAAACGCGTCGAATGCGCCTCACGTAAATTGCCGGTATCATTTGATGCCTTTGAGCAGGGGATCACGCAATTTATCTTTGGAGACACAATCGCTCTCGTCGACCTCACGAAGCAGGTGGCATTTATGATTGAAAATAAGGCGCTAGCAGAGTATCACCGCAAGCTGTTCCAGTTTTTATATCACCAACTGCCTGAATAAAGTGTAAAAATATTTTTACACTTGCAATGAAGTTAACCCGATTTTAAAAAAGAGAGGTATCCTTTTTATGAGGAGAGATCACCATGGAAACGCAGGTAGACCGTTACGATTGGGGGAGTGCGCAATTTATTCTCTATTCTGACGGAGGAATTCAGCCGCCGAGTGAGCCGGGTAAGAGTTCGCGATACGAGTTCGTCGTGTACGTAACGCAAGAATCTATCGCTTCCGCTCAAATGGATTCTACGGGCATGGTCGAGGTGACGATTCGTGAGGGGCGACAAATCTGGGAAGAATACAGCGGTGAAAGCTGGATTATTTGGCACCGAGAATACCGTGCCAAATTCCCTCACGCATTCCTCGTTCGGCGTGGCTTGGAGGCAGGATACAGTAACCTGTTTCCTCATCTGCCCGATCTCTACAAGAAGCCCGTCGTTCGCCTGTCGCCGGAGCTAGTAGTCGAAGTCGAGGCGCCGTCTTCACCGCTTACACGAGACGAATTCGTGGATCAAGTTCATCGGTTCGTAGACCAAACGAGGTATTGGTCCCAAGACGCCGATCATCCCATCCACAGTCTAAAAGATGATGTGCATGAAGGTGGCGCTGAATGTGTGAAGCTCGCGTTCGTACATCTCGCGCATGATTATCTAGAAGAAGATGGATGGGCACGCTTCGCCTATGACAAGTCTATCGAGTATGCCAACAAGAAGCGCAGCGGAATCAAGCGTCATGCGAATCTTAAGGAAGTGCTCGCCTTTTCAAGGGAATACGATATCGACCAGCTCGGGGCTGCCTTTATGGCGCTCGGAAGTAGTGCAATGACCTGGTCGTCCAGGGCGAAGTCATCCATGGCGCAATATCCACGCCTCGTTCTTCAGGGGCACGTACGCTCTTTTGACTTTCTTCACGACAATACCGGCTATGGCGGATACGGAGAAATGTATCTTGCCGTAGTCGTCGAGGAATAGTGACCCAATTCTGCTAAGGTTGCTCTCTCGGGGGTTTTTCAGTACTCTGCGAGCATCTATGCAATCTAGTGCGCCCATTGTCATTTCTCTTGGTGGTTCCCTCGTGGCTCCGCCAACGGGGATAAATACAGACTTTCTTAAAGCGTTTCGCTCTCTGATTACCGAGGAGGTAAACAAAGGCAAACGCTTTATTCTTGTTATCGGCGGAGGGGCGACCGCCCGAGTCTATATGCACGCCGCCAAAGAAGTCGTGCCACTCGAGGAAGAAGATATGGACTGGTTAGGGATCCATGCCACGCGTATTAATGCCCATCTCCTCCGTACCGTCTTTCGAGATCTTGCACATCCCGTTGTATGTAAAGATCCACGACGAAAAATGCGTTGGACGAGTGAGATATTGGTTGGAGCTGGTTGGCGCCCTGGTTGGTCAACGGATTATATTGCCACCCGCCTAGCACATCTTTATAAAGCCCAACAAATCATCAATCTCACCAACATCGAACGCGTCTACGATAAAGATCCGGCCAAGCATGTAGATGCTGTGCCGTTTGACCACATCGAATGGAAAGACTTTCGCAAAATTGTAGGTACGAAATGGTCACCCGGCTTAAACGCTCCGTTTGATCCGATCGCCTCCACATTTGCGGATAAGAACAAGCTCAAAGTCATCATCGCCAAAGGGACAGACCTTATGAATCTCAAAAAAATCCTGGAAGGCAAGCTATTCTTAGGAACAACGATTGAATAAAGCGGATGTTATCCCTTCCCGTGGCTGCCAAATAGTCGAATCTTGTATCTCGCCACTTCAGTCATGAGTAAGCTCGCAGGTTCCAAGAGTTTTCGTGGATCAATCACCGTTGGAAGATCATGTAACGCTTCACGCACGCCAGCCGTAAACGCCAAGCGCAAATCCGTATCAATATTAATTTTGGCGATTCCAAGAGGGATCGCTTTTTTGATGTCTTCATCTAAGACGCCACGGGCTTCACCCAATTTTGCGCCATATTTCTCGGCTAATTCGACCACGTTCTCCATGACTCCCGACGCCCCATGCAAGACTAGAGGTAATTTCACTCGCTTGGAAATATCCTTCAAGCGCTCTAAGTCTAAGTGGGTAATCCCTTTAAATTTATACGCTCCATGCGCGGTTCCGATGGCGACCGCCA
>CAZTQP010000066.1:0-4138 GCA_964615825.1 uncultured Gammaproteobacteria bacterium
TACCAAACACGCATTAAAAGTAAAATCGTCAAAAAAACCTGCAACGCAACCCCCGCTCCAAATGGAATATCCCCCTTCTTATCGGTAATACGCGTATGAAAGAAAAAATGAAAACGGCTAACAGGCTCAAGAACCTTGAGGCGAAACAATTGGTACACGGCAACTAATAGGTCGGGCAAAACGGAACCTAGAATCCCGGCCGTAATCCCCACTCGTTGCGCATTCAAGCCCGTATTAAAAAGAGACAACACAAGAAGGATCGCAACCAATCCATCCAGCGTGACATACGCAATCGCTCGTTTCATCTTAACCCCCGATGTGTAGTCCTTGTACAATCCAGAATCTCCGTGCGGGATAATATCTGCCACAAAATGCGAAACCAATCCAAGCCCAAAGGCGAGGAACGGCGTATTCGCAAATTGCTCACCAATTAAGGCTCCAATCAACGCATGCGTCGTAATAAACATGTGAGCCTTAGGATACATGGTTTAGACACCCCCGTGAAGGGAGACCGCTGCCTCAAGAACGACACGTACCGGGCTGAATCGCATTTACAACCAGACGGAGACTCGCATCACTTGGGCACTTATTGCGTGTAATTCTTGAGAGGGCGAGTTGCGCACGGCCTCTCGCTCGAAGTTGGGTATACTCATCTACATTCGTCCCATACAGCACAACCCAAGCATTAAAATAAAATTCAACCGCATATGATCCCATTTCATCAATCGTCGCATCCGCATTGCCTCCATCATCCGTATGGACTGATTGAGCGAGTGCATGATGAATCTCATGGATAAACGTAGAGACTCTATCAATCGGATGGAAAACAAACCCATTGATCGTATTCGCTTGAACCGAAGGGGCTGTCTCTGGATTATATCGACAGGTCGCAAAATCAGGTTGAAAATTATATGAAGCGATCGTCGTATCAAGAGCAACCGTTAAGCGGGTAATCCCAGGAAAAACAACCGGCCCACCCGTAGACGGGGCGTGGTTGCATTCTAAACTCGGGGTAATTTCTATCGGCGTCGCCATGACCGCCGCAGGGATGGAAGGATGATACTCCGCTCGACGAGAGACGTATTCGTAAATAGAACTTCGGGTAAACGGCAGGGGTTGGGAAAAACGAATATCACGCAAGAACCTCAACATATTGTAAACGAGATATCGTTGCGGCTGGGTAGATCGGATATCACAACTGTACGGATACCGATCCCAATGGGTGGTGGGATAAGCCGCAATGTAGCCCGGATCCGTAAGACGGTCGCGATCTAAAAAACGAATGGTAAAATCACGATCAAACGCAGCAATATCCTCGGAGCTTGGACATTGCATGAATTGTGCAGTCACACCTGCGGTAGGAATACGTGTACGACACACACTTTTTGAGCCGCAAAACTGATCCGCTGTACAGATATAAGGGAACCGCGTGCAATCCGTCGGTGATGACGTAGAAGAACAACGTGTAGAGCAAGTAGCGGCACAGGCAGGATTACCCGCACCACCACACGCCGCCACACAGCTTTGGTAACAGGTTCGACCTAGTGACCCAGGTAAGGGGTCTGGATCCAGCATCGTTCCACCTCGACTGGAATCCTTCGCTTCTTTTGACCCGTCCAACACCGAATACGAAACAACCTTTTTTGATTTCATCCCCGGAACCATATCTGCCGCATAGACAGCCATTCCCAGCGTCAAGAATAATCCGAGAGTGAGAACGAGCTCCGTTGAAGCAACAAGTCGTGAGTGAATTTTGTTGAGCATAAAAATTTGCCTAAATAATAGCACAAAAGCGATAACAAAAAACAGCGCATTTCTGCGCTGTTTTTACGTGGTAGCGGGGGGCGGGATCGAACCGCCGACCTCGGGCTTATGAGTCCCACGCTCTAACCAGCTGAGCTACCCCGCCAAATGTGGTGAGATATTAGCAACTCTTAGCCATTACGGCAAGCATCCCCTCCCCCACCTCTTTCCATGAGAAAAAAGCGGCTCTGGTGCGTCCTCTCTCCCGCATCTGCTCCCATTCACCCTGATGTATTAATAAACGTCCTATGGCCTCAATCCAGCCTTCACGGTCTGTCGGGTCAAGTAAGATCCCCCCATCCCCTACTACTTCTGGATGCGCCCCTTGATTACTGGCAACCACCGGCGTGCCATGTACCATCGCCTCTAACGCCACTCTTCCAAACCCCTCATGGAAAGACGGAACTAACACCAGTCGAGATTCGCCTATCAAAACATCTCGTTGCGTATCAGATACTTCTCGAAGACGCGTCACATGTTCACCCTCCACAATGTCGACGTTTCCCCACCCGTCCTTCCCGGCGATAACAAGCTTCACCGGTCTCTCAAGACGTCGACACACCTCCGGCCATACGTTAGTAATGAAAGCGATATTTTTGCGCGGCTCTACCGTCCCCATGATCAATACTTGATCGCGTCGCTCTTCAATAGTTTTGCTCGCCTGAGGAGCATGTACGCCTTCATAAGTAACACTTACCCGTTTAGCTACATTTGGTACTAATCTAAGAATATTTTTTCTCGTATCTTCACTCACACAAAAAACATGTTGTGCATGCTTCAAACTATGTAAAAAAACGTGCGTCGTAAAATAACGTCGAAGTCGTGATTGCGGGAACCATTCGGGATGAGAAAAAATTTCTACATCATGCACCCAAACAAAAGAGGGAACGGGGCACCCCAGAGAAACAGACCCTGTCGGAGCAAAGACGGCCTCGCACTCATCTTCGCGCACCGCCGTCCATAGAGATGAACGAGAAGAAGAAATCGGTAACCGTCTCACCGCCCCTGAACCATGAATACTTGCCTCCCCTCTCACGTACCCAAGACACTCAATTCCAAAAGCTGCTCCCGCCTCCGCACACGCACAAAAAAGCTCACGAGCCGCGTGAGCAATCCCCGCCCCCGGCGAACCATCCGCAGGCAAACAGCGTAAATCAAACGCGATCCGTTTCATGGTGACGGTAAAACAGCAAGCGGCGAGGCGGTTTGAGCAGACCCTTTTTCTGGCCAGCTAAACTGCTCAAAGGTCCAAAAGGTAAGCGCCTTCGCATCTTGAAAGCGAGAAAAATGATTATCACTTCCTAAAACGACCACGATCACCTCATGTCCTTGCCGGTCTTGTGTAGCTTGCGCCAGGCAAAAGCCCGCTTCGGGTAAGGATCCCGTCTTTCCTGCCACAATCTTATACGGATTTTTGTTTAAAAAAGAACTCAAAAGCAAATTTGTGCTATCCAAAAGATATGGCTTTCCGGTTGCCCGTCCGATCAATTCAATTTTCGAAATCTTTGTAATATCACGAATTTCTGGATAATGAAGAGCGGCACGCAACGCCGTTGCAACATCATGCGCTGAAGCTTGATTATTGCTATTTAAGCCCGTTGGTTCCAATAGATTGGTGCGATGCATCCCGAGGCGCTGAGCTTTGACATTCATGGCAGCGACAAACGACTCCATCCCCCCTCCAGAGCGCGCGAGGGCATTGCCCGCAATATTGACCGATCCAATCAATAAAGATTTTAATAATTCTTCCCGCGTAAACTGTTCTCCCGTAGGAAATACGGGCTTTCCTTCTTTTGGATCATCTTCACGCAAAATCGTAATCACCTCTTCCATGTCGGGCTTCTGGTCCAACATGGTCATTGCTGTTACCAATTTCGTCAGACTCGCGATCGGATAGGTCGCCTCGGCATTTTTTTCATACAGAATTTCCCCACTCGTGACATCCATCACGACGGCCGCCCGAGCGGTCGTCTCCACCCCAAACGAATTTGGGTCTTTTTTCGTAGGTGGTTGTGGGCCAGGAATATACCGTGCCACCGGCAAAGACTGGGTCACAAGCGGCTGCGCGACAGGCATACGCGCCTCCCGAAACGTGAGCAAACTCGCCAATGCCACAAAAGATTCAGCAAACATGGACGCAATAATAGCAGATTGATCAAACTTTAGGAATTTCAGGTATATTTCCTAATTGATCCAGGACTTGCTCAACCGTTGGATGTGTATGCAAAGAAGAAAAATCCGGCAATTCTTCAAGGCTCGTAAGTCCTAAATGCTTCACAAATTCCATCGTCACTTGATAGACCGGCTGTCCGAGCCTTGATTCTTCACGCGCTTC
>CAZTQP010000067.1:0-1362 GCA_964615825.1 uncultured Gammaproteobacteria bacterium
TTTATATACGGATGAGGTTCAAAATATGGCTAGGTTATGAGTAAAATTGTCTTTATATGAGAAAACCCACGGAACGTGGGTATGGAGAAAGTTTTGCTATTTTAGCTGCGAGGTTGGTAGAAGGTGAGATCGTGTTGGAGCCCGTGTTTTTCTACAAGCACAGTCCTTCCCGGAGAGAGTGAGTACCCTTCCAGGTCATCACACATTCCTAACAGGACGGCATTTACTTCACGGGCTCCGCCCACGAAGAGTCCGTGTCGCGGATTGTATCGTGCTAGCCATTTTCGTACCGCGCTTGTAAAGCTAAGAGCTTGAAGCCCGTGTAGTGGTGTGGTAGTGCCTACTAGACAAGATGTTGTTACAAGACGAAGGTATGTATCGAGGCCCGTAGGAGTCACGTTCGTTCCTTGAAGAAGTTGCTCGCACATATCTCGTGTGGTATCGCAGCAAGCTGTATGCGCGGCATAATCTACGGGTGTTTGTGCCCATTCCGGTGGTAGATGAACGATTCCGCCGGGCTCGGGGTGGGCGACGAGTAGATACTTCACGTTGATATCCTCCTTTCTCCTGCGTTCAGATGGGGTCCGAAGCAGGCGTCTGACGTGGGGGTGTCAGAGGTCTGACTCGGATAGAAGGATAGGATGGCGGGCTTTTTGAGGACTACGAGATATGCGCTTTCATGAATTTGCTTACTTGCTCGATGCTCTCTTCTAGCTTTCCATCTTTATTTTCAATGACAAGTGAGGAAATGCTTTTGTATCGTCGCTCCTCCTCTTCTTTTGCTAACCGTTTCTCAATTTCTTCGGGGCTTGATCCTCGTTCTTGTAAGCGGCGTAGAAGATCTGCGTTTGGGGCATCAAAAAACAGGATATGTGCGTCTGGGTGGATGTGTTTTAGGGTATTGGCTCCTTGTACATCTAGCACGATGAGGATGGGTTTATTGAGGGCATGTAAGCGTTCCATTTCTGCTTTGCTCGGTCCGTACAGGTTTCCGTATACATCTGCCCATTCATAGAATCCTCCCTGGTCGCGTTTTTGTTCAAATTCCTCGCGCGTAATAAACCAATATTGTTTACCATTTTCTTCACCGGGACGCATGGCGCGTGTCGTTGTGGTTATGAAACGCGAAAATTCACCTTCGCTGCTTTGCATAAGCGCATCTGCAACAGTGGATTTACCGGCGCCGGAGAGGCCCGTGATGATGAAGAGAGGGGGCATACCTTATGAAGTGCGGAATTCTTGGACGAGGGCGTCGAAGGCTGGATCGGCTGCGAGGACGAAGCTTTTTTCTTCCTGGGTGGAAGGATCTTTGAAGCTGAGGCGGATGCTTTGGAGCATGAGGCGGGGGGCTTTGACGTTGCG
>CAZTQP010000067.1:1462-3965 GCA_964615825.1 uncultured Gammaproteobacteria bacterium
ATATCGCCTTCGTCTTTTTCAATCACGCCGTGTACAAGGGCAAGATACGTTTTTTTGACGATGCGGTCGCGAAACTGAGCGCGAAAGCTATCGTAGGCATCTTGGGTTTTGGCGATGATCATGAGACCGCTCACTTCGCGGTCGAGACGATGGATGATGCCCGGGCGTACAGGGTCTTCACCGACTTTGGCGATGTTCGGATCGTGTGCCAAAGCCCAGTCTACGAGGGTAGATTCTTGATGGACACTGTCGGCATGGACTAAGAGGCCGATAGGTTTGTCGATGACCATCCAATCAGCGGTTTCTTCGATAAGCTTTGGGGTTGGGAGGTCGGCTGTCAGGGGTTTGCGGCTAGAGGTGAGGGGACCGCTGAGCGCGAGCTTTTTTGCGGCGCGTTCGCGGGCGGGTTTGCTGCGAGAACCGAAGCGTTTTTCTTTGAGGGGGGTTTTTTCTTCCGGAGCTGCATCTTTCCAATCAATCACATCGTTTTCTTTCAAAAAACGGTGAACCATGGCCTTTTTTCCGTTGACGGTCACTTGCTCGGACTTGATGATTTTTTGAATTTGCGAGCGAGAGACGGCTGGATTGTTGGCAACCAAAAAGTGGTCCAGGCGGGATCCGGCATCGGTCAGGGAAATGGTCCAAGTAGGCATGGGCGGATCTTAGCGGAGAATGGGGTTTTTGTCACGATATAAAGCAGAAAACCCGCGGGAGGGCGGGGAGAGGAGGTGTACAGGTAAAAAATGTTAATGAACGACTTCAAACTCGTGAAAGAGGGTAGCAAGGATTCTTAGGAGGAGGTCATATGCGGCGCAGCCAGCCTGTCGCCATCCTTCCGTTGTTCCACGCATGGCGAGGGTGGCGAGTCCTTCCTCGAGTTCTCTGATGACTTCCCCGGGCCAGGTAAAAATGGTTCGAATACCATACTTGGCGCGCATTTCTCCCTTCCAGTAGCTGAATCGGATGAGTGTCCCTACCTTCCTTGTGTCAGGAACCTCTTTTGCAGGGATGAGATTCGCGCGATCATCGGGGAGTGCTTGAGTGATAGTCCAGACGAGATCGAATACGGATGCGAAATCGCCGAATTCTTCGGGGTGTTCGGCGGCTAGTCTCGCCGCTTCGTCGAACATTACGGGAGCTCGTTCCCGAAGCGCGCCGAAATAAGTAATCTTAGGTAGCGGGCTGAGAGGGCTATCTCCATCCACGGATCTATCCTCCAATCTGCCATTCGGCACTTTTACGGTACAGAGTGAGCAGTGTTGAAGCAACTTTTGACAAGCTGGGTTATTTTGCCTAGCGTATGCAGCGTTGGCGCGCGTAGCTCAGTGGTAGAGCAGGTGTCTTATACACACCTGGTCCCTGGTTCGATCCCAGGCGCGCGCACCACATAAAAACAATCCACTCGTGCGGATTGTTTTTAGTTTTATAAATTATCCTTTTATTTTTCGATAGCTTTCCCATCTCCACGTCGGCAATGTTTTCTGTGTCAGTCCTTCTTGTACCGCGCAGCCCGGTTCTTTGTTGTGTTGGCAATTAGAAAAATGACACTCCTGACTCAAGGCGAGAATATCTGGGAACCCAAGCGTGATATCGTCATCGTCAACGTGTTCTACGTCGAGGGTGCGGATGCCGGGGGTATCGATGATGTAGGATTCTGGCGCCCAGATGTGGATGTTGGAACGAGTGGTGGTGTGTTGGCCTTGTTGGGCGTGCCTGCTGACTTCTTTTGTTTCCACGTTTGCTCCCGGGATAAGGACGTTGATGAGGGAGGATTTGCCTGCGCCGCTTTTTCCAAGCAGGATCGATGTCTTTCCGCGAATGATGGTTTGTAGTTCGGTGATCCCTTGATTGGTTTTGGGAGAGGTCTCGATAACGGGAATGTGTTGTGAGCGATACCAGGCGAGAGCGGGATGACGTTCAGCGGTCAAATCAATTTTGTTGAGACAGACGATGGGATTGAGGTTGGCGGCACGACAAAGGATGAGATAGCGGTCGACGAGTTCAGGTTCAAAGGCTGGATTGGTGGCAGTCGCGACAATAATCGCGATATCGACATTGGCGGCGATGACACGTTTTTGTTTGTGATGACGGCTGCCGCCTTCGCCTTTGGTACGAGCGAGTTCTGTACGGCGTGGTTGTATCGAAAGAATGCGGATTGGAGAGGTGCTTGGATCAACGGAGACACGGTCACCGACGGTGAGTTGAGTGAGAAGGGAGACAGGGGCCGTGGCCTCGTGATTTTTTCCCTCTAAAAGAACCGAAGCGGCTCCGCCATAGACGGAGGCGATGAGCCCGGTGGTTTGGGAATCTGAGCCTGAGATCGACTCGGATTGAGGTTGGTTCGAATTTGAAGCGTTAAGTAAGCCTTTCTTTTGGGCTTTTTTTGCACTTAATTTTGGTTTCTTTTGCCAATCTTCTGAGTCGTCGTAATGCATGGAGGTATTGTCTGGGTTGGCTCGCCGTCTGTAAAGGGTTGAGTTTGTTTATGGGTCAGCGTAGGATG
>CAZTQP010000068.1:0-3767 GCA_964615825.1 uncultured Gammaproteobacteria bacterium
GGGGCTTGGCGTCTGCGTACGCTTCGTTATCGTGCGCGTGGATATGCGATTGGACTCTGGGTCAGGAATTTTTTTGTGCCGATGTATGGGACACGGGATTGGGTGGGAAGGTTGATTAGTATTGCGATGCGAGGTGTTGTTATTTTAGCGAGGCTATTTGCCTTGTTGATTGAGGTATTGGTTTCTCTCCTATTGGTGTTGTTATGGTGTTTCACTCCTATTTTAGCGGTCGTGTTTCTTTTGTTGAATCTCTCGGTAGGATTTCAGGCGTTCGTGCAATCGTTTTAACCTATGGCTCCTTCTTCTGCGGTCCAAACGTGTCGTGAATGTTTAGGTGATCCACGGGCAGCTTTACGCTGCGCGGCTTGTAAAGGAGCAGGCGTATTTTATCCCGATGAAGATGGGGTTTTGCTGTGGCGTCCCACCTTAGATGGATTTTTCTTTGCCTTTCGTCGTTGGCGGTTGACGTTCCATCGCGGGGTTCAGTTAGGTTTTTTGCTCCTAATCTTTTTATGTTTTGCTGGCTGGGGGTGGCATTGGTTTACGCAGGGTGATCCATTACAGTTATTTGAAGGAGCGACCTGGGTGTCTGGTCATTGGTCAATGATGTTGTGGTGGATTGGGTGTCTCGCGATCTGTTTTTTAGTCTTTCATGTCCAAGCCTTTGCGGAAAAAGCTTTGATTATTTCAAGTTGGTCGGCGAGTGGGCGAGCGCGTAAGACGAATGCGAACCAATTGGTAGACGTATCTGCGTATGCTCAGCCGGCGCTGTGGTCGGTTTTGGAGCAGGCGTATCAGTTAGCGGTGCAAACAGGTCGAGCGGAGGTGTTACCGTTGCATGTGTTTGCGGCGGCGCTCTCGAGCCCGGCCGGGGGCATTTTCCTGACACGGTTAGGGGTTGCGAATGAGGTGATCAAGCCGCCCTTAGTGGAATTGTTACGTTCTTTACGGAGTGGAACGCCAACCGTTCTATCTGCAGAAGCAAAAACGGTGCTTTTATCCGCCTATATTATGGCGCGGGAGGCACGACGGAAGTATATGGGGGTGACGGAGGTGTTTGTGCAGGCATTTTTGGCGGATGAAACCCTTCAGGCCATGTTTGATCGCTTGGGCTATCCGCGTGAGCATGTCTTGCACGTGGCGCATTGGGTACGGTTGCAAGAACAGTTGCGTGAAGAACACGATCGATTTATCTCGCTCTCTCAACAAAAACCGAATACGGGGATGAATCGGCTCATGACCGCACGACAGACGGCTTTGCTTGATCGATTTAGTGAAGATCTAACTTTGGCTGCACGCAATGGTCATTTAATGCCGCCCGTTGGTCGTGAAAAAGAGATGGAGGAGTTATTGCGGGCGATTGAGAGTGGGCGGCAAGGTGTTGTCTTGGTTGGAGATGCAGGAGTAGGCAAGACCGCCTTAGTAGAAGCGCTGGCACGACGGATGGTTGAGGAAGATGTGCCCGCTTCGTTGTTTGATCGTCGCTTAGTCTCTGTGCACTTAGCTGCCTTAGTGGCGGGAGGTGAGTCAGGACAAGCCCTGGAACGATTGCTTACCATGTTAAATGAGGCGGCTTTGAGTGGAAATATTGTGTTGGTGTTGGAAGGGATTGAGGCCTTAGCCGGAGGCGGGACGGGAGCGATGGATTTAGCCGAAGCGCTTGCCAGCGAATTGGATCGAGGGCATTTCTTTGTAATTGCGACGACGACGCCACAAGCCTGGACAGGGGTTTTAGAGCGTCGCTCATTAGGGAGCAAGTTGGTGAGGGTTCAAGTGGAAGAAATGGATGAAGAGGCGGTCCTAGAAGTGTTGATGGCGAAGAGTGGGTTTATTGAATATGAGACACGCGTGTTTTTCTCGTATGCGGCCTTAGAGCGAGCGGTTACACTGGGAACACGCTATTTGCATGATGAACGCATGCCGCAAGCGGCCATAAATATGGTGCGTGAGGCGGCGGTGTTAGCTAGGAATGAGCGAGGGGAACAAGTCCTCGTTTCTGCGGAGGATGTTGCCAAGATCATCCAAGCAAAAACCAATATTCCGGTGAATGCGATCTCTCAAGACGAATCGCAGAAGTTGTTGAATTTAGATGAACGCTTGCACGGGCGCGTGATTGGGCAGGAAGAGGCTGTCACGGCAGTGGCACAGGCGATGCGTCGCGCCCGAGCCGATGTACGCGAGCATAAACGTCCGATCGCGAATTTCCTCTTCTTGGGTCCGACGGGGGTTGGGAAAACGGAATTGAGCAAAGCTTTGGCGGCTGAGTATTTTGGACGGGAAGAAGCCATGATCCGCTTGGACATGTCTGAATATCAGCATCCTTCCTCGATTGTACGCATGATTGGATCGCCAGGGGATGAACGCGGAGGATTATTAACGGAAGCCGTGCGAAAACAACCATTCAGTATTATTTTATTGGACGAATTGGAGAAAGCGCATCCAGATATTCTCACCTTGTTTTTGCAGGTCATGGATGATGGTCGGTTAACGGATGGAGTAGGAAGAACGGTGGATTTTACGAATGCGGTCTTAATCGCGACGAGTAATGCGGGCACGAGTTTTATCCAAGAGCAGGTAAAAGCCGGAGCCTCTACCGAACGGATTAAGACAGGATTGTTGGAGGGAGAGTTAAAAGGCGTGTTTCGTCCAGAATTTTTGAACCGTTTTGATGGCGTGATCGTCTTTAAGCCGCTTACCCTCGAGAACGTGCGGGCGATTGCTGGTCTTCTCCTGCATAGTTTGGCGAAGAGGTTGGCCCTTAAAGGGATGGGCTTTCGTGCAGAACCTGCGGCTGTTGAGGAGTTGGTGCAAGCTGGATTTGATCCTCTCTATGGCGCGCGTCCACTCCGTCGTGTCATTCAAGAACGTGTGGAGAATGCCTTGGCGGATGCCTTATTGCGTAAAGACGTGTCGCGTCGTGACACGATTGTGATTCTGCCAGGTGGGAAGCTGGAAGTGGAGCATGGGACCTTTGTTCCGGAGTAATGTTAGAACTCATTTCAAAACACACCCACTCTCTGCAAGAAGATCTCTTTGGGGAGCACGCCGTCATTTTTTGCGAAAAATGCAGCTCGCTCTCGGGCCGTCCCCCTCCGAGAGTCTCCCCCAAGAGATCTTCTTGCAGAGAGTAAGAGTTTTGAAAGGAGTTCTAGGCTTATTAATGAAGTGTGCTAAGATCAGGGCGTTATGACGATTTTTGGGCTTTCGATTGAAGGAATCACAAAAGAGGCCGTTTTAGAGCGATTCCGGACGGCGACGGCGCCGCTTTGGGTTGTGACAGCCAATCCTGAGATTCTGCTCGCAGCGCGTCGAGATAAAGACTATAAAAAAGCCTTACAACAAGCAGATATTCGTGTGGTGGATGGGGCAGGATTATATGGGATGGGGCGTCTTTCTGGTCAGAAGTGGTCGCGTGTGACGGGAGTGGAGTTGGGCGAAGCGTTGCTTAAAGAAGCGCATTCGCAAGATTTGCGCGTCGCGTTCATTGGGGGGAAAAAACGCGTGGCGGAGTTAGCCGCGGCGCATTGGCGAACGATCTATCCCAGTTTGGCGTTGATTGCGGAACGAGGGGGAGTTGTTCAAGCAGATGGGAGAGATGACGAAGAAGGGGAGGAAGCGCGTCACCGCTTAACGTTGTTTGCGCCGCAGATTGTGCTTGTCGGGTTTGGCCATCCTAAACAGGAACGTTGGATCGTGCGCTATCTGCAAGATATGCCAAGTGTGAAGATGATTGTGGGGGTGGGAGGGACGTTTGATTATTGGGCGGG
>CAZTQP010000069.1:0-3708 GCA_964615825.1 uncultured Gammaproteobacteria bacterium
GCGCCTCGGATAATATCCACGAGTTCAAACGTCGTGGTAATCCGCTGCTGTTCACGGGCGGTGACAATCGCTTCGGCAATCCGTCCGGCAAAACGTTCTTCGCCGAACACGCCGATCATTTGTCTTAACTCCCCTCGTGGCCAGGTGTTCACGATATCTTCGGCCGTGAGCCCATCATCATTCGCTCGCGTGCCTAACCGCATATCAAGTGGACCATCAATCTGGAAGGAAATCCCTTTGGTCGGATCTTCGAGCTCATCAGATGACAAGCCAAGATCTAACAGAATTCCATCCACCTGCTGAATCCCTTCCTTCTTAAGTGCGTCAGCCAAGTATCGAAAGTTTTCTTCGACCCCCTGCCAACGGTCACCATAAGAAGCTAAGGCCTTGCGCGCACGTGCCAACGCTACGGGATCAACGTCGAAAGAAATGACCCGACCGTTTGGCGCACTACGCTCAAGCAGCGCTCGCGTATGCGTCGCTCCACCAAGGGTCCCATCAACATAGACACCTCCTGGCCGCACCTCGAGGGCAAGCATGGACTCCTCGAGCATGACGGCGGTATGGATAGATGTCTGCATACGTCTGGAAACTCTTCGTGGATCGTCGATGGTGCATCAAACAGATGGACCATCAACGTTCAACGAGGAACTAAATCCCCAATCCTCCTAAGCGTTCGGCAATCGCGTTCCCTTGTTCTTCGGTTTGAGCCGCATACGTCTTCCAAGTCGCTTCATCCCAAACTTCTAAGCGGTTATACAAACCCGCCACAACGACATCTTTCGCAAGACCAGCATAGGTGCGCAGGTATTCAGGAACATTGATTCGACCAGAACCGTCGAGCTCAACTTCCATTGCCCCAGCTAACATTAAGCGAGCAAAGGCGCGTGTATCCGCTTGGCCAAGCGGTAAAGCCGCCAACTTAGTGGCAACCAATTCCCACTCTGCCTTCGGATAGACAAACAAACTCCGATCCAACCCACGGGTCACAACAACCCCAGTCGCCAAAGCGCCACGAAACTTAGACGGCATCGCCAGCCGGCCTTTTTCATCGACCGTATGATGATATTCGCCAAGAAACATAACCCACTCTATGCCACTTGATGACACTATATGCCACTTCGACCATCAAAACAAGGGTAATTGTGGATAAGATTGCCATTCCATTGACGAAAATCAGGAAAATCGGTAGAGTCATACGTCTGCCTATCGTGAGAGCAGACCCCTACAAGGAGAGGAATGATGGTAGAAAGCAAAGACAAGGATACGCTCCGAGAACGTGCACACGACCTGGCGCGCAGGAAAAACGAAGAAAGGACGGCCAAACAAAAAGCGATTCAGGCGCGCGACGCACAAACCCGCGAAGCCCTCCTCAGAAGGAAGTCATCCAGGCTGATGGCCGATGATCTCCACGCACACCTCTCCACCCTCGTCCTCGAACATGCAGAGGAAGGCAGGTTCTCTACCCCGGAGTACACACTCCCCATCACGAACACAACCAGAGCCGCAGTGAGACTCGTTCAAGATCGCTTCACGCAAGAACGCATCACCTTCACCTGTACAGAAAGTCCCCGCGAAAGCACGCTGGGCAAGACCAACTGCGACTTCCTGCACCTAACCCTCAGCTGGTGATCCTTCCCCTCCCCACACATCCACGGCCACCCCTCACTCCATCCAGCCGACTGGATGTTTTATTTTTTCTATAAAAAACGACAACACCCCGACCGCAGGCGACAGGCTGTCGTCTCACGATCGGGGCAAGAGTCTCAATCAATAAGGTAAAAAGGAGCTAAAGGACACCAACTAATCCGACGTACCCGCGTCAGACGGGACACGATCGACCGCGGCATCCCGAGAAACATCGGGGGAGGCATCGGCATGCTCCGCCTCGGGAACAAAGGGTGGGTCTGAGACACCAACACCCTCATCGAAAGAGCCGCACGCAACGAGGACAAACATGAACGAAAGACCGAAGAACTTGATCATGGCGCAGATCTTTTCCTCTCAGGTGCTCGATCGTAGATCAAGCACTCAGTTGAGGGGGGAGGCACGATCATGATTCATCATCACGCGTCCTCCCAGAGTCTCTGGTAGTAGTTGGAATGTGCGGCTACGGGAACAAGTCGATGAGCCGCTCCATGCTCGTGTAGCGCGCGAGCACCACGCGCGGATTATCAGTGGACATGACATCGACAGGTGCGCCGATTGTGTAGAGCTCGAACACCGAGCTCGGCAGGTAGTTGAGCTGAAAGCCGGTCCAGGCATCGAGACCCATTCCGGTGAACCCGCCGTCGAAACGAATCGGGTGCAGCGTACGGTCGGAGCCGGCGACGTAGCGGTAGCGGTCGCCGAGGCGGCCGGTGAAGGTCGTGCCTGCCTTGAAGAGAGCCGTACCGGCCTCGGGGAGGGCATTCAGCATTGCCTCATCCGCCTCTTCCACTCCTGCGCAACCGGCAGGATCATCGAGGAGCAACGACCCTTCGACCGTCGCGGGGTGCGACCAGTGAGAAAGCAGGACTTTGCTGGTCGGCATACGCACGCGCACCTGCGTGCCCCGCTGCTCCATGATGTAGTAGACGGTCTCAGCCGCGAGGGAACGGACATACGCTCCAGCGTAGATGCCAGGCACACGCCCGAAGTCCTCAGGCCGGCTCCACCGGCCGTTGGTGCAGCACCCCCTGTACCCGTATTGCGCGGCGGGGTACCCAGGGTACTCACCGCAGAACCAGAAGTCACCGCGCCCGTCCCTGGAACGGTAGATCCGCGATCCGGGAGGTGCCGTGGGGACATCTGCACTCACGGAGGCGTCGGGGGACGCGTCCGTAACGGCATCGACACGCGAGACGTCCGGGGTCGCGTCGACCATGGAGACATCCGCGTCGGGCATCACGTCGGGCTCGACCACGTCCATCACGACCAACGTATCCGGAACGAACGCCGCATCCTCGGAGAGAACGTCGGGCTGCACAGAGGCATCGGGCTCGACGATCTCGACCGTCACAACGTCGGGGACCGCCACCTCCTCCCGCGCCGCGTCAGACGGCTGGGAAGCTGCGTCGGGAGCGGGGCAGTCGACGGACTCCGCAGGGGCGGAACACGCGACCAGGAGCGAGGCGAGGGCGGCGGCGAGAACGAGGAACTTACGCATGACACACCAACACTTTCTTCTTGCCGTGAACACTTCCAGGGACGGCCTACGCCTACACGTCGAACCATCGACGTTATCCCTGTATATCTCCGCCAGAACCAGAGGTTCTAGACGAAATCCTGGCTAGACTTAGCCAATAGTTTCGGCTACAACATGCAAAATCCTGACTAGGCACTTGAAATAATATGATACCAGAAAAAAGGGGTTTTGTCAATCAAAACACGCCACAAAATATCGCTTATTTAAGCCTTATTCCTAAAAGGGATCGTTATCCAACACTCGCTTTGCATCTCCTAAAAACCGTCGTGCCCGCAAATTTCGATGATACGTAATCGCAAAACGATGCGCCTCATCTCGCACCTGTTCTAAAACCACATGATGTTTTTGACATGCCTGCGCGAGCAAGGGATCCGCCGTGGTAAAAATTAAATCATTCCGCTTACGCTCTGGCCCTTTTGCCAATCCCACAATCGGAATTGATAGCCCCAATTCACCGTGTACAACTTGCTCCGCCGCATGAACCTGTGGTATTCCCCCATCAATTAAAAGAAGATGTGGCC
>CAZTQP010000070.1:0-3614 GCA_964615825.1 uncultured Gammaproteobacteria bacterium
CCATTCACTATTAAAACGAAACTCGGCCGCATTTGGACCATCAAAATCTAACAAGAACGAGGCTTGCTGCTTGTAGAGCTTACAATTTTCCAGGACTTCTTCACGCGTCAGCTTCTTGCGTGTCGCCGCCTTATCCGTCGGATCGCCAATCATGGCGGTAAAATCCCCGATCAATAAAATGACTTTGTGTCCCAGCTTCTGTAATTCAGAGAGTTTGCGTAACGGAACCGTATGTCCCAAGTGAAGCGTTGGCCCGGTTGGATCAATCCCATGATAAACCGTGAGTTTTTGACCAGATACCAAACGCTCCCGTAACGCCTCGCGCGTCGGGTAGACCGTCTCAACCGCATGGGTCAAAAACCACTCCACTTGCTTGGGATCAACAGAGACAGATGACATACCGCCTTATAGTACGAGAGCCGAGACTTTTGGGCAATAAGCCTCTAAAACGCAAAAGACAGCCGTAGGATGGCTGTCGAGCGAGAGAGAAGTAAGGATGCTTGCGGCCCCGGCAGGATTTGAACCTGCATCCACCCCCAGACGGGGTGCGTTTTGCTCCATTAAAACCTACAGGGCCAATTAGGGCGCCCCCCTGCACTGTCCAGACCAGTATTAAGCACCTTCGACCCACCCAGTATATTCCCGGAGAGGAGGGGGCAGGCCAAAAACGCCAGGGGGCGCTGCGCGCATGACGGGACTCGAACCCGCAACCAGGCTTTCTAAGGCCTTGCTCTAGCCACTGAGCTACATGCGCAACGAACGCTGGCCATTTAGCCAGCGTTCGCCTTTTTCGTCAATACTTCAGCTTTCTTCTTAGCCTCTTCCAACTTCTGCCGCATGCCTTCGACCACCTTCTCCGGTGCTTTCCCGACAAACTCTTGATTTTCTAATTTTTGCTGGGTGGATTGAATATATTTGTCTAATTCTGCTAACTCCTTCTTCGCCTTCTCCCGTTCCGCTGCCACGTCGACCAATCCTGCCATATTCATGGCTACCGATAACGATCCCGCAGTCGCCACCAGCCAGTCGGCGGGCAAAGCATCGACATAATGAAGTGATTGAGCATTCGTCAACCGCTTAATCCAAGTTTCATTCTCTCGAATAACGGTCTGAATGTCTTGTGAGGCAAGAACAGCAAACTCGACCTTCTTAGCTGGTTCAATTTTTTGTTCAGCGCGCAACCGACGCATGTCAGTCACCATAAACCGTAAAGAAAGGAAGCTGTCTAAACGATTAGGGGCAGTTTCCACCTTGGGCCAGGAAGCAGTGATCAGCTTCCCCTCAAACCCTGCAAGTCCCCAAATATATTCCGTCACAAACGGGACAAACGGATGCCATAGTTTGAGGATAGTCTGCAGAATATTTTTTAAAATATCCGCTTTATTACCTTCAACTTTTGCAATTTCTAAATACCAATCCGCTAAATCACTCCAAGTAAATTCTCGCAGTAATTCACCTGCCGCAGAAAATTGATACGTTGCCAGCCTTTCCGTGACTTCTTTAACAATTTCTTGTAACTCTGAAAGAATCCATTTATCAGCCAACGTTGTATCTTTCGAGGAAGAAGGCGAGTCTTCAATGCTCGTCAAAATAAACCGGGAAATATTCCAAAGCTTGTTCACGAGATTGCGTGCATCATCCACTTTTTCTTCATAAAAACGCGAATCATTCCCCGGCGTCGTTCCAATCATCACGCTCCAACGCAGCGCATCACACCCATGCGTTTGAATAATGGTCAGCGGATCGAGGTTGTTGCCCGAAGATTTCGAAAACTTCTTTCCGGATTCATCCCGCAAGATCCCATGGATATACGCATTCTTAAACGGAACCTGTTTTAAGGCGTAGGCGCTCATCAAAATCATGCGCATGAGCCACAAGTACACAATCTCATACCCCATCGTCATCCATTGGGTTGGATGGAAAAATGCAAGATCCTTGGTCTTTTCTGGCCATCCCAAGGTCGAAAACGTCCAAGCACCGGAAGAAAACCAGGTATCAAGGGTATCCGGATCCTGCTCCCATCCCTCCCCCGGACTCTCTATTCCAACTCGAATTTCTTGACCCTCCTTATTCTCGCTACTCTTGTACCACACGGGAATACGATGCCCCCACCAAATTTGACGAGACAAACACCAGTCCCGCAAATGCTCAATACGATCTAAATACAACTTTTGATAGCGCTCAGGCAGGATAGATACACGAGCCTCTGCATCCCCATCAAGTCCATCCGTCACGGCTTCTCGCATTAAATCCTTTAAACTCTTGCCACGGCCTGGAATCAACTTGTTCACATCTAACCACCACTGTGTCAGCGGTAGCGATTCAATCACGTCTCCAAAACGATCCGAGGTTCCAACACTTTGAGTGATATCTTCTTCCTTTTCTAGCAACTGCTCATCCCGTAACCATTGCACAAATTTCTCACGCGCCGCTTCCACAGATAGACCAACATATCCAGAACCAGCGGCTACTGTCATTTTCCCATCGGTTCCAATCACAGATACAAGCCCAATCGGCGTCCCTTGGGCTTTCTGCTTCTCGTACATCGCAAAATCTACCGCACTATGGGCAGGTGTTACGCCAAGCGCACCCGTTCCAAAGTCTTTCTCAACCCCTTCATCCGCAATAATCTTAATCTGAAGCGAGGCCTGAGCACCAACATTTGCCGTGAACGTCTGACCAATATAGTGCTTATAGCGCTCATCATTAGGATGAACCGCAACAGCTGTATCCCCTAGCTTTGTCTCTGGTCGGGTGGTCGCAATCGTAATAGGAAAGTCTTTCGAGTACTTAAACGTATATAACTTAGACGGACGATCAACATACGCGAGTTCATCATCAGAACATGTCGATTGACCCTTTACAGACCAATTCACCACGCGATACCCACGATAGATGAGCCCATCACGATACATCGAGCAAAACAATTCATTGACCGCCCGGCTACGCGCCTCATCAAACGTAAAGGCTAAGCGCGACCAATCGCAACTCGTTCCCATCTTTTTAACCTGGCTTAAAATGGTTGCTTGTGACTTGTCAGAAAAAGCACGAATCTCTCTAAGCAATCCTTCACGACCCAACTCCTGTCGCGGGTTCTTCATCCCACCTTCCATTAAAACCTTTTCAACCTTCGCTTGAGTCGCAACCGCTGCATGATCTGTTCCAGGAATCAGGAGGGCTTTTTTGCCCCGCATCCGCTCAAAACGAACCATCGTATCCATGATCGCATTCTCGAGCGCATGCCCCAAATGTAACACCCCCGTCACATTCGGTGGCGGCATCATAATACAATACGGCTCCCCGTTTTGATTCCGGTCAGGCAACTGATCAGGATTAAACACCCCCGAAGCCTCCCAAGCCACATAAATCGCATCTTCCACTTCCGAGGCGATATACGCCTTAGGCAAATCTTGAGCCATAGAATAAAAGCAGTCTAAGCCAAAAACTCGAGGCTGCCAAATCCCTACCGTTCCCTCTCTCCTCATCTAGGGCTCGCATGTCTGCGGCTTTTTATTCCTACAGCTGTCCGAGCAAGGAGACATCCCCCCGTTGCTCTCGATTTGCGGCTGCAGGGGGTGGCTCCGGTTCCGCCACAGAGAGCGCAATAAAGGCGG
>CAZTQP010000071.1:0-3539 GCA_964615825.1 uncultured Gammaproteobacteria bacterium
CCTATATATCACTATCCAACCCCTATATCCCCCAAACAAAAATCCCTCCGACAAGGAGGGATTTTTGTTTAACTGTTATTTTTGCCCACACTTCGTATCCGTCTTACGGGCAATCTTCATCTCCGGGTCATTCCAATGATGGGCATTCGTCCCCATCTCAATAATTTCAATTTTCACATTCTTCTTATATCCCCATTGATACATCTCTTTGGTGTTATCCATCCAAATATCAATACGGGTGGCATAACGCGCATTCATACGGTCACGCACTTCAAAGACTTTATCACCGTAGTAGTCAGGAATGCGAAACTTCGTTCCAAAGGGAAGGCCATTCGAAGCCACCATCCCATCAAATACAATTGATCCATCCGCAGACACACAAGGAGAATCATCTGTTTCTTGGGCACGAGACGTATACGCCGTCATTTCACGATACAAAACCTTGATCGTCTTAGGGGCTTCAACCTCAGAAGCTTCAACAGCTTCTTCTTCCGTCACAACTTCACCACTGGCCACAAGGCCAAGATCCGTCCAGGCACGGCTAATCACCGCACTCGTAGAGGTATAAGCATTGTCCGCCAAAGCAATCGAAACCGTTTTAGCCGAGGCACCGCTGGACGCAAACACGGAAAGCAGCGAGAATAAGGCTAAGGCAATCTTGAAAGTTTGGAATCCAATGGAAGATAAATTCATGGGGAAATAAAGAACCTCTGGAGGGCCTGCAAAACACAACGTATTAGGCAGATCTCTCAAAGGTTCGAAGGGATAGAATACTCCATTTTTGCCGTTTTGTCAATGGGTAAAGCACGAAAAAAGCCTTATTTTAGCCAAAAAACTATGCCTTTTCTCACCAAACGCGTAACCACAGGAGCTTCTAGCAGCTCTCCCAAACGCCCATCCGCGTTCAAACGCTTTTTTTCCGTTCCCGGGCGGATTCGTACCCTCGTCATCGTCTTTCTAAGCCTCAGCGCGGTCGGTATTTTGAGTCTGACTGTCTTCGCCGCCTGGATCAGCCGCGATCTTCCCGATCCCAACACCCTCGGCAGCCGCCAAATCGCCCAATCCACCAAAATTTACGACCGTACCGGCACCCATCTCCTCTTCGAAGTCCACGGCGATGAAAAACGCACCCTCGTCACGATCGATAAAATTCCAAAAATCATGCAGCACGCCACCGTCTCCATCGAAGACAAAGGCTTTTATGAACACCATGGGATCTATTGGAAAGGCTTAATCCGCGCCGTCGGCATGAGCGTTATTAAATTCCAGCGCTTGCAAGGCACCTCAACGCTCACCCAACAATTTATTAAAAATGCTGTTCTCGATAACAAACGCTCCCCCGTGCGCAAACTCAAAGAATTCATCCTCTCTCTCCAACTCGAACGCTCGTATACCAAAGATCAAATCCTCCAGCTTTACCTCAACGAAATCCCCTACGGCTCTACCATCTATGGTGTCGAATCCGCCGCCCGCACCTTCTTTGGCAAAGGAGTTCAAGATATTACCCTCGATGAAGCTGCTCTCCTCGCCGCCATTCCACAACGACCAGACTTCTTCTCTCCCTACGGTACCGGCTTAAGCGGAGATAACCGCCCTCGTCTTGTCGTACGCCAACACTACATCCTCGACCTCATGGCCGAACAAGGCTACGTCACCAAAGCCGAAGCTGAAGCCGCCAAACAGATCGAAACGTTGAAAAAAATCATCCCAAAAAAAATCAGCAACATCGAAGCCCCTCATTTCTCGATGTACGTGCGCAACATGTTAGAGAACAAATACGGCATCAAACAAACCGCAGAAGGCGGCTATAAAGTCATCACCACCCTCGACTACGACAAGCAAAAAGCCGCCGAAGAAGAAATTAAAAAAGGTGTGGAAGCACGTGGAAAACAATATCAATTCACTAATGCGGCTCTTATCTCTCTCGATCCAAAAAATGGGCAGATTTTGAGCATGGTCGGTTCCAAAGATTTCTTTAGTGATGAAATCGATGGCGAGTTCAATGTAACCCTTAACCCGCGCCAACCAGGCTCAAGCTTCAAACCCATTGTCTACGCGGCCGCCTTTATCAAAGGCTTCCTCCCGCAAACGATCCTGTGGGATGTAAACACAACGTTCAAAACAGATACCGTTCCCTACGAACCAAAAAATTATAACCTTAAAGAAAATGGTCCCATCTCCATGCGCCAAGCCTTGCAGGGCTCCTTAAATATTCCCGCCGTAAAAACGCTCTACCTCGTCGGTATTTCTCGCGCTCTAGACTTTGCCGAAACCCTCGGCTACACCACCTTCAAAAATCGTTCTCGCTTCGGCCTTGCCCTGGTATTAGGTGGTGGTGAAGTAAAACCAATTGAACACGCCGCCGCTTTCGCAGCCTTCGCTAATGAAGGCACGCTCTATCCTACGAGCGCCATCTTACGCATCGAAGATCCAGACGGAAAGGTTCTCGAAGAATGGCAAAAACCTGCCGGTACACAAGTCATAGAGCCACAAATCGCACGCCTCATGTCTAACGTCTTGTCCGATAACGATGCACGTAGCTACATCTTTGGAGCTCGTAATAGCCTCACTCTTCCTGACAGACCGGTAGCCGCCAAAACTGGCACCACCAACAACTACCACGACGCCTGGACCGTCGGCTACACCCCAAGCATTGTAACCGTGGTCTGGGTTGGCAACAACGACAACAAAGAAATGAAACGCGGTGCCGATAGCTCTGCCGTCGCCGCCCCTATCTGGCAAGCCTACATGCGTCGTGCGACCCAAAACACCCCCGTCGAACGCTTCACCCCACCAGAACCACCCACAACGAATAGAGGTGCACTCCTCGGCTACACCACCTCAACCACCATCAACATAGATAAGATCAGTGGCAAACGTGCCACCGATCTCACCCCGCCCGAATTTATCGAGACCCGCACCTATCGCGAAGCTCATAACATCCTGTACTACATCGACAAAGACGATCCACTCGGTCCCGCGCCCACCAATCCTGCGAGCGACCCACAATTCGGCAACTGGGAAGCTGGCGTCCAATCCTGGGTGACGCGCAACAATTGGAACACGACCTCAACACCTCCGACTGAATATGATGACGTCCACGTTCCCACCAACCGTCCTCAAGTCAGCATTCAACAACCATACAACGGACAAACAATCTCTTCACGTGGCTTCAGCGTCACTCCCGTCGTGAGTAGCGCGAGGCCCATCGTACGCGTAGAAGCCCGCATCGGCGGAACCCTCCTCGGTGCCTCCGGTGCCGCACCCTGGACCATCCAAGCCCGCGTCCCCAACACTATCGACACTGGCACCCACGAACTTATCGTGATCGCCTTCGATGACGTAGGCAACAACGGGCAAGCAAGCGCCTCGATCCAACTAACCGCCGAGCGTGACCCGAGCCTCAATCTCCTCATCACCTCACCAAGCGCCAGCGAAACCTGGTCACGCGAATCCTTTCCTAAAACTGTCATTCTCAACATCACCGAACCAACCCGCTACCGACGTCTCGACGTAAAATTCGTGGGTACGGATGGAGC
>CAZTQP010000072.1:0-3422 GCA_964615825.1 uncultured Gammaproteobacteria bacterium
ACCCCTTCTTCCGGATGCGGCAATGGTTGGCCAGGGATAAATCGATCACGCATGTGTTGAGGCAAACGCTTTCCAAATGACTCTTGCACACGCTCTGGTACACGCGAGGCATAGAGCCCTAACCCAATCAATGACATGGCTAAAAAGACAAATCCAACAATCGTGACAAACGAATAACGATACAAACGCGTCCCACGACGCAGCAAGATCACTTCCAGGACTCCAAACAAGACAAGCAATATAACCCAGAGAACAGGAATATACTCCAAGAGCAAGCGTAAGATTCCTCCAAACGAAGAAGCACGTAAAAACTGAAGATCAATCTGAAAAGCCGCTAACAACAAAAGGGACCCTAAAACTCCGGCGCAAACAATCGCGAGCCCCAAGACCACAAACAGCATCCCCTGCCGTAATAAAACCATCCAACGCGGAACCGGACGGATATGCTCCCTCTCAATCTTTTGCAAAAGTCGTTGAGAAAAATCGTCGTTCATACAATAGGGGCGTGATGCGCGAGCCGTTCCTGTAAAAGCTTCTTAGCCCGGCTGAGCAAAGAGGCGATCGTTCCTTTGGGTTTTTTCAAAATATCGATCATCTCTTCATACGTCCGCTCTTCCAGGTAAAACAAGGTAAACGCTTCACGATATTGAAGAGGAAGCCCTTCAATCGCCCGCTTCACCTCCTCTAAATGAAGATCGTTCCCCAAGACCTCATGGGCGGAAGACGCAATCCGATCCCACTCATCCGGTTCTAAAGAAAACGCCTGCGGACGTGTCTGCTTTTTGCGTAGCGCATCAATCGCCGTATTACGAGCAATTTGATACGCCCATGTAGAAAAGGCAAATGAAGGATCAAAGGCATTCAAATTGCGATACAGGCGCAAAAATGTGTCCTGCAATAGATCCTGCAAATCCTCATGTTCAAAAAAATACGACCGTCGCAAAAACGCATACAACCGCCCAGAATAACGGTCCACCAACATCTTAAACGCGGCCGGCGACTGCTGAGCTTGGCGAACCAGCTCCGCATCCGGCACCTCTTTAGACGGTTCCATCCCGGGCATGCATTCTATTATACGCACAAAAAAGGGAAAGTTTGCACAAGACGTATAAAAACAGCGCATAAATGCGCTGTTTTTATATGGTGCCGAGGGCCAGGATTGAACTGGCGACGCAAGGATTTTCAGTCCTTCGCTCTACCACTGAGCTACCTCGGCATTGAACTAAGCTCCAGACCTCAGGAATGAGGCATGAGGCATCTAACCAATGAACGTCGTGACTCTATCAAAACCACCCCTAATAATCAAGTCTACGCTCTCTCCTCCCTTCCTATCTAGGCCCCCGAAGCTGACGTCGTTTTTTGGGCGACCGCATGTCCGAAGCTATCAACAGCCACCGGATCGATATGCTAGCAAGATCGGTTCGCCCAAAAAACGACGTCAGCTTCGGGGGCCATCGCCTACTTTCCTTTTTTCAACAAATCTCTAATCTCCCTCAATAACGCTACATCCTCCGGAGGAGACATTGGTGCAGCCGCTTGCTGCTGTTCCTGCCGGCGAAAACGCTTTTCCACACGACAAATCATGCGTACCAATAAAAAGATGGAAAATCCAACGATAAAAAATTCGATCAAGTTCTGCAAAAAATTGCCATAGGTCATGCTGAGGGCAGGAGTTCCATCCGGATTCCGCTGCAATACCCAGGCAAAACTCTTAAGATTGATCCCTTTTAAGACAAACCCAAACGGGGGCATGATGATATCGTTCACGAGGGAAGAGACGATCTTGCCAAAGGCGCCACCAATAATGACACCAACCGCCAAATCAAGGACATTGCCCTTAAAGGCAAACTCTTTAAAGTCTTGGATCAATTTTTTACTCATACCCCCAAGATCCTACTTGTTTTTTGGAAATAATAAAAGGTCGGCATGAGGTATTCGGTTCCGCTCACAAGTGAGCCACGCCGGCCGCACATCGCATCGAACGAGTAGAATTCAGTCCACAATATCGGCATGATGAAATAAGTTCTACCCATTCAATCGTTTGTGCGAAGGTGATAAGGCCATAAAGACCTAACGCCGCTGGGATCATCGCTAGGCAACCACGGTCACCTACAATCCCGATCCCAAAGAACCAAATTTAGCCCGAATCCTCATACCGACCTATATTGAGCATGCAACGCGCAGATAAACATGTCAACAATATTGAAGAAGACTTATCAATCCCCACGGGAAAAAGAAAGACCGACCTTGGGTCGGGTTAGTAGACTAACAAAAGATCAATGAGTGAGAAAGCTAGCCTTGAAGATCGCTCGTCACAGGCCAGATAATCGCGACTCCCTGCAGACCTTCGCGCTGCACATACTCATGCGCCTCAGCTCGATCAGGAAAGAAAGCGCCGACTCCTCGGTTACGGATGACGAGCCATTGATCGAGGTACTCGGCACGCTGCGCGAGCTTCCCCGAATTTTCATCGAGCCATGTGGTGTTCTCATGCAAACTGGACTCATTAGAACCCAAGCTCATCGCGCAACACCCTCCTGAGCACAGCGACTTAGCCAGCTCACCACAATAGTACCTAAAAAAGACGCAGGGTCAACTCTAATCTCCACTCGACAAAACAAGTATATGCAGGGATACGTAAAAAGCCTCCGCCATGAAGCGGGGCTTTTTACGTGGTCGAGCTGAGCTCGATGGTGCCCAGGAAGGGACTCGAACCCTTATACCTTTCGGTGCCTGATCTTAAGTCAGGTGCGTCTACCAATTCCGCCACCCGGGCAGGAGGCAGCGTCTTTTTATCACGATCCCAGAATACAGACAATAACCCCGTCCTTAAGAGCACTATTTCAAAAATCGCTGCCCAATATACGCCAACGGAATCCCCATCCAAGACACCATCCAACGAACCAGGACATATGGGAAGAAAATTGTGCTGATAACTTTCACATTTTGCACAACAGACACATTCACGCGCGCATGATCGACAAGCGTGAAAATAAACGTATCAATAAATAGAGCGACTAACGCGGACAATGCAAGACGAACCCAAAGCGGACAATGAACACACCGTTGCTTCAAACGCGCAAAGCACCATAAATCAACCACTTGCAAACAAAAAAAGGAAAGCAAGCTCGTAACAGCAAAACGCATCGATCCTCCAAAGGTCAGGCGATATGCCTCCTGCCCAGATCCAAACGCTGCCGAGGCAGGTAAAACCACCGCTAAGGCAGACAACACAATGACAAACAACGTCGCACACACCCCCGCCAAAACAAACGCATTCGCTCGCGCATGCCCATAGATCTCATACACGACCTCCCCCATCGATAGCGTAAACGGGATAAACAAGATCGACATCCCAACCGAAATATTCACATCACCAAAACTCCACAGCATCGTCTTCGAACCTAGAAGCTGCGTCAAAA
>CAZTQP010000073.1:0-3392 GCA_964615825.1 uncultured Gammaproteobacteria bacterium
CTTGATTCTATGCGAAATACCTCTCAAGAACAGGAGCTTAGCCCCCTCTTAAAACAAGCCGGACAAAAAGTCACGCCCGCTCGTCTTGCGCTGTTAGCCGAACTTAAACGCTCAACAAAACCTTTAAACATCGACCAAATCGCCGAGACCATCAAAAACACGGACAAAGCGACGATTTATCGTAATTTGGTAACCTTTTACAAATTAGGCATTGTGCGCCAAGTCGACCTCCACCAAAGTAAAACCTATTACGAATGGAACGAGCGCGAAGATCATCACCACCTTATTTGCATGAAATGCCAAAAAATTCGGGACTTTGATGGATGTGATTTCGCCCAAATTGAAAAGATCGCCCTTAAACAGGTTCCTGAATTTAGCAAGATCACAGAACACTCATTCGAGCTCTTTGGCATCTGTAAAGAATGCGATAAAAAATAACGCCCCACCTTCTCATCTCATTATTCTTCCCTTTGTTGATATTTACCCAAAATATACCGCTTGAAATGAACCGTATTTAAAGATTCTCCGGTTGTTTCTCGTACTAATTCATCGGCAGTAAACCATTTTCCTCGTTGGTAGACGTTCGTCCTTAGCCAATCTCGCAAGCCGGAGAAATCCCCTTGTTTTATCCGCTCTTCCATTTTCGGCACTTGTTGTTGAGCAGCTTGATACAATTGCGCTGCGTATAAATTTCCTAGGGTATACGTTGGAAAATATCCAAAAGCTCCCATAGACCAGTGGACGTCTTGTAGAACTCCGAGACGATCATTTGGAACCTCAATCCCAAGATAATCTTGTATTTTTTTATTCCAAGCCCTTGGCAAATCTTCGACGGCAAGCGCGCCCTCTATCAAATCCTTTTCTAATTCAAAACGCACCATGATATGCAGGTTGTAGGTGACTTCATCTGATTCGGTGCGAATAAAGGATGGCGTAACACGATTCAGAATGTCGAGAAATACCTCTAGAGGAATCTTCGCGAATGGCTCTGGGAACCGCGTTTGGATTTCAGGGTACAGGTACTCCCAAAAGGAACGGCCTTTCCCAACATGATTCTCCCACAAACGCGATTGTGACTCGTGTATCCCAAGAGAAACCGTCTCCCCTAACGGGGTTCCATAGTGCTCGACGGGTAATCCTTGTTCGTATAACCCATGCCCCATTTCATGGATCGTGCTGCCAATCGCGTAGAGAAGATCATTCTCTCTATAACGGGTGGTTAAACGCACATCTGTGGGATGGAAACTCGTTGTAAATGGGTGCGTGCTTGTATCAAGTCGTCCTGCTTCTCGATCAAATCCAACCTTTTGTACGATGAACTGGTTAAATACCTCCTGCTCATTTAGAGGAAAGGTTCCCTGCGCTATTTCTGGATTCATTTCTTTTGATAAAGCTGTGAGGCGGCGTACGAGTGCCGGAAGCCATTCCTTCAACTCGTTCACGATCTGCGAAACTTGCGCTGTGGTGAGGCCGGGCTCATAGGCATCCAGAAGTGCGTCGTAGGGCGTCGTTTTGTATCCAATATACTCTGCTTCTTGGCGCTTGAGTTGGATGATGCGCTTGAGATGAGGAAGAAATAGCGAGAAATCCTCTTTCCGTCTCGCTTCTGCCCAGGCACCTTGAGCAACGGAACACAACTCTGAGAGCTCTTCGACAAACGCGGTTGGTAGCGTTCGCTCACGATCATACGCACGCCATGTCTCACGGATGACGATTGATTCTTTTGTTTTGGATTGAGTGTCTAAACCTTGATACAGCTGACTAAGTAGCTCCCCCGTATTCAACTCTAACAACTTCTCATGCGCTTGGACGCTTAAATAGCTAATCGTTTTTGCTCGAGCCTCTGCCGCTTTGACTGGCATGTGCACTTCTTGATCCCATTGCAGGACCGCCAACGCAGAATTGAGGTGAGACAATTCGGCTAAGCGTTGGCATAGAGTAGCGTACGGGTGTGTATTCATAGGGCTATTCTTCATCTCGGTCATCTACTTCCTTGATGTGTTCCGCTACTTTTGCCATGACACGTATAAAGGAGATGAGCTCACGAGCAGAACAGCCCGCAAATAAAGATTTAATATCACGACGAAGGCCTTTTTCGATAAGAGGTACGAGCTTCTTTCCCTGGGGCGTCAAAGACACAATACGGCTGCGTGAATCGTCGTGTGCGACTTTGCGCTGAATGAGCCGCTTCTTCACCAAGATACTCGTACGCCGCGTAATTAACGGTGACTTTACTCCGAGATACTCACCTAAGACGGAGAGCGTCATCCCCTCTGGGGACGCGAGTAACGTCCCCAGGATCGCCCAATCAACCGTGGTGATCTCGAATCGTTCAAGATAGTTAGCCGTTTTTGCTTTGAGAATACGATAAGATTTTGCCTGTAAAATACCAAGCCCATGCGTTGTAGGAGAGACGTTTTTTGGGAGAAGACGTGCGAATATCTGTTCCATCATACCGAGACGATCTTAGTCAGATATTCTGGACACGTCCAGCGATGCGCAAAATAAGCCTGCTTTTGAGCAGTTGACGTCCTTCTTCCCGCACCGATATACTTATCCTAGTTAATTAATTTCTTTTTCAATCCTATGTCTCTCACACGCTATATCCCTGCGGCCTTGATCGCCTTGACTGTCGCAGGTGCAGGTTGCGGCTCTCCTCGGATGGAACAAGTCACCCCTTCCACCCCTCCTCAACAAGGCATGATGCCTGCTCCTGCGGAACAAGGGGTTATGGTCGGCGGTGCCATGATGGTGCGTAACTTGGATATTGTTGCGAATGCCATGAACGCCAATAACGTCACAACCCTGGTCGCTGCCGTTAAAGCGGCTGGGCTCGTTGAAACATTGAAAGGCCCTGGACCATTCACCGTCTTCGCTCCGACAAACGATGCCTTCAACAAACTTCCTGCTGGCACTGTCAATACCTTGCTCAAGCCAGAAAACAAATCCAAGCTCGTTGACGTCCTCACCTATCATGTTGTTCCAGGAGCGCTCAAGATTTCTGACTTGAAGAATGGACAAATGCTTACGACCGTAGAAGGCAAACAATTGATGGTCACGACGAGTGGCAGTGCGGTCATGATCAACGGAGCGAAGATTGAAACGCGCGACGTCATCTCGAGTAACGGTGTCACGCATGTGATTGATACGGTCTTGATGCCACCAGAAGGAGTCATGGTCGGTGGTGCCCTCATGGTTCGCTCCATGAACATCGTAGAAAATGCCATAAACGCGAACAACGTTACGACCCTTGTCGCTGCTGTTAAAGCCGCTGGATTAGTCCAAACACTTAGTGGCCCAGGCCCATTCACGGTCTTTGCTCCTACGAACGATGCGTTTAGCGCCTTGCCAGCCGGAACCGTTGATACCTTGCTTAAACCAGAAAACAAAGC
>CAZTQP010000074.1:0-3344 GCA_964615825.1 uncultured Gammaproteobacteria bacterium
CTTGATTATTCTACAAAATAATGCTTTACTTATCTGTTGGATATTAGGAGAGTATATTCGTCTTCCAAAATAGAAGCTATTTTAAACAAAATAGTCTATTTCGGGAGACGAAAGCACACGTCTCTGAAACCAACAAAAGGACCGTGACATCATGGAAACAAGGCAGGGCTGGCTCGGCGCGGTGTTCGAGCTTCTCGTGGATTACTGGAACTGGAATCAGGATCCGCGGGATGACGAAGTAGTCGATCAGGAGATGGGGCAGGTCCAGGAGGCAATCGAAGACATCATTGATAACCCCTTTCTCGACGCATTCGCCATCTTCATCTGGCAGCAGGGAATCTCCTCCAAGAGTTCCCGCATTCAGTACGACCGACGTGAACAGCGTCTCCGGATGAACATTCGAGACATCTTCCGAGAGATTCAATCCTATCTGCCCTGGACGATCGAACAGCTCGTATCCAAGCGGCCCATTACGCCGGAAATGATCGAATCTAAGGAGCGTCTGGTGGCGTGCCTGCTCGATGCCTTCCACAAGCCTCTCCGCTGGCAGGATCTCACCCAGCCCGAGCGAGTTCTCGCCGAGGCAGTCGCCAAGGAATTCCTGCGTTGTCCCTACGAGACGCTGTTCCTTCCTTTTAAGCGAGCCAACGTCGTGCATGCTCCCGAGGAGGCTCTCGAGCCGCGCCTGCGTGTCTTCATGAACACGGTCGTTCGCGCCAAGGGCAAGCTCCCTGAGTGGTTCGAGGACAGCCCGCACCGCAATCGCCCGACTCCAAAAGGCGGATTCGACGCGTAGCATCCACGGGCTCCTCTCCTCTTCGCACATCCTTCTTGCCCGTCGTATACTAAGACGGGCGTCTACCTTGCATAATGAGTATCTATTCGTTGCACAAGGTACGCTACAAAAACTGAAACACCTCGTAACGAGGTGTTTCAGTTTTTGTTGATTCTTCCCAATCTACTTATATCCCCAACGCCTGCAACATCTCCCAAGCCCTTGCACGAGCTAGGTTCGCCGATTGCCAATCAGCGCAATCTATTTCTAAACGCTCCTTCTGTCTCTGGAGTGATAGTTGCAGATAGCCTCTATCTCCTCCTTCTAATTTCTTATACAGCTCAATCTTCCAGGGCTGCGCATCCGCAGACAGGGCGCTCATATACGGAAGATCGATTTTTCCCGTCTGATCGTATTGTTCCAAATTGGCTCGCGCGATAAGCGCGTCTGGATTCACCAGGTTCACCGTAATCAATAAGACAACCAGGGAAAGCAGCGTGCCAAAGGCGAAGAACGATTCACGTTTGAGAGCGATGAATTTAACGGCCAAGAGAATAAACAATGCTACGAGAAACACAATGAATCCCACTGCGTAAAAGCGTAGCGCTGTCATGCCGTACGCATCAATATAGAGAGATAGCCGTTTAAACGCAGACGCCATCAGCACGCCTACTTCCCCGATTAGGATCAAGGCCGGTACCAGAAACCGTTTGTCCTTCTTTCCTTCAACGCCCGCATATTTTTCAGAGGCGAAGAGCACTAAGAGTGACAACGCCGCTACCGCTAATAATTCCCAAAACCCTTGTCGAGCATATTCGGCATAGGTAAATCCAGCGTTCAGGATATTCGCTTCCCCTCCAAACAAGTAGGTGATCTGAAAGCCAATGAAGAGGAGGAATAAGGCGGCAATAAGTCCTAGAAACACCATCACTTCTATGCCTTTGACGGACTTGGTGGCTTCGGAGGTTTCCGCGATGTTCGGCTCAGGGTGTTTAGAAAAAAAGATGTACGAAAGAAAGCTCAACGTTGCTACAAAGGCAAATAGCCATTGAGCAACATATTCGACCATGCGTTCCGTAATCGTGATATCAACAAAGCTATTGAGGAATTGCGAAAAGGCCAGATCTGCTTGGGAAAATAAGATCCCAAAGACAATCAACACGGGCACGGCCATGACAACTCCTTTAAAGACGCGCAGCCACACGTCTCGGTGCTTTACCTGGCTATGGACCTGTGTGAGGAGAGTGAGGGCGGCCACGGCCTTACCGAACATCCGGAAGGGGACGCGTGTCATCAAAATGAAATAATCGTATATCCGCATCAAGAATGTCGGAGTGCCGATTAGTTCATGCGCGAATAGCATCAGCAACCCAAACGTTGCACACAAATTTAAGAAGGTGAGGAATTCATTGGCACGAATGCTTGGCATGAAGGCAAAAAAGAAGATGAGTGGAATGAGCCACCATGCCTTACGCAAAGACACCTGCTGACGTAATCCAAGCAAGTAAACGGCCCCTATCAGCACCGCGGTGATAATCAGGACGGAGATCCCAATCTGCTTATCGAAAAACAAGAAATTAAAGACGAACGCGAGACCTAGGCTCGTGGCAATGACGGATAAGACATTTAGGATCTTTGAGTCCATATCCATGTCAGGGCAGGCGAAGCCCTGTTACGAAGTATTAGATACAAATACCGTATGCCATGATTTATTGTTTGTCAATATGTTTTTATTGTTATTTAAGAACGCGGAAGGAATGAGCGCGCATGCTATCATTACATAAGAAGTCATGTGGTTCTCACGAAAAATATTCTCTTAAAATATAAACCTATGAACATCTCATGGAGGCAGCTAGGGAAGCTCATCGCCTGCGTTCTTATTTGCGAGCTCGCAGGAGTCCTCGGCGCCGTATTTACCACAGACGCGATTCCGACTTGGTACGCTGCTCTGACCAAGCCCCCTCTCAATCCTCCAAGCTGGGTGTTTGGGCCAGTTTGGACCATCCTGTATGCCTTCATGGGAATATCTCTCTTTCTCATCATACGTCAGGGCTGGCATCATCCGAAGCACAAAACAGCGCTTTATATCTTTAGCGCGCAGTTACTTGTAAATGCGCTCTGGTCGATTCTATTCTTCGGCGCACATACCCCATTTTTTGCCCTACTCGATATCTTACTGCTTTGGATCCTGATTTTAGGAACGATCATTATCTTTTACCGTCTATCAAAACCAGCCGCGTATTTGCTCATCCCATATCTTGGCTGGGTGAGTTTTGCAACCTATCTCAACTACATGATTTTCAGGTTAAATTAACAGTCATGCAAGGATGGTAATGCGGGGCAGGTATATCAAGCATTGAAAGGTATCCTAAAAATTTCTACCAGCGGAATCGACCGTTCCGATGTTCTGTCCATCTCATGCACTGCCATCTCGTCCGACCAGAGTAATGTCTTCCCAGCCCAAATTCTTCGCACATCTATATGCGGTTGTTCGACAATAATTTCATCTCCCTCAATCCGATGTAGCCCATATCCCGTCGCAATCAAAATCTTTCCTTGCCATTGCACC
>CAZTQP010000075.1:0-3276 GCA_964615825.1 uncultured Gammaproteobacteria bacterium
AATGCCGCTGATGCCTTTAAAATATCAAAATATTCTTACGTCTTCATTATCTTGTCGGCTATTGCGACAGGATTATCTTGGCTCTTTTATTACAAGGCTCTGCAAATGGGAGAAGCATCCCGCGTGGCTCCGATCGACAAGCTGAGCGTCATGTTGACGGTGATCTTGGCGTTCATCTTTTTGGGAGAGAAGCCCACACTTGGAAATATCGCCGGTGGAATCTTAGTCACGTTAGGCGTGTTAGCCACAATCTTTATTAAGTAACAGAGAATGTAGTCGGATAAGGTATAGACGAGCACGGAAGATATGTTAAGGTATAGACAGAGACTTAGCTGAGTCTCCACAGAGGCCTTACTATTCATGTCCAACCCGTATGCATGGCTATGTCGACAATATAGAGAAGCTCTCATTGGATAACCCATATTTCCGCCAAGTCTTATATACAGATAAGCGCTGCCAACTTGTGGTCATGGCGCTTCCGGCCAAAGAAGAAATCGGTGAAGAGGTGCATGATGTAGATCAATTTTTGCGGGTAGAGGCAGGCACCGGTAAAGCAATCTTAGATGATGTCTCGCATGAGATTGCAGATGGGAGTGCGATCATCGTTCCTGCAGGCACTAAACACAACATCATTAACACGGGAGACGAAGACATGAAATTATACACATTGTATATGCCCCCTCATCATCGCGACGGGGTGATCCACAAAACGAAAGCAGAGGCAGAGGCGGACGAGAAAGAACATTTTGATGGACATATTACAGAAGGGAAAAAAGAGGTGTAATATATAAACCAGGAATTTACTCTTAACAGATACTTATATGGCAGGCATCGGTGACTTCTTTAAAGCAGGAATTGTATCTTGGTTATTCGGGGGTGGAATTATCACGGCGATTATTATTTACGTTTTGTTCTTTCGCTAATCTAAACCATAATAACAAAAACCTCCTTCGGGAGGTTTTTGTTATTATGGAGGATGATCACGTGTATTAATTCTCCAGACAGGTATCCGATGCCTCCAGGGCTTTTTGCGCATCACGGAGAGCTTGTTCGTACGCCAGAATGCTTTGGCGAAGGGTGTCTTTTGTAACTCGTTCGATGACGAGGCGATCCTTCGCACTCGCATAGCGTAACAACACGGTCTTAGCCTTTAAAAAAGCACGGTTGTATGGAGTGGCAAATGAAGCAGGAATGGGAGCCTCCTCATTCAAGACTTCCGTATACTCAGTTCCAATCTTCAAGGCTTGGCTCAGTTCTTTTGCAAGAGTCGTACGGCTCGCATTCAAGACGGCACGAACACTGGCAACACGCCCACGGTTAAGAGAAGCTTGCAAACGAAATGGAACTTGGTCGTCGAAGGCTTTGAGCGTGCGTGTGTGCAAGGACTTATTTGCTTGAAAGATAGCTTGTTCATAGGCTTCCAGCGCATCTATGCTACAGCGTTCATCGGGGAAGGCTTCTTGGGATGCGTCTTCAGCAGGAGGAACGTTCTCAGAAGCAGGCAGGGGAGACGTGCTTGGTCGTGCGACACATAAATCATTGGTACGGTATCCAGATTCAGGAGTGGTGACCGCCCAGTAGATCTCTCCTTCGCGGCCATACCATCCATGCGTTGCACCAGTTCTCCGTTGTTCAGTCCCAAGACCTGGGGATTGGGTCAGACGCGTCAGAGTGTTAGAAGATGGGGAGTATTGGAAGATCTGATGATGCCAGGTAGGAAGTTGAGCTTTTTGCTGTCCGTCCTCATACGTAAAGGCTTTGACGAGGAGCGAGCCATTCGTCGGATGGATATCGAGTTGGTTCAAGCGATCAAAGCCTGTTGGAAGCAAAGAAGTGAGTTCTTTTGTCACGATTCCATTCCAGCTGAAGGTTCTAGAAGAGGTACGACCCCAACTTGTCCAGGCAAATCCACGAGCTTTATTGAGAGGATCAGGATCCACAGATCCGGGAATGTCGCCCAGGTCTTTTGTCACATTTCCATAGGAAGTAAAGCGATATTTAGACGCGCCGAAAGCTGCCTGCGTTGGATAGATAAATCCTTCCTCATTAAAAACAGGCCATTCTGTCATGGATGGATCGACGAGGCGAGTCGATTTTACACTAGCCCCGTCCCATAGAAAGCCGGAGCGTGGATTTTTGTCCCAATCTGCAGTGCGTTGGGCAAGTTCCGTGCCCGCCCAAGCGACGCGTCCATTTTTGAGCACGGTAACCGATGCAAATAATCCAGGGCCGGAGACATCTTTCGCCTCTGAGCCACTCTTATAGACGATGACGCGCTGATCATCGAAGATTGTCTTAGGAAGCATGCCTTCCGCCGTCTGAACACTGAGCTCCCGATTGATCCGGATCCACGCAACCGTTCCGTCCTCTCCAACAGATGGAGAGCGTTGGTAAAGACCTTGCGCTTCGTTCGTGAGTTTTTTGACCGTTTCCCCATTAAAGAAAAATACATCAGTTCGTTGGCCTGACGTTTTTTCTAGCCATACCAAGAGATTTTTTCCAGCTGCCCGGACAGTTTGAGTGATAGCTTTGTCCGTTAAGACGCGCATAGCTCCGTTGCTAGATAGGACGATTTTTCCTTCCGCGCCGCCGTTTTCCGGTTCTTCCGTCCATGCCACCGCATTTTTTTCAAATGGGAAGAGGAGGTATTTTCCTGTTTTAGAGGTTGTAAGACGAGTTGATTGGTATCCGGGCAGGGCGATGGCACACAGATCCGAAGCGGGTGTCGCCGCATACGTGGGAGTAATGGAGGAAGGGATGAGCAAGAGAAGAGAGCCGCTTGAATAAGCAAGTTTTTTTATGAAGGACGCGAGGTGACCGTGTTGAGCAAAAGTACGCATAAGTGAGTGGATGAATGATTGAGTGTATAATACCACTTAAATGCAAGAAAGAATAAACACAGCATAAAAACCCCCGACGGAGGTCGGAGGGTTATTATCATCCCTCTTGTATGCTTGAGAGCATGCCAAAGGGATAGGAAGAAGGTGAAAGGATTCACCTTGGAAGAGAAGGAGCGGGGATTAGTTTGGGACGCAGATGTTGCCGTGTTCGGGATGGTAGCCGGTCTGGCAGGGTTGCGGCGTAAATTCGATCCAGCAATCAGCTCGTTGACCAGACGTGAGTCGAGGCGTCCCATACAGCGCGCTCTGTGCGGGATCCATCACCTCCAGCGTGCCGGAGAAGACGAACTGGTTGCTCTCTGGATCTAGACTACAAAAGAATCCACGAGAAACATTGGTGCCATTGTAACCCATCGTCTCCCAGACGACCTGGAGA
>CAZTQP010000076.1:0-3229 GCA_964615825.1 uncultured Gammaproteobacteria bacterium
CAAACAGGCGTAAGCGTCACAGGCATGAACAAAGGCGAGATTCTCACGGCCCAAACCGCTATCCCCGCCAATCTCATCCTCTGGACCGCGGGTATCGAAGCAGTAAGTCTAGCCATCTCCCCAAGTATCCAAACGGAACGCGGTGGCTACCTCCCCGTCGATCATACCTTTGTGATCGCCCCCAACATATTCGGAGCTGGTGATGCCGTCCTCTACCGAGAAAGTAACGTAGTCATTCCAAAGAACGCGCAAACCGCCATGCATATGGCAAAGACCGTCGTGCAAAATATTATAAGTTCACTAGAGAACAAACCTTTAAACACCTTTCGCTACGCATCAAAAGGAAACATCATCACCGTAGGCAACACAGGCTTCCTCGACGCAAAATACTTCGTCTTAGAAACCCCTTTCGCCCTCTTTCTCCGAAACACCCTCTATCGTGTGCGCTTTTGGCAAATGACCGGCAAGTAAACAAAAATATACATTATAACCTTCATACTGCCAGTCTATCAATACCTGTTTCATCTTTGTCGCTAAGAAATCTATCGGTAGCGCTATTTTTAGATAGATAGGACTTAATTTGTCGAACCATAAAGGTGGGGTTGATTTTTATGAGGAAATAAGCTACTATCTTTGACCGGTCATAGGGATCGGTGATTGACAGAAAAGAGGCATCCATTGGACGAGTATGAAGAGTACGCTCGCAACATGCGGATGATTTACGACAAATTCCCCCAAAGGGAGAAAGACCTGCGATGTCGTGGTACTGAGGTCGAGCGGATGGTGAAGACCCACGAAGGCTGCATGGCTCTGGTGTTCCGTCACAACCACGCCATCAACTCGACCATCGCTGACTACTCCGCCTTGATCGGTAGTGCCGTCCCGTCGATGGTCTACGAACCGCAGAACATCCAGACAACCATCCTGCCCTTCGGTATTTGCGACGAGTACCACTACACAGATGACCAAGCCATGATCATCCCCGTGCTCGTACGGTGTGTCCAACAAGCCCTGGATGAACTCGATCCGAATTTCGTTCGTTCACGTGAGATCGAATTCCGTCATCCACTCTTCAGTCGAGGTGTAGTGCTCGCGCCTGGGTATCCCAACGTCGCTCAATGGTCGATCCTGCACGCTATCGTTGAGAAGGTGAAGAACAGCTCTTCGCTCGACCAGAGCAAGATCCGTATGCCTTGGGGAAGTCAGTGCGTCGTCGCACGCTTCGCGCAGGACGTTCCTGCCAGCAAGCTCGGCAAGCTCTTCTCCCTTATTCCGCAGGCTCCAGTCATTGGCGTCAGCCGCGTAACGTCCATTGACGTCATTAGCAACGAGGTAATGTCTGACGGCACCCTGATCACCGCGACCCACGCCAGCATCACTCTCCCCTGAAACAGTTCTCGTCCCAAGCTTCCTTTGACTCATCCTTTCCTTAGGGCGGGTCTTTTATTTTTAATTTGGACTTAGGAGTTGGCGGATATAAATCGTTCAAAACCAAAAAGACGAGATAGACTCGTCTTTTTGGTTTAGTATTTTATTTTTAGCGTCCTGAACGACGTGGCGAATTCGCACGACGTCGTGGGTAGTTCCCATGCGTATCCGGCGCACTCGTCGGAGCGGTGGCGTAACGGTCGCGGAAGCGACCACGCGAAGCGCTCTGAGAAGAAGACCCGCCACGGAATGGACGTGAAGATCGCTCTGGACGTTCTGGAGCCTCAAAGGCTGGCCGTGGAGGCGCGGCAGGTAATTCCGCAGGCAAGTTCGTCTGAGGAATCGCCTTGCGCGTCAAACGTTCAATGATACGGATATCTCCACGCTGGTCAGGCGTTGCAAAGGACATGGCACGCCCTTCCATCCCGGCACGGCCCGTACGACCAATACGGTGCACGTAATCTTGCGCATCATCTGGAAGATCAAAGTTGATGACTAACTCAATCCCCTTCACGTCAATTCCACGAGCAGCAATATCCGTTGCAATTAAAACGCGATATTTACCAGAACGGAATCCTTCCAACGCTTCACGGCGCTGAGCAAGAGAACGATCGGAGTGAATTTCAGCGGCTGCGTGACCCATGCCCCGCACATCACGGGTAATCTTTTTGGCGCCATGACGCGTGCGAGAAAACACGATCACCGACCCGCGTACTTCAGACAAAACGTGGTTCAACAAACGAATCTTATCTTCTTTTTTCACGATAAAAATCTCTTGGGTGACGCGTTCAGCGGTGGTTCCTTGTGGAGCAACCTCAACACGCAATGGTTGACGCATATGCGTCGCCGCCATCTTCGTAATTTCAGATGGCATGGTGGCAGAAAACAACATCGTTTGGCGTTCCTTAGGCACACGTAACAAAATCTTGTTCAGTTGAGGAGCAAATCCCATGTCGAGCATACGATCCGCTTCATCAAGGACGAGGACATGCACGCGATCCAACGTGAGGGTTTTCTGCTCTAAGTGATCAACTAAACGACCAGGGGTCGCAATAATGACATGCGGCTTAGCACGCAAGGCATGAATCTGGGGATTCATCGGCGTACCTCCGATCAAGACCGCCGTGCGCAATCCAATCGCACGACCAATGCGACGCAAATTTTCTTCCACCTGAATCGCAAGCTCACGGGTAGGCAAAAGCACAAGCCCCTGACCCTTTGATTGCGCTAAGCGCTGAATCATCGGCAACCCGAATGCCAACGTCTTTCCAGTCCCTGTTTGGGCAATTCCAACGACATCCTTGCCTTCAAGCGCAAGCGGAATCGCTCGCTCTTGGATCGGGGTAGGGGTATGGATCTTAAGTTGAGTTAAGGCATCAAGCAAACCAGGAGCAAGACCAAGACCAAAAAAGATCGGGCTTGTGCTTGGAACAACTGGTGCGAGAGGAGCTTTAGGAATAGGGGGAGGGGGAACGGTAGAACGTGTATGCATAATGACAAACAAGTATCCTAAACGGGATACAACGTAGTTTTAATTTAAAGATAAGCTACCCGACCAAAAAGAAGGGTGTGTCCTTTACGGCCTCAGGACCTGAGGGAAGAGGACATCTGTTTTTAAGAGCCATCCGAGCGACATGACGAGTCGCTAATGATAGCGCCAAGAAACAAATGCCCTTTTACAATAAAAGTGCTCAACCGAGCACATTTTCATGACTCAAGAACCAGGGGGGAGGACCTTCCTCGAAAAGGCCTCCCACCCCAGAACTCGCTAAGTTAACCACAAAATCAGGATTTTGTCCAG
>CAZTQP010000077.1:0-1546 GCA_964615825.1 uncultured Gammaproteobacteria bacterium
GCAGAAACAGGGCCGAGCACTCTTACGGGCGAACGGCTCCTCATTGCCTCAAAATACATCGAAGGCGATCATTTTATGCTCACCTACGGAGACGGAGTCTCCAATGTCAATCTTCACGAATTACATGATTTTCACAATCAAAAACATGCGGATCATGATGTATTTGGAACCATCACGGGTATCCACCCTAAATCTAAATACGGCTTATTAAACCACAACGAAAACCACGTCATCACCCAGTTTACCGAAAAACCTCGCCTCCCCGATTACACCAACGGCGGCTTCATGGTGCTACACAAAAACTTCCTCTCCTACTGCAAACCAAATCAAATGGTAGAAGAAGCCTTAATCGATGCTAGCCGAGACCAAAAAATCTCTGTCTTCCCCCACGAAGGCTTCTGGCACAGCATGGATACCTATAAAGATAAGGAAGACCTAGAAGCTCTCTGGAAAGACGATCCAAAATGGAAGATCTGGTCGGAATAATTCTTACACAAAATAGCCACCCCACGACACTCGCGTTGTGGGGTTTATCATAACTTGACCACATTGACGGTAGAGGCAATAAAACGGTAAAGTCCAACACAATCCCTATGAAACAACTCATCTACTCCCAAGAACGCAAACAGTTCTGGAACAACCGTAACGTCTTCATTACGGGCGGTTTTGGACTCCTTGGCTCTACCCTGGCAGAAATGCTTTGCGACCTTGGCGCACGTTTGGTCATGCTTAAACGCGACCACGTCCCCTCCAGTCGTTTTTTTGAAACTAAAGCCTCCCAGCAAGCCAACATCGTTCATGGAGATTTCGAAAACTACGATACCGTTTATCGCGCGTTGGCTGAATACGAAGTCGACACGATTTTTCATGTCGGCGCCCAACCCATTGCTCCCGTCGGCAATCGCGCTCCTCTCCCCACGTTGCGCACGAACATCATGGGAACGGTGAACGTGCTCGAAGCCGCCCGCAACAATCCAACCGTAAAACGCATCCTGGTTGCCTCTTCGGATAAAGCATACGGTCCCCAACCCGTCCTCCCCTATACGGAAGATGCCCCTCTCAAAGGCACGCATCCCTACGACGTTTCCAAATCCTGCACCGACCTCATCAGTCAAATGTATTTTAATACCTACAAACTCCCTGTCTGTGTGACGCGTTGTGGCAACCTCTATGGCCCAGGCGACCTCAACTGGCAGCGCATCATCCCTCAAACCATCCGCCACGTGTTGCACGGAGAGCAACCATTAATTCGCAGCGATGGCAAATTCATTCGCGACTATTTCTTCATTCGCGACGCAGCGGATGCCTACATCATGCTTGCCGAAAACATGGAACGACCTGAGATCGTGGGCCAAGCCTTTAATTTCAGCACCGGGAACGGCATGTCGGCCTTGTCGATTGTCGATCACGTTTTACAAGCCATGAAGAGCGATCTAAAACCAAAGATCTTAAACGAAGCCAAATCAGAAATTCCAGAACAAACCTTATCCAGCGAAAAAGCTGCCCGTCTCTTAGGCTGGAAAACCCAATTCACGATCGAAGAAGG
>CAZTQP010000077.1:1646-3090 GCA_964615825.1 uncultured Gammaproteobacteria bacterium
GCGAAAAAGCTGCCCGTCTCTTAGGCTGGAAAACCCAATTCACGATCGAAGAAGGGATGGCAGAAACCGTCGAATGGTACACCAACTATTTCAAAAGAAAAGCTGGGGAATCAGGTATAAACGCTTTCCCCGATGGCATGATGTAATAATAGAATATGTCACCCACCATTGAAGGCGTGATCGTCACCCCTCTCAACATCATCCCGGACGAACGTGGACAGGTCATGCACGTGCTCCGCAAAGACGCCCCAGGCTTCAGCCAATTCGGCGAAGCGTATATCTCCTGCGTCTACCCAGACGTCACCAAAGGCTGGAAACTTCACAGCATAAACGTGGGCAACCTCACCGTCCCCATCGGTCGCGTAAAATTCGTATTGCATGACCTACGCGAAGGATCGCCGACTAAAGGAAAAACGGACATCGTCTTTCTCGGCGACAACAACTATCAACGCTTAACAATCCCCCCGGGAATCGCGTACGCCTGGAAAAACCTCCTTCCTACCACCGCCTACATCCTCAACTGCTCCTCGGAGCTCTTTACCCCCGGCGAAAGCAAAAACCTCGCTCTTTCAGACATCGACTACGCTTGGTAAAAAGAACTACCCGCCCCAAACGGGTATTTTCTTTCCTAACTCTTACAGGATACGAAGGGATGACGAAGAAGAAATAAATGCTTATACTCCTCCTATGCCTCATATTGTCATCATCGGCGCCGGTTTCGTCGGCCTTTCCACCGCCCGCCAACTCCGGAAACAAAAGTCCAATCTTTCAATTACGTTAATAGATAGCAAAGACACTTTCCTCTTTACTCCCCGTTTGATTGACGCCCTCCAAAGCGCCGACTATCCGCGTGAATCCTATCGTGCCGATCTTCGCACCATCGCAAAAGATGAAGGATTTAGCTTCATACAAGGCTACGTCAACACGGTTGATCGCGAAACAAAAAAGATCGAATATATCCCCTCCACCTCCAACGAAGTAAAAGAAACTCTTTCCTACGACCTCCTCGTTCTCGCACAAGGAGCCCAACCCAGTTTCTACGGGCTCCCAGGCGTGGCAGATTACAGCCTCCCACTTAAAACCGAGGAAGACCTCCATCACATCCACGATCGTGTTCGCACCCTCTTAAAAGAAGCAGAAGCACTACCTTCTGACCAAGAAAAAAAACGTCACCTTGCCATCGCCGCCGTCGGAGCGGGGCCAAGTGGAGTCGAAGCCATTTGCGCCTTAAAAATATTCGTCGAAACACTCTGCGATAAAGACCACTCTTCACTCAAACCACACCTCTCCTGGACCCTCATCCAAGGCGGCCCACAAATCCTTCCAGGGTTCCCCCTCAAACTTGTAAACGGAGCGAAAACCGCCTTAGAACGTCAAGGTATCTCCGTCCAAACAGGCGTAAGCGTCACAGGCATGAACAAAGGCGAGATTCTCACGGCCCAAA
>CAZTQP010000078.1:0-3059 GCA_964615825.1 uncultured Gammaproteobacteria bacterium
TCTCTCCTCACCCCGCTCACCCCAGCGGGTCTCACTTTATCCGAGTAGTTGCCTGTTCTATTTCTGTTCGATATACTTTTTCTATATGAGTATCCCGCGCTCTCCTCTCGCCGATCGCATGCGTCCCCGCACGCTCGATGAGGTGTATGGACAAGAAAAGCTCGTCGGACCTACAACTCCGCTGCGACGCTTAATCGAGCAAGATACCGTTCCTTCCATGATTTTTTGGGGACCCCCGGGCTCAGGTAAGACGACGCTCGCGAGCCTTATCGCTTCCATGACAGGCTCTCATTTTGAGCAACTGTCTGCCGTCATGGCGGGAGTCGCCGATCTGCGCCGTGTCGTCAAAGAAGCCGAAGAGCGGCTCAAGGATCAAAATCAAACACGTCGTACCATTTTATTCGTCGATGAAATTCATCGCTTTAGTAAAAGCCAGCAAGATGCCCTCTTACCCTCAGTAGAGCGGGGGATTGTGACGTTGATTGGAGCGACGACGGAAAATCCTAGCTTTGAAGTGAATCCCGCTTTGCGCTCACGTGCGCGAGTGTTTGTGTTGGAACGTTTATCCGATGCCGCTCTGCGCACCATCCTCGAGCAAGCCTTACACGATGAAGAGCGCGGCCTCGGCGGTCAAAAAGGAATTATCGAAGGAAAGGCGATCGAAATGCTCGTCGCCCTTGCAGATGGAGATGCGCGACAAGCTCTCACCGCGCTCGAGCTCGCCTTTCTCTCCGCACCGCAAGAAGAAGACGGAAAACGTCGCATTACCGTCGAGCATATCCGCGAAGCGTTACAACGCGCGCAATTCACGTATGATAAAGGCGGAGAAGAACATTATAATATTATATCCGCTCTGCATAAGTCGTTGCGAGGGTCAGATGCTAATGCAGCCCTCTATTGGCTCGCGCGTATGCTCGAAGCGGGGGAGGATGCGCTATATGTTGCGCGTCGCCTTATCCGATTCGCTTCTGAGGATATTGGTCTCGCGGACCCGCAGGCCCTTGTACAAGCCACCGCCGCTTATCAAGCCACGCATATGCTCGGTATGCCTGAGAGTAACGTAATTTTGTCGCAAGCGGTCGTTTATCTCGCCAAGGCCAAAAAGTCTAACGCCCTCTACACCGCCTACGCGCAAGCCGCCCAAGACGTGCGCGACCTTCCGAATGAGCCTGTCCCTCTTCATTTACGCAATGCCCCCACCGGTCTCATGAAGCAACTCGGGTATGGCAAAGGCTATATCTACAATCCAGACGCCAAAGGGCCCGTACACCAAGACTACTTGCCCGACCGTCTAAAAGGAAAGCGCTATTTGTGATAAGATAGGCAGGAATGTACCGTTCTCCCTCTGCTCCTCGCCGACCAACCGCACGAAAAAGTGCGTTTGACCTCCGTTTACCTATCGGAGCGGCTGGGTTAGGGATCCTCGGACTGTTATTAATCGGCAGATTATTCCAATTACAAGTCCTCGAAGGAAAAACCTACCAAGTCCTCGCTTCAGACCAACACACACTTCAAGCCGCCCTCATCCCTAAGCGGGGCACTATCTATGTTCGCGAACGAACAACGGGTGAATTGCATCCATTGGCGCAAGACCGAGATGCGTGGCAGGTATACGGCATGATCCGTGAACTTAAGGATGCCAGCTCAACCTCCCGCGGTGTCGCGGAGGCGCTCTCGCTTCCTTACGACGAGGTCTTCGCTAAATTGAGCGCAACGGGCACAAACTATGTTGTCCTCGCGAAGGACGTGCCCTTAGAGGCCGTAGATGCCTTACGCGCCAAAAAAATGGCCGGTATTGGAGTAAATAAGGTACCAACCCGTTGGTATCCAGAAAAAGGCGTTGGAGGCCAAGTCTTAGGATTTGTGGGAGCAGGAGAAAAGAATGATCGTGTAGGAAAATACGGGACCGAAGGGTTCTTTCAGTCCGCCCTCGCTGGACAGCCCGGAGAAATCACTACTGAGAAGGACGCCGCGGGTCGTCGTCTTACGATCGCGAGTACTCAGCTTAAAGAAGCGCGTAATGGAAGCGATATCGTCCTCACCATCGACCGTGCCATCCAATACGAAGCATGTGCGAAGATCCAGGAGGCAGTGGCACGGTTTGAAGCACGCAGCGGCACAGTTATTATTATGGATCCAAACACTGGCGCGATCATGGCTATGTGTTCCTTCCCGGATTTTGATCCGAGTTTAGTCGGAAAGATTAAGGACATTGGTACCTTAAATAACCCCGCAACCTTTTATGAGTATGAACCCGGTTCCATTTTTAAACCGATCACCCTCGCGGCTGGGTTAGATGCGGGCAAAATCAATCCAGATACCACCTATGTTGATGCTGGATTAGAGGTTATCGATGGCTTGCCTATTCGCAACTCCGATAAAGAAGCGCATGGGGTGCAAACCATGAAGGATGTCCTCACCAAGTCATTGAATACGGGCACAATTTTCGTGCAGCGTTTATTAGGGCGCGAGCTGTTACAAAAATACGTCCATGAATTTGGCTTTGGCGTAAAAACAGGAATTGAACTTAAAAGCGAGGTAGACGGCGACATCGATTCTCTCGATCGTAAAGGGAAGGTCTTCGCTGCAACCGCTTCCTACGGACAAGGGATCACCACTACTCCTTTGCAAATGACCCAATCATTTGCTGCTTTGGGAAATGGAGGAAAGCTGATGAAGCCCTATATCGTGAGCGAGATCATTCGTCCGGACGGTGTACGCGAAATCACAAAACCTCAAGTCCTACGCCAACCGATCAAACCACAAACCTCTCGTCTTATCACCGCCATGATGGTCAATGTTGTTGAAAATGGACACGGAAAGCGCGCCGGGGTTCCGGGATACTATGTGGCTGGAAAGACCGGAACAGCCCAAGTCTCTGATCCAAGAGGAGGTTACCTCGCAGACGAAACCATTGGATCCTTTGCAGGCTACGCTCCGGCGGATAATCCTGCCTTCGTCATGCTTGTTAAGATCGATCGCCCGCGCACGGTCCAATACGCGGAATCTTCCGCCGCCCCAATTTTTGGTGAATTAGCGAGCTTTCTGCTCTCGTATTT
>CAZTQP010000079.1:0-3041 GCA_964615825.1 uncultured Gammaproteobacteria bacterium
GATCCCCCCCCTCTGAACCCCTGATAGCAGTCCGACCGTGTCGGACTGGCCACTCCTCACAACGCTCCGGCGTTGACTCCACGAGGAAGTCTGGCCACGCTATCGGGGGTCTTCGCTTTTTATACAAAGCCCCACGCCTTTGGCGAATAGCTTCGTTGGATATTCCGTTCCTCGACCGCGTATGTTTAATACGCCTTACTCCGGTGCTCATATCCGCCTCACTCTTCATGCAAAGGTGCGGGTCTTTCCGATTTAGTCTTTTTCTTTTTCGTGCTAGAGTTTTTTGTACATGTCTGTCTTTTCCGGAATCATCGGCCATCAACCCATCCTTCGTGTTTTAGAACATGCGCTTCAGAAGCCTGCGCACGGCTATTTATTTTCTGGACCACGAAGTGTGGGGAAGGCAATGGTGGCAGAGCGATTGGCGGTCGGCCTTTTACAAGATGCCAAAGGCAACGACCCAATATCCGATACTTTTCTTACTTCTCATCCCGACTTCATTCGCCTACAGCGCGAGGAGGGGGCGAGGGAAATTGTGGTTAAGCAAGTGCGTGAATTGTTAACTCGCATGCAGCTCACATCGGCGCGCGGTGGGTATAAGGTTGCGCTCATTGAGCAAGCGGAGCGATTGAATGAAGAAGCGGCGAATGCACTCTTGAAAGCGGTCGAGGAACCGACGCCTAAAACCGTCTACATTTTTATTACAGAGCGACCGGATCGATTACCTGCTACGTTGCGATCTCGTTTAACGAAGATGGAATTTGGACGAGTGTCGATGAAAGAAATCGAAGAATGGATAGACAAGCTCAAAAATCAAAGCGCAAAAGCCAAAGGCAACGAGCGGATACTCGACACTTCCCTTGTTCGTGGTTGCCCAGGTGTTGCATTTAGGAGGATGAATGGAGAGCAGCAGGAGGCGTGGGATATGGGGGTTGATTGGGACGGATATGTGCGAGGGTTTTTGACACCGCCTCTTGGAACGCAGTTGGCTTTGATCGAGAGATTTTCTCAGCTCTGTGATGGGCAGTCTGATCCGGAAACGGCCTGGCGGGAGGGATTGGAGCGGCTTATGCAGGCGCTGGATACGTCTTTTTTGTCACAACCTGAGGCCGCCGTTCGCTTAGGGAAGGGATTGGCGCGGGCGTGGAGTCTCGTGGGATCAGCTATTTCGCCGCGCTTAGCTTTGGAATGGGCATTGATTCCTGACGAGGCGAAGCAGGGGAGAGAGATTCCGCGCATTCTTGCTTAGAAGGGGTAGGGAGTATGAGGAGAATAGTTGTTTTTTCTTTAGTTTTGTGGCAATCTAGTTCAATCTATGGCCAATCATCTTGAAGCAAATAAAAGCGAATTCCAGTCTGTCTTGGAGCATTTTTATAAAGAATTGCAGAGTTTACGTACTGGCCGGGCTTCGGTCGCGATTGTCGAAGATATTCGGGTGGCAGCCTATGGTGGTCAAAGCATGGATTTGAAGTCGATCGCTTCTTTGACAACACCGGATGCGAAGACGATCCAGATTGAGCCTTGGGACAAGTCGGTGGTGAAGGATATCGAAAAGGCAATCATTGATGCGTCTTTAGGGATGATGCCGAACACCGCCGGTACGGTGATTCGTTTGTCGTTGCCTCCTATGACAGAGGAAGGTCGCAAGAATTTAGTGAAGATTTTGCATCAGAAGGAAGAAGTGGCTCGCGTCGGGATCCGTAATGTGCGTGAAAAGGTGAAGACGGCGGTTACAGCGGATGAAAAAGCCAAGACGATTTCTGAGGATGAAAAACGGAAGGCACTTGAACAGCTTGATAAGGTTGTGGCGGAATGGAATGGCAAAATTGAAAGCGTGACCAAAGAAAAAGAACAAGAAATTTTGACGGTATGATTTCTCCTGAACAAAAGATGGATTTGCTCGTGTCGCTGTGTAAGCGGCGCGGGTTTGTGTATCCGGATTCGGAAATTTACGGCGGTTTTGCGAATGCCTTTGACTACGGGCCATACGGCATTGAGCTTAAAAATAATATTCGTGATGCGTGGTGGAACCGCTTTGTGCGTGGCCGGGAGGACGTGGTCGGCATTGATACGCCGGTTATCCAGCATCCAAATGTATGGGAGGCATCGGGGCATTTAAAGAATTTTTCTGATCCCCTTGTTGAGTGCAAAAAATGTCACAAACGGTTTCGTGCGGATCATTTGCTTGAGAGCAAGCAGTGTGAACCTGGGTACGATAAAGAGCGTCCGATCGATATCAAAGATTTGCGCTGTCCTGATTGTGGTGGCGAGTTTACAGACGTCATGCATTTTAATTTAATGCTCAAGACGTTTATTGGAGTTAAGGAGGACTCAGCCGCTACGGCGTATTTGCGCCCAGAAACCGCCGCCGGAATGTTTACTGCCTGGAAGAATGTGCGGGATACGATGCGTAAAAAGCTTCCGTTTGGGATTGCTCAGGTCGGAAAAGCTTTTCGTAACGAGATTACACCAGGCAATTTTATCTTTCGTACGCGCGAGTTTGAACAGATGGAAATTGAGTATTATGTGAAGCCAGAGGATGCGCCGCGTGCCTATGAGATGTGGTTGGAAGAGTATAAAGCGTGGTGTACAGAGGTGTTGAAGCTGGATGCCTCACGCGTTGTCTACCATGAAATTGCGGAGGCGGATCGCGCCTTTTATTCGAAGCGGTCGATCGATCCTGAGTATGCCTTTCCGTTTGGGACCAAAGAGTTGGGTGGATTAGCAAACCGCACGGATTGGGATTTGACCCGTCAGCAAGAATTATCGGGTGAAGATTTGCGTTGGTTCGACCAGGAGACGGGGGAGCGTTTTATTCCCTATGTGATTGAGCCTACTTGGGGACTTACGCGTACCGTGCTGGCAGTTTTGTGTGAGCATCTGGATGTGGATGAAGCTGATACGACCAATGAGGGCGAAAAAGAACCGCGCATGGTGTTGCGTTTGCCTCCGTTGTTAGCGCCGGTGAAAGCGGCTGTGCTGCCCCTCCAAAAGAAAGATGGCTTAGCCGATATTGGAAAAGAATTGACACAACAAATTCG
>CAZTQP010000080.1:0-3023 GCA_964615825.1 uncultured Gammaproteobacteria bacterium
GTTTAATACGGCTTACTCCGCTCCTCGGCTCCGTCTCGCTCTTCATCCGAACCCATAAGTTCTATGTTTGTATCCCTGGAATGTACGGGGCGCAGAATACCAAGACCGGTTTAATCTGACAAGCGGCGGCCCGTAATCAGGGTTAATTTGCCAGGTAATACGGAAAAATGGAAGGTTGTTCCCTCATAGGCCTGACCATCCACAAATACCTTAAATGGAGCTTCTGCCACCATCTTCCCCTGAGAAAGAAAGACCTTCGTTTCACTTAATTCCTTCTTCTTCCAAGGCCAACGCTTCTCCTGCGTTCCCGTTTCCGCCTGGATCAAAATTTCCAGCTGACCATCTTTGGGATTTACTAAGAGCCCATCTTGACCCGCCGCCGCTAAATTACGAATCGCAATCGCCCCGCGCACCGATGGCCGTAAACGATAGGATCCCCCCACTTCAATCCCCGCAATGGTCTCTGGAGCCACAAGATCGAGAAGAAATGGTTGGCCATTCACTTGACCCATATCGAGCGTTTCTACGAGGCGCGCTGCGATCACATCTACGGCTTTCGTTCCAGAAGGAATACCAAGCAGACCTCCAATAAACGATGGACCAATCGGTAAAAAACCAATCGTCGTCTTCATATCAGGCAACAAAGGCGTCACATCACGCAAGATCTGATCAGATCCCACCAAGATAAGATTCTTGGTTCCCTGTTGCGCTAATTGTTTGACGATTTGCCTGGGTCCATTTAACGCGGACGCCCGTGCCGTAATTCCTTCGATCCCTCTACGCGCCAGCTCATTCTCTACGAGCTGCAATTCGCGCTCAAAGCGTTTATCCTTGAGACACTCATCATAGACGTAGGTAAATGAAGGATTCATACAACGCGGGGCGAACAAAACAGCTCTAGGTAGTCGCGTGCGCCATGTGTTCTACATGAACAGACTTCTTTTGCTCAGATGGTCCTTTTCCAATCACAAGCTTGCCCTGTAAGCATGCCCCCGCCTCCATGGCCAATATCTGAGCCGTCACATCCCCCGTAAGTTTGGCGGTAGAACGCAATTCTAAACGATTTTTAACGGTAATATTCCCCTGAATCGTTCCGGCCACAGACGCTTCCCCTACCTGAACCTCTGCCTCAATCACAGCCTCAGGTCCCACGGTTAAGACCCCGGTCGTCTGGATCGATCCTTTGACACGACCTTCCACCACCACATCTCCATCTCCCTTAAAATTTCCTTCCAACGTAACGCCACGTGCAATCATCGTTGCCTGTGCAGCAGACCCAGAAACTTGTTTTTGAAACATAGAAAAGCCGCCTCACATTAGTAGTGAAACACAAAGAGCAAAAAACCGAGGCGGACAGCCGGAGTATACCACATCAATAAAAAATTCTGTAATTAGCTTAGTAAGCTAACACACTACATTTCCTCAGGAGTCGGAATCCCCAATAAATGCAGTCCATTTGATAACGCAACCTGCGCCGCTTTGACGAGCTGAAGACGAGCTTCACGCACCTCTCCCTCCGCGGATAACACCGGCACGTCACGATAAAACGCACTCACCTCCTGCGCCATCTCTAAACACCACTGCGCAATCACAGATGGACGCAATTCTTTCGCGGCCTGCCCCACTCTCTCTGGTAACTGTGCCATCTTAAGCGCCAAATTCTTCTGCGCCATCTCAATAACTTCTAAGTTCTCGTCACTCGATTCTTTTTTCTCATTCAACGAGGCTTTTCTCACTATTGAGTTCAAACGTGTCACCGCGTACTGACAATACGGACCAGTAGCTCCCTCAAAAGACAAGGCCTGCTCCATATCAAACGTAAACACCTTATCGCTATCCTGCCGCAACATCCCAAATTTTATCCCTCCCAACGCCAAATCCCACGCCACCTGACGCTGTTTCTCCTCTGGCCATTCCGTATGACGCGCTTGCACCTCTTTAAGTGCAAAGGCCTTTACCTCTTCCTCAAAGCTTTGATACGTCACGATATTCCCCTCACGACTCGACATCGCCCCCGTCTTCAAAGTAACAAATTCATAGCCAATAAATTCCGGCACCGGACTCATGCCCATGCGTCGCAAGGTCTCAAACAATTGCTTAAAATAGAGCATCTGCCGATTATCCACCAAAATCAACGAGCGTGAAGCCTCCGGATACTCCTTCAACTTCAACTCCGCCAAAGCTAAATCCTTAGTCGCGTACAAAGATGTCCCATCGGATTTACGTACCAGAAACACGCCTAACTTCACATCCTCCAAATCAACGACCATCGCCCCTTGGCTTTCCTTTGCCACTCCTTTCGCTAAGAGCTCATCAACGATGGCTTGACCACGAGCCACGACTTCAGATTCTAAATATGGACGTTCATTTTTAACCCCTAACCGCGCAAAAATCGCATTCAATTCATCCAAGCACCAGGCTCGCGTAACTGACCACAGATGCGCCAAGGCTGTATCCCCCGCTTCAAGTCGCCGCTGAATTTCAGATACTTCGTCCTTCCATTCCAAATGCGCTTCTAATTCTTTAGTAGATTGTGAATAGAGAGAACCTAAATACGCTGCTGTTTTTTCTGTAACAGAAAAGTCTTGCAGAATACTCACCGCTTGCTCTTGCGTTAGATTCATTCCTTGCCCCGTTTTTGAGCGAATGAGCCACCATAGACACTTAGCAACATGTGCACCCACATCTCCATGATAGGTCATGGGAACGACATGCGCCGCCGAAGCCTGCAAGACCTGATCAAGCGCGACCCCAATCACAATATTTCTCAAATGACCGACATGGGCCTCTTTATGCGTATTCAACTGCGCGTACTCAAGTAAAAACGTTTGCCCCTTATTCGCTTCAACCATCCCATATCCAGCTTTTTGCTCGGACACGACCTCAACAACGTTTTTTACTACCTCATTCGAGGCAAGCTTCACATTCACATATGGCCCAGCCGCCACAAATGCCATCCCCTCCACGTTCGATGCTTGCAACTTGTCGACTAATTCCTTAGCAAGTGCCGCCGGATTCGTCCC
>CAZTQP010000081.1:0-2935 GCA_964615825.1 uncultured Gammaproteobacteria bacterium
GTGATATATAGGCGATGGGCTCCGACAGGTTGTTATTTTTTCGGCTACAGAACTCGCATTCCGCCGAGAGCTCTTTTTGGCGGACCGGAGCCACCCCCTGCAGCCTCGCGCGACCGCAACGGGGGATGTCTCCTTGCTCAGACAGCTGTAGCCGAAAAAATAACAACCTGTCGGAGCCCTAGATGAGGAGAGAGAGGGGAAGAAATTTTGATTTTTTCGTTTATTTCCCGCACACTCCTCGCATGACGCTTTTGCAGTTGAAGGGTATTCAAAAGGCGTATGGGCTTCACCGCGTGTTGGATGGGGTTGATTTGGTGGTGTCGGAGGGGCAGAAGATTGGGTTGATTGGACGGAATGGGGCGGGGAAATCGACATTGCTTCGAATTATTGCGGGGCAGGAGGAGATGGAAGCGGGAGAGATCATGAAGGCGACGGGGTTACGGTTGGGATATTTGGAGCAGCATGAGGATTTTTTGGTGGGGGAGACAGTGCTTGGATATCTGGAACGGGTAAGCGGAAAGCCGGAATGGCAATGCGCCAAGATTGCCGGGCAGTTTCAGCTTAAGCACGATCGCTTGCAGATGGAGGCGCGGGCGTTATCGGGTGGGTATCAGATGCGTGTGAAGCTGGCCTCTGTTTTGTTACACGAGCCGGATCTTTTGTTATTGGATGAACCGACGAACTATTTGGATGTCCAGACGCAGCTCCTTTTAGAGGTGTGGTTACAGGAATATCGTGGGTCGTTTGTGATTGTATCGCATGACCGTGAGTTTTTGAAAAATGTGTGTACGAGCACGGTTGAGATTGAGCGTGGGAAGGCGACGAGTTTTCCGCAGGGGATTGAGATCTATCTGGCTTGGAAAGAGGAACAGATCCAATTAAAGGAGCGGTCGAATCGGAGTATTGAAATGCAACAAAAACAGTTGCAGACCTTTATTGATCGGTTTCGTGCCAAGGCGTCTAAAGCGTCGCAGGCGCAATCAAAAATTAAACAACTGGCACGGTTGCAGACGATTGATATTGATCAGCCGCTAAAGACGGTGCGCATTCAAATTCCTCAAGTTGAGCATCGTAAGACGTTTGCCCTCAGAACCTGTCGGTTGGCGATTGGGTATGGTGAGCACGTCATTGCAAAAGATATTGAGGTTGAGATCCAGCGGGGAGAGCGGATTGTTATCGTGGGTGAGAATGGAAAGGGGAAGTCGACGTTTTTGAAGACGGCCGCGGGGGTGATTCCTGTCTTAGAGGGAACGTGTACGTGGAATAATCGATTAAAGGTTGGGTATTATGCGCAGCAGGTGCACGAAGCATTGGATCCTAAAGACACAATCGACATGTATCTAGGTCGATACATGGGATTGCTCGTGACACAGGAAGATGTGCTGCGGATTGCTTCCAATTTTTTGTTTACGCAGGATGATTTAGCGAAACCAATCTCTGTGTTGAGTGGAGGGGAGAAGGCACGTTTGTGTTTGGCTGGACTTTTGTTGTCGCGGCCAGATGTCTTGCTCCTCGATGAACCGACCAACCATTTAGATATGGAAACGGTGGAGGCGCTTGCGAGTTCGCTCACGCGTTGGAAAGGCACGATCGTATTTATCAGTCATAGTCGTACGTTTGTGCATGTACTTGCAACCGCTCTTTTGACGATTGAAAATGGTACGGTGAAGCGTGATTTACGCACGTATGATGAGTATGTCTCTGATATGAGGTATCAGGTGTCAGGAAATAAACATCAGGACGAAGTCATGGAAGAAAAACGAGAGAAGCAAGAAAAGTATGAACGGGGGCAAGAATTGAAACGGGAATTACGCAAAATTGAAAAACAGTTGGAAGAATTTTCTGCCAAGAAAGACAAAATGTTAAAAATCTTTGCGGAGAAGCCGATGGAGACGACACCCGACCAAGCCAGGGAATTTAATACGATTGAGACGGTGCTCGCCCATGCCGAGACGGAGTGGTTGAGAGTGCAAGGGGAGTTGGAGATTTCAGGGGTTAGGGATTAGTCTGCCCTTCATACTGTCATCCCGAACGAAGTCATACGCAGAGAGGGATCTCGCAGAGGAACAGGTATCCTTCCTATTGGGCTACCCGTTCCGGTCGAGATTCCTCAGTCGTCGTCGAACTCCTCCTTCGGAATGACGAGCTATATTTATATTGTTGATTTCTTCTCAACGACGATGGTGTAGTTTACGGCCAAAGCGGCGAGGGCGCTGACGGCGGCGATGACAGGCACGAGGAGTGTGCCGATGACGGCGATGGTGAGGGGAATTTCAAGAATGGTTTCTCCTTGTTCGTTTTGGATGAGAATGCGACGTGCGTTGCCTTCTTTCACGATCTCTTTAATCTTATCTACGAGCTGTTGGCCGTTTACACGAAAGGATTCTTGGTTATTCATATATATCCTTTATAGTCTTTCGTGGAGGATTTGCAAGAGGGTGCGCATGGTTTTGGCGAGGAGGCGGCTCGTGATAACAGTGGCGAAGAAGGGATCTTCAAGCGTGATGTGGGCGATGCAATCGTTCCAGATGAGGAGATCTGTTGGGAGATCATCGTGTTTGGCGGGGAGATACTTAGGATCGTAGAGACCTTTGAGGATGGATTGGGTGAAGGGGCCGGCTTCTTCCCGTGAGGCGTGGGTTGGGAGATCGTGAATGATGATGTTACGTTTTTTTACTTCTTTTACGTAGTCGCGAAAAAAGGTGTCCAGATTTTTATCGAGGCTTTTGATGGAGCCGGTGGCGAAAATTTCTTTACCCTCTAAGGAACGAAGATAGACTTGTTTGACTTGTTCACGACCATCGTAGAATTGTATTTTTGGTTTATTTTTTTGGGTGGTATAGAGACCGCGTAGGTCGGGGAGAATGCGAGTGATGGCTTCCCGCTTAGCTTCAATGGTGTGGAAGAGGGCTTGCGGGTCGCGCGCGAGATAGCT
>CAZTQP010000082.1:0-2891 GCA_964615825.1 uncultured Gammaproteobacteria bacterium
CAGCAGAAAATAGGCGTACTCCTTTTTATGTGCACCAGACGTTAGCTCTAGAAGGGGGAAGGAGGAAGGCTAAAGGGAGAGGGTAAACAGGTATTGACTTTGTGGGCCGATTCCTCTACTCTTGGGCGCATGTTGACTATCCGTTTAACCCGTGTCGGGAAAACCAAGCAGCCCCAGTATCGTTTCATCGTGTCTGAAAAGGCGCGTGATCCTTGGGGGAAAGCGTTGGAAATCTTGGGGACCTACAACCCCCTGACCGAGCCAGCTGGCTTTAAGGTCGAAGAAGAGCGTATCCACCACTGGATCTCCAAAGGAGCCCAATGCTCTGATACAGCTTGGAACTTGTTTATTGATCACAAACTCGTCAAAGGTGAGAAGCGTAAGATGCAGTCCGTGTCCAAACGCCGTAAGGAAAAGCTCGCCAAAAAAGCGGCTTAACCACAAAACAAAACTCCCCCTCATTGAGCGGGGAGTTTTGTTTAGGTACACTATCTAATACATGCCAAAAGAATATCCTAGCTCAGGTCATACGGAAAGCGTCCCAGCTCTTTCTCAAGTATTGGCGGAAATGGAACAACACGAACCAACGGACCTAAAAAAAGGTCGGGAAGGTCTGATTGCGCGTATAAAAAAGGAACGCGATCGCTTACATGCAGATAAGGAATATCGCTTCAACGCAACCAATGACCATTGGACTTCTCGGCTTGATTATATACAAACTACAGTAGCCTCCCTCTTGGTTATTTGGGAGGTACTTAAACGCGAACCCCTAAGCTCGAACCATCCTTATAAAGGCCACCCCCAGTTTGTGAATGGCCACATGTATTTACAACAAGACGTGAGTGAGGAACGAAGACGCTTACGTCGCCAACTAGAGCTAACTAAGGAACTCTCTAACGATCTGTTGGAGGCATATCGGCGCACGCGGAATGAATTAGCCGTTCTAGATGAACTTCGCACTCCCCCTTCTCGTTCCCGCGAGATGCCCTTAGGGAAAGAGTACTTTTTAGACGAGCCCTACGTAAGAAATACTCAACCCGCAGAACTTTTACATGAATCTACTGATATCACTGCCCTGTGGGCACAACTTGAAGAGGGCGTATGCCTAGGCATAGAAACTACAGAGGGTTCATTCCATCTTCAGCTTCACCGTGCCCGCATTGCAAGTGATCACCAATTAGTTTTAGAAGGTCATAGTACTACAGGCCAAGAACAGATCGCTATGCATCAACCGATTCGGATCACTACCATGCCCGGACGAACTCCAAAAGCATTCATCTCCTCATCTGACCATGGACAGCTTCAAGCGGTAACGATAAAACGGTTTTTTATAGAAAAAGATGCTCCCTAAAAAAGCAGAATCCCGACGCAGAGGCGACGGGGAGAAGAGTGTGGAAGAGATTAATACCTGTAGAGGCGCCGACTGTTTGAGGAGGAGATGATTCTCGAGAGCACCCACAGCAGGACCAGGAAGAGCGCGGCGAGGATGAGCGCGGCGATTGTCATCATCGGAACGGATGGCCTGTCGAACCCGTCGGTGTGCATGAGCACCGAGCGTTGCAGTGATCGAACATCATCTGGCACGGGGAACATTCGTCCTACGCTCGCAAACGGGAGCGTCCTCGTTAGAAGGGTGGATCGAGAACCCCCTTCCATGTCCCACTTCATCTCGATCGCAGCAAGGTAGCAGAGATTTGGGGATTTTGCTAGTCCTGAGACAACAAAAAACACCTCTTCTTGAGAAAGATGAGGTGTTTTTTGCTTAACGAAGAGCTTATTTCAAGGTTGCCTTGGCACCTGCTTCTTCGAGCTTCTTCTTCATGTCTTCGGCTTCGGCTTTGCCAGCCCCTTCTTTCACAACTTTAGGAGCGGCGTCGACCATATCTTTAGCTTCTTTCAAGCCCAAGCCCGTGATTTCACGAACGACCTTGATGACGCCGATCTTGTTAGCACCGGTTTCGGTGAGTTCAACATTGAAGGAGGACTTTTCTTCGGCAGCAGCACCAGCGCCGGCAGCCGCGGCTGCGACAGGAGCGGCAGCGGAGACACCCCATTTAGCTTCGAGCGCTTTGACGAGCTCGGAGACTTCGAGGACGGACATTTTTTCAAGACTTGCAACGAGGTCAGCGAACTTCGCTGGAACCTCTGGCTTCATTTCGTCGGACATAATAGAGAGGGTAATGGAGGTTAATTAAGCAGCTGTGGAACCACCTTCTTGCTTTTCGGCGTGCGCGTTCAAAACGCGGACGAAGGCAGCGGCAGGACCGTTGAAGACATTGAGCAATTGGCCCAAGAGTTGAGACTTGCTTGGCAACTTGGACAAGGAAATGGCGTATTGAGCATCGATGAACTTGCCATCGAAGATTCCTCCCACCAATTTGATAGGCGCATCTTTGCCTGCATCACCGATGAGTTTGGCAGGAGCCATTTCATCTTCGTGAGCAAAAGCGGCACCGACCATTCCGGATACTTTGCTGAAGTCGACTTCGTAGCCGGCTTCTTTGGCAGCGATCGCGAGAAGGGTCTTTTTGGCGACAACGTAGTCGACCTTGGCACCCGTAAGCTGCTTGCGCATCCCCGTCATTTTGGCGACGGTCATGCCTTGGTAATCAGCGAACATGATGGACTTCCCGCTCTTGAAGAGCTGGGTCAGTTCCTGCAAGGATTCGCCTTTCTGTGCACGTGTTTTTGGCATAAACGTGACGTTCTAGGTTATGAATGAAATCGACCTTTGAATAAAACAACCGCAGAGCCATGTCCTGCGGATGCATATTTTTGCTTATTATTAAGCGAAAAAATGTGATCCTCGGCAGGGTGATCTTGCGATCTGGTTATACGCTTGCGCGCCGCCTGCTGTCTTTGGACTCTGGTTGTTAGGGCTGAATGTAGCG
>CAZTQP010000083.1:0-2827 GCA_964615825.1 uncultured Gammaproteobacteria bacterium
TGGCAGGCGAATGACTCATATGACTTTGCGGAACGGTACTATTCACCAGATAAACTGGAGCATGGAGATTTGGTGGTGGCGAGTGAGCGTGGTCGATTTCATGTGCAGAGATCTTTGAGTGAAACCGGGCTTTTGATGGGAATTGTATCGACAAAGCCGGCCTTTATTGCGGGGCGTCCTGACCCGGATACATATCCGATTGCACTTGCTGGTCGTGTGCCCACGAAAGTTTCTGCTATGAATGGAGCGATTAAGATCGGTGATCCGCTTGGTCCGTCCACGATTCCTGGTACAGCTGTGAAGGCGACGAAAGCGGGCCCGATTGTTGGGTTAGCGTTGGAAGCGTATGACGGTGGAAATGTGGGTAAAATTGAAGTGTTTGTGAATCCTGGATGGTGGGGAGGGCCGCAAAAAGAGGTATCGAGTATTGAGAATCAGGTATCGAGCGAGACGGGGAGGACCGATGATATGGCGAGTGAGATGTCATATCGAGGGTTTGCGTTTGTCGAAGCAGGGGAGAAACGAGTGCATGTCGCTTATGATTCGGTGTTGAGTTATCCGAATATTCAAGTAACGCCACGTGGACAGGTTAACGGTGGCTGGTGGACGGATAATTATACGGATATCGGGTTTGATATCTTCTTGCGTGACAAACAGCTACGTGATGTGACATTTGCATGGAGTGTGCAAGGAACGCCCGTCGGTGCACGTGTGTATCGTTCGGATGGGACGTATGCGCTTGTGAATACCACGACGGGAGAGGCGCTTGTGCAGACGCTGGTGACAAGTACGATGCCGGTTATTCCGACTCCTCAAGAACAACAACCAGCGTCTCCTTTAACGCAAGTGGTTCCTACGAGTACGGAGCCGGTTGTGCCTGTGGTCGAGCTTGTGGCTTCGAGTACGGAGCCGGGTGTGACTCCCGTGGTAGAGCCGGTTCCTGTTAGTGTAGAAGAGGTGGTGGTTGTGCGGGAGCCTGGCGTGAATCTTGAGGTTACGCCGGGAGAATCCAGGGAAGAATAAGAGCCAATGAGAGAAGTGCGGGCGATTGATTTGGATTTATCCTGGTGTGTTATACTAGGATAAATTTATGTCCAGGTCTTTTGCTCTTTATGGATAGCGCTCAGCGAACACGTATTGGAGGATGGATGTCCTTTACTACTGACATTTGTTTGGCGCTCTTGATTGTAATCGTGCCTGGTCTTGCGGCCGTGAGTTTTGAGCGAGCGGAATTATTTAAGCAAGGGGCTTTGATCGGGCTTGTTGGTGTTGCGCTCGTAGCACGTACGTTACGGAGTGCGTTTGAACGTCGTTCGGAGATTCGGATGGGATGGTCAAGTATTTTGCTTGCGTTATTTGGGATTGGTGTGTTTTTTGCGACGATCTTTTCTGTTCAGCCGTATTTATCGTTGGTGGGGCAATTTAGTCAGCGCGCGTGGACGTTTTCGAGTGTGGCGGCGCTTTTAGTCTTTGCTTGGTTAGTAGAGCAGCGGGCACGGATGCTGCTCTCATATTCAGCTTTTTTATTTTTATTCTTGCTTGGATGTTTGGGGGTGGCGGGAGCAGGAGTGTGGTCGGTCTTTTCTGGGGAGTCGGTCACCGTTGCTGGGAGCGTGTATGCGCTGTCTTTGTGTGCAAGCGTGGGAAGTGTGGTAGCGCTTGGAGTGATTGGGTTTGACCGTAGGCTTGAAGGGGTGTTTTCATTACCTACTTGGCCCGGGATTGTGGCACGTGGGAGTGCCTGGGTTGTGTGGCTTGCTTCACTGGTTATTTTGATGCGTGTGCAGTTTTGGGTGGCTTGGATGATGATGTTGGTAGGAGTGGGCTTACTTCTCATTTTGATGTTGCTTACCAAGCAAGATCTGTTTAAAAAATCGAAACGTGGAGTGTGTTTGGCGGTTGCGATTGTTATCGGTGTCGTGAATGTATTCATGCCGATTGTATGGAAGACGCCGGTGGCAGGAGAAGTTGGATTATCGATGCCGGCATCATGGCAAATTACCCAGCAGACGGTGGCGGCGCATCCATGGTTAGGAACTGGGCCTGGGACGTGGGCGTATGACTATGCGTTATATCGAGCTCCACAATTTAATAATACGCCGTTTTGGGCGAATCGTTTTGATCGTGCCAGTTCACAGTTTTTGACCTTATTTGCAACTACCGGGATGGTGGTAAGCGGATTATTCATCCTGTTTCTTTTAGCGGTGTTTGTTATTGGAATGAATGGTTTTCTTAAGATGCGTCATGGCCATCGCGGGCATGATCTATCGGAGGAAGGAACGCCGCTCCAGATTATTGTGTTTAGCGGTTGGACGGCGATGAGTGTGGGGTTATTTTTCTACAACTTCAATTTATCTCATCAAATTTTATTTTGGATGTTAACTGGAGGGTTGATGGGATTTTCTGCCCACATGCGTTTAGTCGTGGATGGGATGCGTCGACCTTGGAGGGTTGTGTTACCGATGAAAGCTATGGGTATGACGCTTGGCGTGTTAATTGTACTCGTTTTAGGTGCTCAAGCATTGTGGGCTCAGGCGAAAACAGAGCAAACCGTTGCGGCGTATCAACGAGGAGAGATATCTGCTGAGGAAGTGCAGAAAACCTTGCATGGTGTGCGAGCGATCCATCCTTCGGACGATGTGTCGGCACGAGCCTTAGCGCAAGCGTACTTGGTACAGGTTTTGCAGCGCGTGAAAGATGCTCCGGCGACTGACCGCGCGCAGGTCGTAGGGAATCAAGTGACAGCGATGGTGGATATGGCGTTAGAAGCAACGCGCTTAGCCCCGGCCAACCCGGACAGTTGGGCGAATGCAGGTATTATTTATAG
>CAZTQP010000084.1:0-2767 GCA_964615825.1 uncultured Gammaproteobacteria bacterium
GGCGATGGTCGTTTATGGAAAGTCTTTCTCGAAACGCATCCTCACGTATCGGTGGTAGGGCTAGATACGAATGTGTACGCGATACAACGTGGAAAGAAGCAAGAGCAGCCACGTCTAGACTTGCGTGTATTTGATGCGCAGCAAGCGTTTGAGGGTCGATTATTTGATGTCGTCGTTGCTTTTAGCGCTATCGAGCACGTCGTAGATCGGTGTGCCTTTTTACGTACGGTTTGGGGGGCTTTGAAACCAGGAGGGTACGCGTATCTCAACTACGACGTCGGTCATTTTCGTTCCCATAATCTGAAAGAGCGTGTGATGGTTCCTGTCAGTCAGCTTTTAGCTTTGATGGGTATAGAGGGCCCATACATGAGGCGGGTGGATGACGCGCTCTTTTTGCAGCAAGCCCGTATGCAAGGATTTGTGCTACAGGCAGTGCAGAAACATAACCTTCATCCCTTGAAGGGATTCTTTCGAGGGGCGACAGATGAAGGGATAAGAGCGTGGGTGGAGTTTGAGCAGCAAATGAACAAGCTTTTCTCACCGGAGCAGCTTGATCAGATCATGTGGTCCACGACCGTGATCCTCAAAAAACCATGAACATCTTAATTGCGAGCGGTATCTATCCACCAGAATCTGGTGGTCCAGCGACGTATTCTTCGGAAGCGGCGCAGGCGTTGCGTACCCGCGGACACGCGGTTACCGTCGTAAGCTATGGAGAAAAAAACCACGACGAATCAAAAGAAAAAACCACGGTGCGATACGTTTCACGATCTGGAGGTCCAGTGGTCCGATATCTTTGCTATGCGTGGGCGGTCTATCGAGCCGCACGTGAAGTAGATATCATATTCGTTCAAGGTGCGGTATCCGAGGGAGCTCCTACGGCTCTAGTGGCGAAATTTTTGCGTAAACCCCTGATCTTGCGAGTCCCCGGCGACTACGCCTGGGAGATGGGAAGGCAGCAAGCTCCAGAGCAGACGGAGTCATCCTTGGATCGTTTTTTAACGCGTACGCACTCAGGCAGAGTAGGGATATATGAACGCTTAGAGCGTTGGACCGCCCATCAAGCCACAGGTGTGATTGTTCCCAGTTTGTATCTACGTTCTGTTATTGAGCGTTGGGGAATCCCGACGGAACGGATAGATGTGATAAAAAACGCGGTTCAACCACTTCCAAAAACGCCTGGACGGGCTGCGCTGCGAAAAAGATGGCAGTTGGAAAAGCGGGTAGTCTGTTTGACGGCAGTGAGAGCAGTGCCATGGAAAGGCGTATCAGACTTGCTTGAATGGTGGCACCGGGTTCCTGTCTCGCATACTCTCGTCGTGGCGGGTGATGGACCCGAGCTTGAAGCATGGAAGCGTTTAGCGATAAAAGAAGGGCTTGTGGAGCGCGTCCATTTTTTGGGGCGTATTTCGCGTGAGAGGTTGGCTGAATGGTATGACGCGGCGGATGTCTTTATTCTTCATACGGGCTACGAAGGGTATCCGCATACCGTGCCAGAAGCGGTGTCGCGCGGTCTCCCTTGTTTTGTCAGTGATCAAGGAGGAAATCCTGAAACAAAAGAAGAGTTTGGAAGCTATGTCACGATCTTACCTTACCAGGATCGGGATGCATGGGTCAGGGCTCTCTCGGAGGTGGGTGTACGGACGAATAATTCTCCTCCTGTCGTCAGTTGGACGCATATAAAAATGATAGATCGTTTGGAAAAACGGTTGGAAGAAGTGCAGGTGCCTAGTATGGAAACGCGGACGCGCATCATTATGGTGGGCTACGAGCGCGACTTATTAAAAACCGAATCGCCAACTTTTGCGCGCGTGTCTTCTTTGGCAACGTCTACGCTGCGTCTTTCCGCCTTAGTGGTCGCAAGTCTTCCAGGGGATGTGGCGACCGAACGCGACGGCTTGCGAGTTCAAGCATTTGGAGGAAGGGGGCTTCGTCGTGTCTGGCAAGCGATACGCATCGGCATCCAAGAAGCAAAGCGCTTACCTACGCGTACTCTCGTAACTGGGCAGGATCCGTTCGCCGCGGGTTTAATCGCCTATGCTATTTCTCGTTGGACCAACCAACCTCTCGAGCTTCAAGAGCATGGAGATTTTTGGTCAGGCGCATGGCAAAAGGAATATTGGATGCATCGAGTGTGGGCAATCATAGGGATGCAGCTTTTAAAAAGAGCAGAGCGGATCCGGGTTGTTAGTGAGCGAGTAAAACAGCATCTAGTAGCTAAGGGCGTCAACCCTGACAAGATTGCCATTATTCCTGTTGCGCAGGAGCTTGAGGCATTACTCAAGAAGCCTCTGCTACCTCGAGACGGAGCGGAGTGGATCATACGTGTCCCTTGCCGTTTTGTCGCGCAAAAAGGCTTAGACATCTTGCTGAACTCATTTGCAAAAGTGCATGAACAGTATTTGAATGCGCGCTTAGAATTGGTGGGCGCAGGTCCGCTGGAACCATGGTTACTGGCTAGGATAGGGGCACTAGGCTTGTCATTGGCGGTGAGCGTACGGCCCTGGGGAGAGGCGGCGGATGAGTTGTGGGATGGAGCGGACCTATTTGTCATGTCTTCCCGCTATGAAGGCTATGGACGTACGGTCGTAGAAGCGATGGCTGCGGGTGTGCCCGTCGTGACGACCGATGTAGGATGTGCGGGTTCAATCTTGCGACATGAGCAAGAAGGATTGGTTGTGCCAGTGGAAGACGAATTAGCATTGTCTTTAGCCATGATGCGCATCATAGAGGATCGATCATTGCGCACACGTTTACAATTAGCGGC
>CAZTQP010000085.1:0-2719 GCA_964615825.1 uncultured Gammaproteobacteria bacterium
CCACGACCGGTTACGATTCCGATCCGACCACACATATCCTGGATCGTGATCATGAACGGAATGCTAAAAAGCGCCGTCCATAAGGCGTGATACCCAAGCGTGATCCCTGCTTGTGTGTAGGTCACGATTCCGGCTGGGTCGTCATCGGCTGCTCCCGTGATAAACCCGGGACCTAGCATTTTTAAGGTACGTTTAAGCCAAGCACGCATAGCAGTAGTATGCCATGCGTCACCTGATAAACAAAGAGACAGGGATATCCCTGTCTCTCAAACTCGTTCCGCTCTTTACGACATGAACCACTTTGGATCGTATTGGACGCGATCGTTTACGTGTTCGTATTTGTAGAGCTCGGTGTCCGTAAACCAAACGGCGATTTCTTGGCTCGCTTCGTCTTCTGTGCCAGAAGCATGGATCAAGTTGCGAAGAGGACGGTTTTGGCTGTTGGAGAGCGCGTAGGTGTCGTGCGAGAAGTCGCCACGGATAGTGCCAGGAGCAGAGGAAGCGGGTTCGGTTGAGCCAACAATCTTGCGTACGAGTGGGACGGCCTGTTCACCTTCTAAGACCATCGCCACGATCGGAGAGGATTTAAGAAAATCGACTAAGCCATTCTTGATTTCGGTGCCATAGGCAATATGGTCTGGGAATGGGAAGGCTTGGTTATTTGCTTCATACTTCGCTTTGGCTTTGCTGTAGACGGCCTGCATCCATTCTTCGGTTAAGGCGTAGTGTTTATCCACATCTTCGCGAGATGGGTGAACCATCTTCATGGCCACTAATTTCAAGCCGACGGTTTCAAACCGTCCGATAATTTGACCAACCAAGCCGCGCTGTACACCGTCGGGTTTGATGAGAACGAGAGTTTTTTGCATAGGATTTGTCTGATCGTACCTCTTTTTGCCCGTCTTGACAAGACCGATCCGTCTATTCTCTTGCAAAATCCCTTGCTTTCTGGTAGTCTAAGGGAAAGCTTGTCATTTCATTCGCCTCTTTTTTGTCGATATGGGTCTTACTGGCCACCGCCGAACCTCTTCCCACAAACGCCGTCGCGCGTCTCATTTTGCGTTAGTTCCTCCTCCGATCAGCAAAGATAAGGCTGGAAATACGCATTTATCCCATCGTGTCGCCCCTGGTGCTACGGAGTATCGCGGTATCACGATCCATCGCAAAGGCCTTGAACGTAAGGTACAAAAAATGTTGGACAAAACAAAACCTAAGGCTAAAGCACCTGCGGCTGCCCACGATCATGATCACGCTGGTCATGACCACAGCGACCATAAAAACGCAAAGAACTAGTTCTTTGCGTTTTTGACCCATTTTTCGTGCGTTTCTTTCGTTCTTTTTCTTCCTATGTCAAACCGTCATCTTGCTCGGGCTATCGTCATGCAATCCCTGTATGAATGGGATTTTTATGGAGATGGACGCGACCTTCCGGCCATTTTAGCACGCAATCTCCAAGAATTTGCGCCAGAATTAGATGAAAAAGCTTTTGCGGAAATGATTACGCAAGGCATTCTTGAGCATCAAGAGCAAATTGACCAAACAATCCGTACGTTCGCGCCGGATTGGCCTCTGGAGAAGATTACGACGGTAGACCGCAATGTATTGCGGATTGGAACATTTGAGCTACTATTTAACTTTGAAATTCCTAGCAAAGTCGCAATTAATGAAGCGATTGAGCTAGCAAAAACCTTTGGCGGTGAATCGAGTGGCAAATTTGTCAACGGAGTTTTAGGGGCGGTGTACCGCAACCAATTATCGCAGGGCGTGGCAAAACCCTCGGACCAATCCCCCGCGAAAGACAAAGAACCTGCTACCGCTACTTCTCAATAACCCTCCTATGGAACTCACCATGCCGGATTTCCGCCCGCTGGAGGAACGCTTGGGCCACACCTTTCGTGACCAATCGCTCCTCCTGCAGGCACTTACCCACCGGTCGTATCTGAATGAACACAGTGATTTTCCCCTAACCCATAATGAACGGTTGGAGTTTTTAGGCGATGCGGTCTTAGAACTCAGTGTCACAGAACATTTATACAAACACTTTGCCAACCCAGAAGGCGATCTCACCAACTGGCGGGCAGCGCTTGTGAATGCGAAGACATTAGCGGCGATTGCAAAAGATCTAGACTTCGAAGAATACCTCCTCCTCTCTCGCGGTGAGGCGCGCGATAAAGATACGAAGGCGCGCATGTATATCATGGCGAATGCGATTGAAGCGATTATTGGCTCAATCTACTTGGATGGAGGCACAAAAGCGTCGGACACGTTTATCCATCGCCATATCTTGAGCCATCTTGCTAAGATCTTAGAGCTTGAGCTGTATGTAGACGCGAAAAGCAAATTCCAAGAGACAGCCCAAGAACTATTGGGCGTCACCCCAACCTATAAAGTCTTGGAAGAGACGGGGCCTGATCATCAAAAAGAATTCACGGTAGGGATCTTTCTTGATAAGGACCTTGTCGCGGTTGGACGAGGCACGTCAAAACAAGAAGCGCAGCTCGCGGCGGCAGAAGCAGGACTCGACACAAAGAGCTGGCGTACACGCCAAACCCGTGAGATCATTCGTACCGAAGTTAAACAAGAGGCGTAATCGCCTCCGTTTGCGCCCTTAGCTTAACGGATAAAGTCCCGGTCTTCGGAACCGGTTATAGGGGTTCGATTCCCTTAGGGCGCACCACGTAAAAAGCCCCGCTTAACTGCGGAGGCTTTTTACGTAGCC
>CAZTQP010000086.1:0-2637 GCA_964615825.1 uncultured Gammaproteobacteria bacterium
CCGCTATCTCCAGACGTGCCCGCGCCCACCAGGGTATGTAATTCATCAATAAACAAGATGACTTTCCCCGAAGATTTCTCAACATCGCGGATCACGGCTTTAAGACGTTCTTCAAATTCCCCACGAAACTTTGTTCCAGCTACGAGCGAGCCAATATCTAAAGAGATCACTTCCTTGTCTTGCAGCGATTCCGGTACATCACCTGCCACAATCCGTTGCGCTAACCCTTCGACGATCGCGGTCTTTCCCGTGCCGGCTTCTCCGATCAAAACAGGATTGTTCTTGGTACGACGCAATAAAATCTGCATCACCCGTCGAATTTCATCATCACGTCCAATCACGGGATCAAGTTTCTCTTGACGCGCGAGAGCGGTGAGATTTTTGGCGTATTTCTCTAAAGCCTGATACGCGCTCTCCGGCTCTGGATTATTGACATTGACGTTTCCGCGCACGTCTTTCAAAGCAGAGAACAACGCCTCCATATTCACACCATTCTGTGTGAGGAGATTGCCGATTTCGGAATGGCCTTCGGCCAGCGCTAGCAAAAGATGTTCGGTCGAAATATATTCATCCTTAAATTGTTTCGCAATTCGATCGGCATTTTGCAACGCCTTCGCCATTTCTGGCGAGATATAAAGCTGCCCAATTCCTCCCGTTGAATGCGTGCGGGGGAGTCGTTCTAAGGCCGCTTGGGTCTGTGTACGGAGAGTGGCAACGGGCACCGCAAGTTTATTAAACAAGGCGGGTACAACACCGTCTTCTTGGCTCAGCAGGGCATAAAACAAATGCAACGGCTCAAGCGAGGCTTGTCCGTTTTGGAGCGCCAATTGCTGAGCCATGGCCAAGGCTTCTTGGCTTTTAGTGGTGAAATTTTGTGGTAACATAGGGAAAATATATATTTAGCACTCTAGGTGCTTGACTGCTAAAATAAGTATATAAATCCTTTTAGCTACCGTCAAGACTTGTAAGATCCTTAAGAAAAATGCCTACGAATCAAGACCACCAATGTTCACGGGTTCATTAATCTCGGAATAAGACACTTCTGTTGCGCCTTCGGCGTATTCATTGATGATGTAAGCGGGGAAGCCGTTCTTGATACACAACGTCGTTTTGGCGGTGTCACCCGTAGGCAGGATTTCTGTATATACGTAGCGTTTGCATCCACGCGTATCATCTGCGACCTCCAGGATCCGCGTTGAGTCAGAGACTAAGAGTTGGTTTGGTTTGGATTTATTCGGAAATGCTACTTGAAAAAAGGCTTGTAAACGGTCGCCCTCTTCCGTGTAGGTAATCGCTTGCCAAGTGCTCGTATTCGCTCGGAAATACACTTGTCCGTTGATAGACAGGATATCGCTCTTGGCTTGATCGTTGAGGGTGATCGAACCACGAAATCCGCGTGCTCGATCAAAAAGGAGTGAGCCTTGAACAGGAGTTGTTTGCCCATCTGCTGGTGGGAGGAGAAGAGTTGCCTTAAAGGAATTGGCATTCCCTAAGTTTGCCAGTGCTTGGCGTAAGATGGGGACTTCAGCGGGCAGAGGTTGGACCGTGTCAACGCGCTTTTGTGTGACTTTAGGTGGGACAGGGGAGGAGGGTTTACGGGCAGCTCCTGGATCTTGGATCGCACCGCGCCAATTCGTAACGGTATTCGCTTGGTAGCTTGGTTCTTTGCAGCCAAATCCAAATAGAGACAGGGCAAACAATGTAATGAACAGAGGAAGGCGACGCATAACACCGCTATTGTGCCATCTGCGCGGTCTTCTCGCAAAAAAGTCCTAGATCTGTTACAAACAAGACATGACTGGAACGCTCTACATCGTGGCCACGCCGATTGGAAATCTCGAAGACATGACTCATCGTGCTCTGCGTATCTTGCGGGAAGTCGATATGATTGCCTGTGAAGATACGCGCGTCACCTCGCATTTGCTCGCGCATTACGAAATCCGCAAGCCGCTTTTAGCCTGTTTCGAGCATTCTTCAATTGGCCAGTTGAATCGTATTCTTGATGCGCTCATGCTGGGTTCTTCCGTCGCCTATGTTTCGGATGCGGGTACCCCCGGCGTAAATGATCCAGGGGGGAAGCTCATTGAAGCTGCTCTAAAAGCCAAATTTCCCATCCAAATCGTTCCTATCCCCGGCGCCTCAGCTCTCACAACCGCTATGTCGGTCTGCGGCTTTCCTATGGATGAGTTTGTTTATCTTGGCTTTGTCCCTCACAAAAAAGGCCGCGAGACCATGTTCCGAGAAATTTCCATTCGTACAACCCCTTCTGTCTTCTTCGAATCCACCCACCGCATCGAAAAAACCCTAGAAGCCCTCGCAAAATTCCTAGATCCAACCCGCCACATCTTTATCGCCCGCGAATTGACGAAACTCCACGAAACCCTTTACCGTGGCACTATTGAGGAAGTCCGCACCGCCCTCCAATCCACCAGCACCAAAGGCGAATTCGTCGTGATCGTTGGCCCTGCCCCCAAACGCGTAAAAGACCGTGAAGAGTAAATGGTATGGCCTCGTTCGTTCCGTCTCTCCTCTTATCTAGTGCCCATGTTTGGTACGGATAAAAAGGAGGCTATTTAGACGCGACGGCGGCTAAATCTGAGCATATTTTCAGCAGAAAATAGGCGTACTCCTTTTTAT
>CAZTQP010000087.1:0-2636 GCA_964615825.1 uncultured Gammaproteobacteria bacterium
GCCATAGGCCCCTCTCGTAGCGTCTTGCGACTTTAGTCCGGTTTTGACACCGGACACCATCGTGGAATTAGTCCACCTTTCGGTGGGTTATGCCCGACTACGAGGCAGGTCACCAATGTGTTACGCACCCGTTTGCCACTGATCCCTTAAAGTATTGCTACAATAATGAATCCGTTCGACTTGCATGCCTTAGACACGCCGCCAGCGTTCATCCTGAGCCAGGATCAAACTCTCAATAGAACCTCCAAGTCTGGCGACATTGGAGATCAATAATATAGAACATGGTTTATATGTATTTGGTCACTCTTCTGTTGTCAAAGTAGGTTGCGCGACCGCGTGCCAGTGAATTCCGTTTGCCAGTTGCGTAGCCGCATTTTAGATGAACTCGAATGAGGTGTCAAGGGGTCATGGATTGCGTCAAGCGCGCCCACTCCAAAGGACTCACATCCTCGGCCCGAATCTTCTCAGATAAACCCACGGTTTTCAAGGCTTCTGCGGCCTGTTTTCCTCCTAAATTCGAGGCTAATAACTTACGTGGATGGGCGAATCCGAGCTTGGCTAATTGCATGATTTTTTCCGGTTCAATCCCCCACATAGCCTGTCGTTCTCCCCAGGGCATGGGGATAAGTTGAAGAACCGCGGAATCAACCTTCGGCGGCGGGTAAAACGCCCCAGGAGGAACCCGACGGACGATCCGTGCGGAAGAGCACGCCAGCGCAACCATCAAAGAAAGAAGGGATGTTTTATGCTTCTTTCTCTCCCCCTTACCAAGAGACGGCTGGAGGAGGTTCGGAGCAACAGACACGGCTCTCTCAGCCACTTCACGCTGCACAAGCACCACGGCTACTTCTGGCGGATGCGGAGCCCACAAAGCCTTACGCAAAGCGAGAGAGGTAATGCTGTACGGAAGATTTGCGACAAACTTCCAATTTCCTTCTCCAATCAAGGTATGCCAATGGATCGCCGCCGCATCTCCGTGCGACACCTGTAATCTATTATTTTGTCCACGTGAGAGATGCTCAATCATGCGACGATCCTGCTCAATCGCAACCACTTCGGCACCCTTCTCCAATAACGCACGCGTCAGCACTCCAAGCCCAGGCCCGATCTCTAAGACACGATCACCTTCACGAATAGCTGCAGAGGCCACGATTACTTCCAAGGCTGCTGCATCAATCAAAAAATGTTGACCTAACCCCTTGTTTGCACCACCACCTAATATTGATAGAGCTGCTTTAATTTCTGTGGGAGTCATAATCATCTGAAGATAAGTCGGTAGCAGCTTTCTGCCTGTCTGCATCAGACGAAAGAAAGCGGCCTCTCATAAACCCATGAATGAGATAGACCGCGAACGCCGATGGAAGCAAACACAAAAAAATAAAGAAATAAAACGAGAACGAAAGCCAAAAGTGGCCACGAGGACTGGTAACAGGTTCAGCGAGAACAACAACCGGAAAGAATATCGTTAATCCCACAAGGAAAAACGACAAAACAACATTTCTCATAATAAAAGGATGGGCGCTCAAATTACTATGGCTCCTCGTCGAATAATTTCGATCACACCATCTTCTTTAACACGAGCCACCGTAGACGGCAAAGACTCCTCCAATCGTCCCCCATCAATAATATAATCTACATCCAAGTTATATGCCCGCACATCTTCCGCAGAGCGACTATCGGGCTCACCCGATCTGTTGGCAGAAGTCGCAACGACCGCAGACCCAAATGTCCACACAAGCTTTTGCACAACGGGAGAAGAAGAAAAACGCACCGCCACCTCTCCTTGAGGAGCTACGCCATTCGCCAACCCAGCCTCAGCTCGTACCGGTAACACCAGCGTAAGTGGCCCCGGCCAATACTTCTCCGCAAGACGCTTTGCCGCTCTCGATAGATGAGCGACCCGCTCTACCTGTTCCCAGGAACCCGCCACAAGCAACAAGGGCTTATGCGAATCACGGCCCTTCATGGTAAAAATCCTTTCAACTGCCTGCGTATTACATGGGTCACATCCAAGGCCATACGTCGTCTCTGTGGGGAACGCAATCACACCACCTCTATTTAAGGCGGAAACAGCTTGAAAAATATCCTCTGGTAATTGGTCGAGCATATGGTTGTTACGTATGGACCCTAGAACCAAACCCTGAAAGCCTAACACCTAACCCTTCCATCAGGTATACTCCCCTCAATATGTTGCACCTTCTTAGAAAAAAGAAAGCATCTTCTTCCAAACATCATCACCCCATTGATTATATCGCGGAAGCAAATGCCGTTTTCAACGGTATTGCGCTCTACCCGCAAGTGGCAACCGCTTGGCGCACACATGATGTCGAGGCTCTTTCGCCGGTAACATTCCTCATTCTTCTGATTGCGAACATCGTGTGGACCATCTACGGAATCCACCGCAAAGACCAAGCCGTCCTCGTCTGTTCCGTTCTTGTGATCATTTCTTCGAGCTGTTTGCTCACTTTTACCCTCCTCTGGAGCCGTTAACCTTCTTTCGCCTTCCAGCGCAAGTACCCTTCCACAAAGCGATCCAGATCGCCTCCCAACACCGCTTCCGGATCAGACGTTTCAACATCCGTACGATGGTCTTTCACCATCTTATACGGATGCAACACATACGAACGAATCTGACT
>CAZTQP010000088.1:0-2596 GCA_964615825.1 uncultured Gammaproteobacteria bacterium
CTCTTTTTCGCTAAGCTTCGGGCGTTGTTGTAAAAGGCGTTAGACGAGTGCTTCGTATGCCGGCGTAGCTCAGTTGGCAGAGCAACGGTTTTGTAAACCGTAGGTCGTCGGTTCGACTCCGTCCGCCGGCTCCATCAAATTTTCCATACCCCGATATGTCCCAGGATAACCTGATCAAAATGCAATGTACGCAGTGTGGTAAGACCAATTACCACTCTCGCAAGAATAAGAAGACCATTAAGGCCCGTTTAGAGCTGAAAAAGTTCTGCAAAACCTGCAAAGGCAGAATTGGCCATAAAGAAAGCAAATAAGAGTTCAGAACGATATCAAAACGCCCCACAAGGCGTTTTGTGGTTTATAAGGTACAATTCGGGACATGCTTTCTTCTTTTTTTGCTCATTTCCGAGGACGGACGCAGATCGGGCTCACCATCCTTTTGGTAAATATCTGTTTGATGACGGTGGAGTTGGTCGCGAGTCGACTTCTTGCACCGTATATAGGCGTATCTCTTGTAGCCTGGGCGAGTGTCATCGGAGTAGTGTTTGTATCTATGGCGATCGGGTATCGCTTAGGGGGGCTTCTCGCCGACCGCGTACCCGCACGCACATGGGGAGGGGAGCTGCTCTTGGCGGGAGGAGTATCGGTAGCATGCATGTACCCACTTGCAAGATGGATCGGTCCATATCTCTTGGAATCCTCGCTGCCATTAGGGGTCATCGCCGTGATATTGAGTGCGGCAGTTCTCTGCGTGCCAAGCATGATCCTGGCCGCGATCTATCCGTGTTTTGTGAAGCAGTCAATATCTGTACCAGGACAAACGGGAGAGAGGGTGGGAGGGTTGAACGCCGCTTCAGCTTTAGGAAGTATCATCGGAACGTTTAGCACAGGATTTATTTGGGTCATGTGGAGTTCGACGCCGGTTATTTTATGGAGTATTGCGGGAGTATTGGGAGGAATGGGTGTGCTTTCTCTCCTTCAGGAAAGAAAGAGAAGTACTCCTGGTCTGCCAGAAGCAATAAAGGCGCCGTCCATGTCCGAATCCGTTTCTCTTACGGCAGAAGAAAAAATATCGGTTGCGCAAAGATCAGTGTTGGCATTTGTAAGCGGGTTCGCTCTCCTGTCCCTTGAGGTGGTCATGAGCCGGGTCTTAGCCCCCTATATCGGCGTGTCTATTTATACCTGGACGGGGAGTATTGGTATTATATTATTAGGCATCATCGCCGGAAACATTCTAGGAGGAATTTTGGCAGACCAACGTTCTTCAAAACAGCTCCTAGGAAAATCATTCATGTGGTCTGGGATCGCGATCCTGTTCGCTATCTACGTAGTGATTATCACGGGTCCACTCTTTGCTTCCATCACACTGCCCTTGATTTTACGCACAATTTTATTCACGACGTTCGCTTTTTTGCCGGCCGCCATCGCGCTTTCAACAATCTCTCCGCAATTGATGCGTATTCAGATCCATGGCCTCACGAGTCTAGGAGCGCGATCAGGGTCGTTAGCTGCGTGGAACACACTTGGAGGATTGGTAGGAACACTTGGAACAGGATTTGTATTCATCGCCTGGGTAGGGACGCGCGGATTACTCGTTTACTTAGTCCTCGTTTGTCTCGCGATTGGTGTATGGATTTCTCGTCCAATGTCTGCTATGCGTCCTCGTCTGCTCCTCATGTTAGCGGCGGGATTAGGCGTGTTATTTCTCGCGCCAGCTGCCTGTTTAAAAGAAACACTATACTATTGCGTCCAGCTTATAAAAGATTCAAATTTTTCTGAACAGAATCGTGCCTACAGTTTACGCCTTGATCATCTCGTCCACTCCTATGTTCAAATCGGTCATCCGGAAGCGTTGGGGTATGGATACGAACAAGTCTACGCACATCTGATTGCCAATAAATACACACAAGAGCAATCCTTTTCCTCACTCTTTATTGGTGGAGGAGGATATGTGCTACCCCGTTATTTAACCGCGTACTATCCCAACTCACATAGCACGGTGTCCGAAATTGATCCGGGAGTCACAGAGGTAAATACGACGGATCTAGGTCTACCGGCAAATACCCCAATCGAAACACAAAATATCGATGCACGCATGTATTTATCACGCCTGCCTTCAGATAAAAAATTCGATCTCGTCTTTGGAGACGCCTTCAATGATTTTAGTGTCCCATACCATCTAACAACGTTAGAGTTTCATCAGCTTCTCAAGAGGCACATGTCTCAAGACGGGGTCTACGCCCTCAATATCATTGATGACCCTCGTTACGGGCAATTCTTATCCGCCATGCTCCGCACGCTCAAAGAGGTCTGGGGACATGTCTATGTCGCCCCAGGCGCTCCCGAGTTTGCGAAAGGAAGAAATACAATCGTTCTCATCGCGAGTGATAAGGCGATTGACGCAGGAAGTTGGCGAACCACCTTCTCACCGTCCGCGCGTCGAACCGCTGTGTCGGCAGAAGAATATACGCGTCTCACGCAGTTACTTCCAGATACGACTGTCGACGCATTTCTCCGCGGACATGAGGTGCCGCATCTAACCGATGCATTTGTGCCTACGGATCGCTATTTAGCCCCTGTATTTGCGGATGCGTATTAA